>CAYXTJ010000039.1:0-17691 GCA_964467715.1 uncultured Sphingomonadaceae bacterium
CTGGTGATCGAGACAACCAACATCGTCTCGGGCGATTCCGCCACCGAAGTTGTGTCCGAACGCTCGGCCAGCCCGCTCAACATGGCAACCCAGTTCACCGGCACGCTGGATGTACCGGCCTTCAACACCGTGCCGATGAGCACCGAAGCAATGACGGTGGAGCGCCTGACCATGACCGGGCCGGACACCATCATCCACGAGCTGACCTACACCGACCCCAAGGTCTACACACAGCCATGGACCACGCGCCTCGCCTGGACGCGGGACGATGACTACCAGTTCTTTGAATATGCCTGCCACGAGGGCAATTACATGCCGCGTGACTATATCAGCGCATCGCGCGCCCAGCAGGCCCGCATTGCCGCTGGCGAGGAAGATCCGGTGACGGCCGAGAACGATGATCGTTCGCGCTTCGCCCAGCCATTCGACCATGACCCCGGCACCGGCCCGCGGCCCGGCTTTGGCCCGCCCCCGCCCGCTGATGACGAGGAAGAGGCCGACGGCTGAGCCGCGCTTCCACTGACATGAAGAAAGGGCCGCACCCCACACCAGGATGCGGCCCCTTTTCACGCTGCGGGTGAAGAGTGGACCCGCGAGCGTGATGTCCCTTAGCCCACCAGCGTGGGCACCCCGCAGCGCAGCCTGTCCACCGTCGCGTCTGCCGTACCCAGCTTCACCCCCAGCACATCAGTGAGGCTGGTATATTTGCCAACCCTTCTGGAGGAAATGCGGACATTGCCGACATCTTCCGGGAAGGAGATTGGCAGGCTGATGCCATCGCAGGGGCTTATGCCATCGCCAGCAAGCGGTCATGTCTTTTCCTGTTCGTATTGGAGCGGGGGACCATGGGAAACAATCTGGTCAAGGGACTGGGGGCCATCGCCGTCCTCGTCGCATTGGGTGTCGCAGCCGCAGCAGCCTGGAACATGGGCGCCTTCGATGCGCTGGTGGGTCGCAATACGCCTGAAGCCATCGAGGCCCGGATCGACGAGGAGATGGAGGACCATCCGGCGTTCGCAGCCAGCTACACCACCCTGGAAGAGGAATTTCCCGAAGACCACGCCAACCTGAAGGCGCGGATGATGGAAGCCTATCTCGAGCGGGGCCAGCCACTGGATGCCATCGCTAGAGGTGATCGCTATTTCGAGATCTTCATGCAGCGCAACGGGCCGATTTTCGCCGAGGCGCCCGATGCCAAGATCCTCGAAATGCGCGATGCGGCAATTGCCGTCACCGAAATGCTGGCAGCGCAGGATACACGCCTTTGCGCCCGCTTCTCCATGGATGGCCTGGGCCCGACCGACCTGCCCACGCTGGAAGCGCAGGAACTGATCGGGGCCGCTGCCCGCATAAAGCTGCAGGCCATGGCCGCCGCTATCGACATGCCGACCGAACGCGAAGGCCCGACCAGGGCGGATATCGATGCCTATGCCGACGTGATGCTCAACATGGGCATGAGCGAGGCACAGGTCGCCGATTTCTTCAACGGCGCATTCGGCCTCAGGCGCGAGAGCGCGCAGGTGCAATGCGATGTGGGCGCGATCGCCCATTCCGCGCTCGCTGCGCTGCCCGATGAACGCGCTGCCCGGCTTGGAGCGATCCTGCTCAGCGGCAAGCGCTAGGCCCGGATACACGAAGGGGCGGCCGAGCCTTAGCCCAGCCGCCCCTGCGCAGGGTTGGTTCGGATCAGAAGCCGCCTTCGGTGATCTCCAGCTCGAAAGCGCCGCCTTCGCCAATGGAGCTTGCCGTGATCCGCAGGCGTTCCAGCCAGTCACCGTCACTGGCGATTGAGCCGAGGTCCACCACCAGCCGCGAATTCAGGCCCTCGCCGCCATCGTCATCATTCAGCACCGTGGCATAGCCGAGCGGCGTTTCGAACCCGACTTCGATGTAGGGATCGATCGTGCTGGGGAAGAAGGGATCCTCACTCTCCTGCGCGGTCATGTTGATCGTCACCTCGCCGCTGCCGGCGCGGATGGCAGCAATCGCCTCCTCGGTCAGCTGATAGGTGATGGTGGAAGGATCGAGGCTGCCGTTTTCATAGCCTGCGCCGATATATCCGGACGGGGCCTTGCCCAGCCCCAGCACCTGCTGCGGAGGCTGGATGGTATGGGTACGCGGCGGCCCAACACGCAGCGTATATCCGCCGCTGGTGCCGGAATAGGATTGTGTCGCGATGGTATAGGTGCCGTCTGCAGGCAGCACGAAGCGCAGCAGCGAATTCAGCCCTTCGCCGCCATCGTCGTCGCTGGCCAGTTCCTCGCCAAAAGTGCCCTCGCCGCTGTAGAGCGTCAGCATCGGGTCAAGATCATCGCCATCGGCGACCAGCGCCACCTGCAGCAGTTCGCCTTCGCTGCCGGTAATGCTGAACAGCTGCAGGTTCTCGCCGTCGAGCGTGCCGCTTGCCTGTTCGCCAAAGGCGATTGCGCGCAGCGGTTCCGGCGTCTGGTCACCCGGGCGCAGCTTCAGTTCGAAGGCCCCGGCGCTTTCCTCGCCGGAGAAGAAGGCGAAGGCGGAAACGGTAATCTCGATGGATCGCGGCTCGCTGGCGAAAACCACCGCGCGGCTGGCAAGGCCTTCACCGCCATCATCATCTTCCACCAGCACCTCGCCGGTGTCGGCATCGGTGATGGTGACCATGGGATCAAGCTCGCTCTCGCCGGTGGGGATCACGTCCACGATCAGCGAGGATTCTGCCGCCATGCTGTAGCGGAAGACCACCGGCTCATCCCGCACCGAGCCTTCGAAAATGAGCACATCGCTGACTTCGGAATTGAGATCGCGAACATTCTGTGCGGATGCCGTGACAGGTGCGAGCAAAGCCGCAGCCCCCAGCAGAAGTGCGGTTTTGCCGAATGGCAGTGTCATGATGAGTCCCTTCAAATTCTTGCCCGCAGGCCATCCCCACAAGCACCACAAATGCTCTATCAGGTCAAAGATTAATCACCGCTAGAGCGGCCATTCATCTTCCAGCAGGCCCCACAGCCAGGTATCGCACCAGCCGATGTGCGTTTTCATCGCGTGGCGCAGATGCGCCTCCCTGGTGAAGCCCAGCGATTGCATCAGCCGGTTGGAGGCAGTGTTGCGCGGATCGACATCGGCGAAGATGCGATGCACGCCTTCTGCGCGAAACAGGTGGGTGACAAGCGCCGAGACACATTCACGCGCAATACCCTGCCGCTCGTTTCCCGGCACGACGATGTACCCGATTTCGGCAACCTCCTTGCCCTCTGCCGATGCAACCACCCGCAACACCGGATCGCCTCCGCCACGGGGCACGGCCACCCATGTGCGACCGTCCCACTCACGGTCGAACAGATAGGCGCGAAATTCCTCGATATCGGTGAAGGGCCCGCGGCTCCAGTAGCGCATCAGAGCCGGATCGCTCATCGCCGTGAACAACGCCTGTTCGTCTCCCCTCTGCAAGGGACGCAGGGTGAAACGCGGGGTACAAAGAGTGGGTGTTTCGGCCGTCACTCGCCAGCAAGGTGAGCGACCAGAGCCTTGACCTTCTTCTGTCGCCATTGCGGACGCGGGGCGAGCAGCCAGTAGGCGCGGCGGCAATCCTCTTCTTCGGCCAGCTTGACCAGGCGCCCGTCACCGATTGCTTCTGCCACCAGCGGCCAGGGCATGGTGGCACGGCCAAGGCCAGCGAGTGCGGAGGACAGCGCCTGTCCGGCATTGCCGACCTGCAGCAGCACTTCCTCACCTTCCTGAGCCGGAAAGGCCGGCCAGCTAATCCAGCCATCGGCCGCATCAGGTGCTGCCACTGTCACACGGCAACCGGCGGCAAGCTGCACGCCTTCGAGTTCACCCGGCCCTTCGACAAGGCGGATCGCCACGTCGAGGTTTGCCTCGGTGAAATCGGCATCGTCATCCGCAATCAGAACGTAGCGCACATCGGGATTGGCCGTGCGGAAGGCAGCAAGCCGCGGGGCCAGCCACTGGGCATAGAATTCACGCGGTACCGCGATGGTATAGCTGGAGCTGGCCTGCCCCGCCTGCATCGCCTGCACGCTTTCCTCGAAGCGCAGGAAACCTTCGCGCAAGGGGTCGAGACCGGCCACCGCCTCGTCTGTCAGTTCCAGCCCCTTGGACGTGCGACGGAACAGCACCACGCCTAGCACATCTTCCAGTGCGCGGATCTGCTGGCCCACGGCAGCAGGCGTCACCGCCAGCTCATCCGCAGCGCGGGTAAAGGACAGGTGCCGCGCGGCGGCATCGAATACGCGCAAGGCGTTCAGGGGCAGGTGCGTGCGCTTCATGGCTGGCCCGCGCTGTAATGCGCCCCAGCGGCATGGGCAAGCGCGCGGCGACGTGCTGTTGCACTCACAAACCAAGGATGGGGCTTGACCCATTGCATGTGAAACCACATCACAGCGACTTCACCCGACTTGGGCGCCGGAGTCCCCTACATGATCCGAATTCTACTTGCCTTCAGCTTCGCCATCATGGGGCTATCTGTCCCCGCCCATGCTCAAAGCATGCTTGACGGCACGTTTGATGAAGAAATTCCGACACTTCAGCAGGTGGTGGGCCATGCAACGGGGCAACGGATTACTTCTCCCGCAGAGGCGCTGGACTATTTCGAAGCGCTGGCAGAAGCCGCGCCGGACCGGTTCCGGCTGGTCGAATATGCCACCAGCTGGGAAGGCCGCCCGCTGGTCTATGCCGTGATCACCAGTGCGGAAAACATGGCGCGGATCGATAATGTGCAGGCCGACCTGCAACGTCTGGCCGCCGGCACACCGCCTTCGCAGCTGAATGATGTGCTGCCGGTAACATGGCTTGCCTATGGCGTGCACGGGGACGAGATTTCCTCCACCGATGCGGCGCTCTCGCTCGCCTATCACCTGCTGGCGAGCGAAGGGGATGCGCTGGTCGATAACATCTTGGACCGGTCCGTGTTGGTGATCGACCCCAGCCAGAACCCCGACGGGCGCGCGCGTTTCGTCAATTCCTATCGCCAGATCCTGGGCGTGACGCCATTTGGCGATCGCAACACCGCCGGGCCGGACCAACCATGGCCGGGCGGGCGTGTGAACCACTACCTGTTTGACCTCAACCGCGACTGGTTCGCCCTCACCCAGCCCGAAACGCGCGGCAAGGTGGCGGCAGTACAGCAATGGCAGCCGGTGGTTCTGGTGGATGTCCACGAGATGGGCGGAGACGAGAGCTATTTCTTCCCGCCATCCGCAGACCCGTTCAATCCCAACATTACCCAGAGCCAGCGCCAGAAGCAGGTGCTGCTCGGTCGCAATATCGCCTCATGGCTCGACCGCGTGGGCCAGCCCTATTTCACGCGCGAAGTCTTTGACGCTTTCTATCCCGGCTATGGCGACACATGGCCCACGCTGAACGGCTCGATCGCCATGACCTTCGAGCAGGCGAGCGCACGCGGGCTGGTTTGGGAACGCAAGGACGGCACGGTACTCACCTACGCCGATGGCGTGCGCAACCACTTCCTCTCTACACTGGCAACAGCGCAGACCGTGGCTGACAATGTCGACCTGTTCCT
Source organism: uncultured Sphingomonadaceae bacterium (assembly GCA_964467715.1). Lineage (GTDB taxonomy): Bacteria > Pseudomonadota > Alphaproteobacteria > Sphingomonadales > Sphingomonadaceae > Alteraurantiacibacter. Next base: position 5,519 of record CAYXTJ010000039.1, read on the forward strand.
CAATGATTATGCCGAGCACCGCCGCAGTGCGGCTGCCGGACAGGCCGGCACCGGCACCTATGTGATCGACCTTGCCCAGCGCGGCTGGAACGCCGAACAGCTGGCGCGCCGCCTCGCCTTCCAGGGGATTGCCGTCAGCCGCGTGGCAGGCCCCGCCAGCGCTTGCGGCCGCTCTTACCCGGAAGGCTACCTCGCCGTGTCGCGCAGCCAGCCCGCCGGTCGCCTGATCCGCAGCCTGCTGGATGCCGATACGCCGCTGCCGGCAGACTTCATCGCCAAGCAGGAAGCCCGCCGCGATGCAGACCTGCCGCATGAGCTTTACGACACCACCGCATGGTCCGTGGGCATGATGTCGGGCCTCGATGTCGCACTGTGCGGCTCCGCTGCCAGCGGCACCGCCGTCACCGCCGAAGCGCCCATGCCGGACCGCGCCGATGATCCCGGCGCTTTCGGCCTTGCCGTGCGCTGGACAGACAGCGGACAGGTCCGCCTTGTGGCTGATGCGCTGCGCCTCGGCATGGTTGGCCGCGCCACCGAAAAGGCCTTTACCATCGCTTCGCAGACCTTCCCGCGCGGCACGGTGGTGTTCGCGCGCGGTGACAATCCCGAAGGGCTGGACGAGCTTGCCGCCCATGCCCGTTCGCTGGGCGCGGAGACGATCGCATTGCAGAGCGGCTGGGTCGACAGTGGCCCCAACCTTGGCAGCGACAATTTCGCCCGCCTCGCCATGCCCAGAGTGGCGATGCTGTGGGATGACGGGGTTAACCCGCTCTCAGCAGGATCGCTGCGCTATACGCTGGAACAGCGCCTCGGAATTCCGGTCGCGCCGATCCGCACCAACATGGTGGGTCAGGCAGACCTGTCGCGTTACAACGTGCTGTTGGTGCCCGACGCTTACAGCCTCTCGACACTCGGCAGCGGCGGACGCGCAGCGATTGCCGCCTATGCCCGCGGCGGCGGCGTGGTGGTGGCGATGGACGGTGCCCTGCCCACCTTCAGCCAGGGGGATGATGCGATATTTGCGCTCTCCACCGAAACCGCGCTGGGCAGCGAGCCGACCGATGACAGCGAAACCGAACGGCAGGTCCCCGGCGCGGAGATCGCCAATGCCGCCGCCTATCGCGAGACGATCAATTCCGGCCCTCGCCAGCCCGACACATTGCCCGGTGCGCTGCTCAATACCGAGATCGACGCGACCTCGTTCCTGTCTGCAGGATATGACGATGCTGCTCCGGTGGTTTTCGCCGATGGCAACACGATCTTCGCCCCGCTCAACCGCGACCAGGGGATGAACGTGGTCCGCTTTGCCGACCCCGGCGATATCCTGGCCAGCGGATATTTGTGGGACGAGAACCGCCGCCAGATGGCCTTCAAGCCCTACATGGTCGCTCAGCGTGCCGGTGGCGGCATGGCCATCGGCTTCGCGCAGGACCCGAGCGTGCGCGGCTTCATGGACGGGCTGGACCTGCTGCTGGCCAATGCCGTGATCGTGGCGCCGGCTAAAGTTCGTTAAGCCCCTCAATCGCCGGGCGGAGCGCATCCGCGCTCCTTGGCTTTCGCCCCACCGGGCGGCGCGTGGTCACGCGCTGGCTTCGCGTTCGGCTCAGCGACCATTCAAGGCCAATCAGTTTGCGCTGGAAACGGGCTGCAGGCCCGCAAGGGCGACCGCCCGCCCGCAGGTGCCCCGTAGCGGAGCAGAGGGATCAGCACCGAGGACGCGCCCGCGGATGCGGGCGCATGGGACAAACCAACGTCCCGGCGTTTGAGGCGCTGATTACTTGGAAGGCGCAGCGAGCGGGAAGTAGGGAATCGCCACTTCGAACAGCTGGCCGTCCTGCGTGGAGAAGGTGTAGTGCCCCTCCATCGCGCCGTTCGATGTGGAAAGCTCGCAGCCTGACACATAGTCATGCGTCTGGCCGGGCTTGAGCACCGGCGTTTCACCGACAACCCCCTCGCCATCGACGATGTTCACCATTCCGCGGGAATCGGTGATGCGCCAGTGGCGGGTGCACAGCTGCACCGTGTCATCACGGCCGTTTTCCAGCCGGATATGATAGACCCAGAACCAGCGGCCCGCTTCCACGCGGCTCTGTTCCGGCATGAAGTTGACCGACACGCGCACTGTCACGCCCGCCGTTATGGCGACATGCTGGAAAAGCGCGTTCATGGCATCCTGGATCATCATCGATTCGGGAGCGTAACGGGTTTCAGCCCCGCCACAAGTGCTAAGCGGTCAAATGCCGGCCTTGTCGAACGCCTGACCGAGGTCCTCGATCAGATCCGCCGGGTCTTCAAGGCCGATATTGATGCGGATCATGCCTTCTTCCACGCCCATTTCCGCGCGGCCTTCTGCGCCCATGTTATTGTGTGTGGTGCTGGCCGGATGGCAGGCGAGCGACTTGGAATCGCCGATGTTGTTGGAGATATCGACCAGCTCCAGCCCGTCGAGCACGGCAAAGGCCTTTTCCCGCCCACCGGGGACGACGAAACTGAAGATCGGCCCGCATGCGTCCATCTGCTTCATCGCCAGCTCGTGCTGGTCGAAGCTGGGGAGCCCCGGGTGCAGCACCTTGTCCACCCGGCTGGCCACGAACTTGCCGACTTCCAGCGCGTTCTCGCTCTGCTTGAAGGCGCGCAGGTTTAGGGTTTCCAGCCCCTTCATCACCACCCATGCGTTGAAGGGCGAGCAGACAGGTCCGGTGTTGCGCTGGAAGGGCGAGAGATATTCCTCCACCCACTGCGTGCTGCCACAGATCGCACCGCACAGCACGCGGCCCTGCCCGTCCATCAGCTTGGTGGCGGAATAGGCAACCACGTCCGCGCCATATTCCATCGGGCGCTGCAGCGCCGAGGTGGCAAAGGCATTGTCGACAATCGTGATAATGCCCTTCGACTTCGCCAGACCGCACATGAAGGCAAGATCCACCACGTCGAGCGTGGGATTGGCTGGTGTTTCGAAGAAGAACGCCTTGGTGTTGGGCTGCACCGCGGCTTCCCATGCGGCATTGTCACGCCCGTCCACGATGGTGTGGGTGATGCCGAAGCGATTGAGCACATTGGCAAGGATCCAGCGGCACGAACCGAAGGCCGCGCGGCCTGCGACCACGTGATCGCCAGCCGAAAGCATGCACAGCAGGGCGCTGGTCATCGCGGCCATGCCCGATGCCTGCACCTTGCACGCTTCGGCGCCTTCCATTGCCGCGATCCGTTCTTCCAGCATCGCCACCGTGGGGTTCTGGAAGCGCGAATACTGCATGCCCTTGGCTTCGCCGGCAAAACGGTCTGCCACTTCCTGCGCGCTGTCATAGGTATAGCCGCTGGTGAGGAAGAGCGCCTCGCTCGTCTCGCCAAACTGGCTGCGGTCAGTGCCTGCACGCACCGCCCGCGTCGCCGGGCGCCACTTGCTGGTGATGGAACGGTCTTGTCCGGTGCTCTTCTTCATGGGGCAAGCGCATAGAAGTGCTAACAGATGCGGGCAAGGCGGAACATCGCAGCGCCCGCGTGAATTGATCAGGTACCCAAGGGCCAGCGGAAAGCGAAACCGGAGGAAACATGTCCAGAAATGCCATCCAAACGCTCGTGCAGGATTATGGCTGGGTTCATACCGGGATCGGCCTGCTGGGCAACCTGACCTTCTTTGTCGGCAGCATCTTGTTCCTGCCTCGCTTCGAGGCGCACCAAACACAGGGTGTGTGGCTATTTATCGCAGGCTCATTCCTGATGCTGCTGGGCGCGGCGGGCGACATGGTAATGAAATGGCTTGATCGGGAGCGCGGTGCCTCCTGAACAGGGATAGCGCACGCGTGACAGGTTGCCAGCTTGGGAGAGCCTGCCTAAGCCGGAATCTCCATGCACGAAGCCCCGTACCATCCGACAGACCCGATCCGCTGGCACCTCGCCATCGCCGCGATTTTCGCGGTGCTCTGCGCGATCCGGCTGGCGATGCCCTCGGCGCTGTTCTTTGACGAGGTGCATTACCTGCCTGCCGTTCGCACGCTGATCGACCTGTCGGTTGCACAGAACATGGAACACCCGCCGCTGGGCAAGCAGCTGATCGCGGCGGGCGTGCTGGTGTTTGGCGACAATGCGATCGGCTGGCGCGTGCCATCGATGGTATTCGGTATCCTTGCTGTGTTTGCGGGGATGCGGGCACTGTGGTTCGTCTCGCGCAGCCGCGGGTCGAGCATACTCGCCGGCCTGCTTCTCGTCACAGGGTTTCCGCTGCTGGTGCAGGCGCGGATCGCCATGCTCGATATCTTCATGGCGGGTTTCATGATGCTGGCGCTGTGGATGTGCGCCGTGGCCGTGCGCCGCCCCGAACAGGCGCGAAAGCCGCTGATCATCGCGGGGATCGCGCTGGGCGCCAGCATGGCCAGCAAGTGGAACGCCATCCCGCTTGCCGCCGTGCCCGGCCTCGCTTTCCTGATCGCGCGCTGCTGGCAGGCGAAGTGGCATTTCCTCACCACCAATCGCGGCTGGCCCATCGGCGGGATGACCTTGTGGGAAGCGGGTCTGTGGCTCGGCGTGCTGCCGCTGGCGACCTATGCCCTCACCTACTGGCCGTTCCTGTTCTACGCGCAGGTGCCGCCCAATGTGACCGGCCTGTTCTGCCTTCACGCCTACATGCTCGATCTGCAACAGCAGACGCTTCAGCCGCACCTTTACCAGAGCCGCTGGTGGGAATGGCTGACCAATCTGCGCGGCATCTGGTATCTTTACGAACAGGCCGATGGTGCCCAGCGCGGGGTTTTGCTGATCGGCAATCCTTTATCCTCGCTCGCCGCCCTGCCCGCTCTTGGCTGGTGCGCCTGGCAAAGCTGGAGCCAGAAGCGCCGCGATTGTGCGGCGGTGTTCATCCTGTTTGCTGTCAGCCTTGGGCTGTGGATCGTCGCCCCCAAGCCGGTGCAGTTCTATTATCACTATTTGCTGCCGCATTGCTTTGCGATGGGCGCGCTGGCGCTGGCCTGCGGGGACATGTGGCGACCGGGCGAAGGTTTGTTGTGGCACAGCAAAAGGCGGCTGCTCACCCTTGGCATAATCGGGGGAACAGCCGCCTTGTTCGTGTGGTATTACCCTATCCTCACCGCCGCCCGGCTGGCCGGGGAAATGTCCTTCCTCGACTATGCCTGGATCAAGGGCTGGCAATAGGGCCTGTCAGTATCAGGCGATGGCCTTGCCACCACCGCGCGGGCCAGCCAGCAGCTATACGATGAAGCCGATCACCGGCAGGATGATGATGCCCAGCGTCCACAGCGCCTTGGCGCCAAGGCTGCTGCCGCTCGTCAGCACGTTGTAAACAGCGTAAATGTCCAGGATGAGGACGAGAAGTACAAGAATTTCCATGATTTGCTCCTATTGCCGCAAAGCGCCAGCGGGCGCCCTTCATGGCCATAGGAACGGGCGGGAATTGCCCGATGTTCCGATAAATATTTTGGAACCGGTCGCCCGCTTGTCCGTAGCTCCGGCCCTTGATGCCTAGCGGAAACGGCCCCAGACGAACTTGCTCGACAGCGCGTAGTTCCACACCGATGCCAGCACCACGCCTGCCAGCGCGGCGATCCACCAGCGCCAGCCATTGGCCTGCAGCATCGAGGATACCGCGACATTGGCGAAGGCGCCCACTGCGCAAGCAGCGCAGAACTTGATCCAGCCGAAGAACATCTCGCTAGCGCCCGACAGCTTGTTGTCGCGATAGGTGAGGAGGTTGTTGAGCCAGAAGTTGAAGGTCATCGCTGAAACGGTGGCAATTGCCGTGCCCACGGGAAAACTGGTGAGGCCGGTGCGGAACATCAGCGCCAGCACAGCCATGTGCACGAACAAGCCCAGGCCCCCGACCGTGCCGAACAGGGCAAAGCGCGTAGGGATGATCCGGCCAAGATAGCGTTCGTACAGCCCGGCGAGGAAATCCAGCACCACGCCGTGATCGAGCTTGCTCTCGCCTTCGAGGCGTTCTGCGAATTTCAGGGGGAATTCCTTTACCCGAAGCTGCGGTTTGGCGGTGGCGAGAATATCGAGCATGATCTTGAAGCCGATGCCGGATAGGTCTGCCGCCTGCTTGCGCAGCTGATCGGTGCGTAGCATGAAATAGCCGCTCATGGCGTCGGAAAGCTCGGTGCCGGTCAGCTTGCGCGCCAGCATGTTGGCGATGCGCGAGCCTTTTTCTCGGCTCTTGCTGGAAAGCCCGGCGCTGCTGCCGCCCTCGGCAAAGCGGCTGGCATAGGCAAGGTCCGCCTCGCCCGATTTCACCGCTTGGAGCATGTCCAGCAGCAGTGCCGGGTCATGCTGGTGGTCTGCATCCATCACCGCCACAAACGGCGCGGAGGTGGCGCACATGCCCTCGATCGCGGCGCTGGCAAGGCCCCTGCGGCCGATGCGCTGGATCACGCGGATGCGGGCATCGGTGCGGGCAAAGCGGCGCGCTTCCTCTGCCGTTCCATCGTGCGAATTGTCATCGACGAACACGGCTTCCCAGCCCGTTGGGCCAAGCACTTTCTCCAGCCACGCCACCATGGGCGCGATATTGCCCCTTTCATTCAATGTGGGCAGCACCACGGCCAGCTCCAGCTCTGCCGGGGCAGAAGTGGGCACGGCCTTGGTGGCAGGGCTGAAATCGGCGGGCGTCATATCCATTGCCTAGCGCGATAGTGCGCAATGTTAACCATAAGGTTTATGGAGATTGCTATTTCGCTCGCCCATCGGGGCGCGCATCCTCTCTACGCAGGCAGGCAAGCTGCCCCCGCTGCGGGCGGGCAGTCGCCCTTGCGGACGATGGCGCGTCCGTTTCTGGTGCATCAATCGAGCTTACAGCCGCGCCAGAACCGCTTCGCCCACTTCAGCGGTGCCTGCCCTGCCGCCAAGGTCTGCGCCCTTGATCCCGTCTTCCAGCGCCTTCGCCACAGCCGCTTCGATGCGCGCCGCTTCGGCTTCGAGGCCGAGCGAATGGCGCAGCAGCATGGCAAGCGACAGGATCATGGCCATCGGGTTTGCCTTGCCCTGACCGGCGATATCGGGAGCGGAACCGTGGATCGGCTCATACAGGCCCTTGGTGCCGTAAGCCCTCTGGTCCTCGCCCAGCGAGGCGCTGGCGAGCAGGCCGATCGAGCCGACGCACATGCTCGCCTGATCGGACAGGATGTCGCCGAACAGATTGCCGGTCACCACCACGTCAAACTGGCCGGGGTTGCGCACCAGCTGCATGGCGGCGTTGTCGACATACATGTGGCTCAGTTCAACGTCGGGATATTCGGCAGCGGTTTCCACCACCACATCGCGCCACAGCTGGCTGGTTTCCAGCACATTGGCCTTGTCCACGCTGCACAGCTTGCCGCCACGGCCCTGCGCTGCCCGGAAGGCAACATGGGCGATGCGGCGTACTTCGTCTTCGGCATAGGCCATCAGGTCAAACCCCTGGCGGCGGCCATCATCCAGCTGGCGGATGGCCTTTTCGCCGAAATAGACGTCGCCATTCAGCTCGCGGACGATAAGCAGGTCAATCTCGCGGGCCACTTCGGGGCGCAGGGCTGACAGGTCTTCAAGTCCGGGGAACATCGTGGCGGGGCGCAGGTTCGCAAACAGCGTCAGCGCCTGCCGCAAGCCCAGGATCGCCTGTTCCGGGCGCAAGTGGCGTTCAAGATTGTCGCAGTCGGGATCACCCACCGCGCCGAACAGCACGGCATCAGAAGCCTTGCACAGCTCCAGCGTTTCGGGGGGCAGCGGGTGGCCGTGCTTCTTGTAGGCAGCGCCGCCAACATCAGCATGGGCCACTTCGATATCCAGCCCCAGCGCATCAAGCACCTTGAGGGCTTCCGCCATGATTTCCGGGCCAATGCCGTCACCGGCGAGACATGCGATCTTCATTGTTCAATAGGTCCCAATTATTTTCGCGAGCAAGTCGCGCAGTCTTGAGCGCGCCGCCATAACGTCTCCACGCTGGTCGGCAAGCAGGTAGTGGTCCAGCGGCCCTGCCAATGCATCCATCTGGCGCAGCAGGTCCGGCAGATCGCCTTCCGGGCGCACCCCTTCCCCGCCATAGCCGAGTTCGCGCAGCAGCAGCGTTTCGTAAGCGATCATGGCCCCCACCCAGCCGCGCGCAGAAGGGGCATGACATACCGCATCCAGCAACGCGCCCAGGGCATCGTGGAGCGAGGGATAGGGCTGGCGTTCGGGCAAGGCCGTGGCGGAAAGCGCAACTGCCCAGCCAATGGCAGCGGCAGGCAGCGGCTCTGTCAGGAAAGGGCCGCGGCTCTGCAGCAATTCCGGTTTGGCGAAGGGCAGCTGGCTGTCAGAACGCGCCGAGAACTGCACCTCCACCACATTGCCGGGGATCATCACCGGGCGCAGCTGCCGCCCTCGCCCGCCCGCGACATAGGCCGCGATCACGCCGTATTCTGCTGTCAGGAAACGGCCGATCACAGCGGTCTCCCCGTGCTGGCGGGCAGCAATCAAGATGGCGGGGGCGCGGATCTGCATGGCTTGCCAAGCTGTGGCGTGCAGCCGCGCGCGGCGCAAGGGTGTACTATTTGGCAGCCCGCAGACGTTGTAGTAGCTTGTCCAGCAGATTGAGGGACTTGGGAGAGTTGGCGTGAAAAAGTCTGGTCTGGTCGCGGCCGCGGCGGTGCTCGCAGTGTGCGGCAGCGTTCCTGCCCCGGTATTGGCCGAGGGCGGCCTGAGCGACAGGCAGGTTGATCTCTATTCCGAAATGCTCGCCATGAGCATCGCCTGCCGGGAAATCTCCGGGATCCGCATCAGGCAGGACGAGATGCACGACTGGATGACCGCTGAACTGGCCGGTGGCCCGGAAAGCGATGTCGATCGCGTGCTGGAAATGCGCGATACCAAGCTGACCGACATGCACGCGCGCACCGCCGAGGTGAACGCGCTGCCCCATGGTAACAGGCGCGATGATGCGGTGAACGAGCATTACGCAAGCTCTCTGCAACGCTGCATGCGCATGAGCAGGCATTCGGTGGCAGGAGAATTCTTCACGAGGCCATAGGCCGGCCCCGCTTCCTTGCGGGCTTACTTGCCCAGCTTTGCTTCCAGCTCGGCCAGGCGGGCTTCCAGCGCGTCCACCTTCTCGCGGGCGTTGGCCGCCATGGTCTTCACCGCGTCAAATTCCTCGCGGCTGACGAAATCTAGGCCGCCCATGGCTTCCTTCATCCGCTCGCGCGCATTATCCCGCGCTTCACGGGTCATGCCGGCCAAAGTGCCGGCGGCGGAATTGGCGACCTTCACGAAGTCGGCGATGATGGGGTTTTCACTCTGCATGGTGACTATTTGGTCCCTGGCGCTAAATTTTACAACTCAATCCGCTGCACCGCGTTGTTCGCATTGATCTCGCCCGCATCGGGATTCAACTGCAGGAACTGCAAGTTGAGCACGGTGGCGAACAGGATCCACGCGAGATAGGGCAGCAGCATGTAAGCCGCCGCGCGGCGCACTTTCCAGAAAAGCCAGATGGTCAGCACCACTGCCACGTCCAGCGCGATGATGATGGACAGCGCCAGCGCGATATCGTGCTGCGCGAAGAACACCGGCGACCATGCCAGGTTGAGGATGAACTGGAGGATGAAGGCCAACACCGCAAACGGGCGCCAGCGGGCACCCCATGCGGAACAGACCATCGCCATCGCAATGCCCATCATGATGTAGAGGATGGTCCAGACGATGCCGAAGGCGGCTGGCGGCGGGTAGATCGCCGGTTTTTCCAGCGCAGCGAACCACGGGTTCGTCGCTCCGCTGCCTGCCATCTGGCCGGATACGAAACCCAGCAAAACCACCACTGGCACGATAAACAGGGACCAGCGCAACAGGCTGGCGTGCAACTGCGCGGGGCTGGCAAGGCGGTTCATCCGGGCTCCTGCATCACTGCGGCGCGGATCAATCGATACCCGGCCGCTAGAGAATCACTATTCAGCTACGGATACTGACGAGGGGATTCGCAAGGCGCAAGCCGGGCGCAAGGCCTATCCCGTTCAATCGTTCGACTTTCGCGTCAGGACCTTAGCGCCGAAACGAGGAATTCCACATTGCCTTCAGTCCCCTTGATCGGGCTGGTGGTAATGCCCTGGATCGCCCAGCCATCGCCTTCCAGCCATTCGCGCACCTCGTTGCAAACGCGGGCATGCAGTGCCTCGTCGCGGACGATGCCACCCTTGCCTACCTCGTGCCGCTCCACCTCGAACTGTGGCTTGATCAGCGCCACAAGGCGGCATTCCCGTGCAGCAAGTTCCAGCGGCCTTTCCAATACCTTGCGCAGGGAAATGAAGGACGCATCGCAAACAACCCAATTGCACGCACGGTCGATCTGGGCAGGTGTGAGCTCGCGGGCGTTGGTCTGTTCCAGCAGGGTGATGCGCGGGTCATTGCGCAGCTTCCAGTCCAGCTGGTTCGTGCCCACGTCCACCGCGAAGACGTGCTCTGCCCCGTGGTGGAGCAGCACCTGCGTGAACCCGCCGGTGGAGGACCCGATATCCATCGCCACCGCGCCCGTGGGGTCGAGCCCGAAATGCCTGATCGCCCCGTCCAGCTTCACGCCGCCGCGCCCTACCCAGGGGTGATCCTTGCCCTTCAGCTCGATCTCGGCATCGACAGGCACTTTCTGCCCGGCCTTTTCGACCCGGTGGCCCTTCAGAAATACCAGCCCCGCCATGATCAGCGCCTGCGCCCGCGCACGGCTCTCCGCCTCGCCGCGCTCGACGAGCAGCTGGTCTATCCGCTGCTTGGCAATCTTGCCTTCACTCATGGCTTTCACTCATACCGGCGCGATAGGAAATCGTAAGCAGTCAGGCCAGAGCTAAGTTGTCACATTTGTGCTGCAAATGAGCGGGCCTTGATTCGCAATCCAAAGCAAAGGATTATCCTGCAATGTCATTTCGTTCACTTCTCTCTTTGTCCTGCGCCGCTGCGATGCTGGCTGCATGCAGCAGCAGCGATGAACCCGCCGCCGAAGAGGAAGCCGCAGCCGCGCCCACACCGCAGCTCACCTCCACCCCCACGCCCATTGTTGCGGACGACGGTTCGCCGCTGACGCCAGGCAGCTGGACCGTTAACGAAAGCGCCAGCGGCGCCAGCGCCAGCTTCGGCGAACAGGGGAAGGACGCGCAGATCGTGATCACCTGCGCGCGCGATACCAAGGTGATGGCGATGACGCTGGCCGGAAATGGCGAAGGCACGCAGGCCTATGTGCTGGAAGCAGGGGGCACTGCCGCGCGGCTCGACATGATGCCCGATGGCGACCTCAACCTGCCTTCGATGACGGCGGAGATCGCGCTGGATGCGCCGATGTTCGGCGGCTTCGTGCAGCCCGGCGGCGTGATCGAAATCACCAGCCCGCAAGGCGCGACCATGCGCCTGCCCACCTCGACCGCCATCCGCCGCGTGTTCGAGGCTTGCTCATGATGGACCGCGTGGCGGCGATAACCCTTGCGGGCGTGCTCGGCCTCTCCGGCCTGGCGCTCGCCGCCACGCTGGACATGCAGGACGATGCAGATGCCCCCGCAGCTGCGCCCTCCCCAGTACCCACGAGCCTGCCCGCGATATCGGCTGCGCAATGGGATGGCCTGCCGCTCATGGCTGGCGACTGGTCGTGGCGGTCGTTTGATGGCGGGCCCGGGGAAACCTTGGCGAACTTCCATACAGAGGACGGCGAGCACCTCGTCTCGCTCGGTTGCGAGCCGGACAATCGCCAGCTGGCGCTGGCGGTAGCGAACAGCAGCCTCGATTCCGATGCGATAACCGTCCACACCGAAACCCAATCGCGCGAACTCGCCGCTGATGCCAGAGAAGGCTGGATCGCAACGGTGATCTATCCCGAAGACGAGCTGCTGGATGCGATGGCCTTTTCACGCGGGCGCATTGGCCTGGTGATAGAAGGCGAACTCGCGCTTTCAGTGCCAGCCTATCCGGAGATCACCCGGGTGATCGAAGATTGTAGATAGGTTTTGTGACGCATCCGCATCCGCGGATGCATCCTCAGCGCTGATCCCTTCGCTCCGCTTCGGGGCACTTGCGGACGGCCAGTCGGCCTTGCGGGCCTGCTGCCCGTTTCTAGTGCGACTAGCATGACCTGGAATGATCGCGGCGCGGAACGCGATGCCAGCGCGCGACCGCGCACCGCCCGGTAGGGCGGAAGCCAAGGCCCCGGATGGGGCCGCCGGCGCTTGAGGCTAAAC
>CAYXTJ010000040.1:0-17583 GCA_964467715.1 uncultured Sphingomonadaceae bacterium
ACGAAATCACGCCGTACACGCCTGAGTGGACCTACTCGATTGGTGCCCAGTATGACTACGAACTGGAATCCGGTGCGACCGTGATGGCCCGCGTTGACGGCGCTTATCAGTCGGCGATCTTCACTGACAGCTTCAACACCATCTGGAGCCGCGTGGACGGTTACTTCCTCGCCAACGCTCGCATCGGTTACACCACGGCTGATGAAGACTGGAACGTTGCTCTGGAAGTGATGAACGTCTTCGACAAGTACTACTTCAACAGTGTTTCCGACGTGACCGGCTCGCTCGGCCTCGTCACTGGTGTGCCCGGCCTGCCGCGCACCTGGGCGCTGTCAGTACGCCGCAACTTCTGATCCGGATACATGGCCCCTGCCTAGGCGGGGGCCAGACCGGCTCAGGCCAACAAAAAGAGGGCGCGGACTTTACGGTCCGCGCCCTCTTTTTGTGTGGCTTTGCCGAATGCAAGCGGCTGGGAAGCAGGCCAGGCGGTTACCCCTTGTGGTTCAGCCTTTCGCGCATTTCCTTGCCCGGCTTGAAATAAGGCACGCGCTTGGGCGGAACCTTTACCGGATCGCCCGTGCGCGGATTGCGGCCGGTGCGGCCTTCGCGCTGGCGCGTTGAGAAAGTGCCGAAGCCGCGCAGTTCCACGCGGCCGCCTTCGGCAAGGCGCTCGGCAATTTTCTCGAAAAACACATCAACGACCTGCTCGATCTCTTCCGGTCGCAAATCGGGATTGTCTGCCGCAAGAGACTGCAGCAATTCGGATCTTATCATTCCCGCCCCTTCTCGATCCGGCATCAGCCGGGATCATGCAGAGATTGTAGTAACTGCATCGTGCGACCCGATGCAATGCACATGACTGTTAGTTAAGATGGCAGATGATTGTGAATCGCGCAATTCCAGAATTGGCCGACAAAGCCCAAAACGCAGGAAAAATACTACCCCCTGCCGTCAGGCGAGGTCGGTCAGCTCTTCCGGCGATATTTCAAGCCGCGCCATCTTGCGCCGGATGGCGGGCCATTCCTCTTGAAGGAAAGCCTGTCGTTCGCTGCTGCGCAGCTTGTCTGCCGCGCCTTCGCGCACGAACATGCCGACACCGCGCTGCACGCGGATCAGCCCGTCTGCCTGGAATTGCTGGTAGGCCTTGGCCACGGTGAGCGGGTTGGCGCCCTGGTCCGCCGCGAAAGCGCGAACCGAAGGCAGCATGTCCCCTTCCGCATACTCGCCTTCGATGATGGAGGCGGCAATACGATCGCGCAGACGGAGGTAAACGGGCTTGGTTTCGCTCATGACAGGTGATGCAGTGCCATAATACAGCGCCGCAGGCAAGGGCGAGGGGCAACAAACTGCCCCGCAGCAGCGGTTTCGCCTGTAACGAATGCGCTTCACAAACGCTCGTGAACCGCTAGGTTGGGCGCTTTGCGGCCTTCCCACAGGCCCAAGACCAGAACGGAAGCGGATCGCATATGAAAGACATGGCCCTGTGGAACGAAGGTGATTGGGTTGCCGCCATTGCCACGGTAATCCTTGGTGCATTCCTGGCCGCAGGCCTTGCCATCGCTGCCAGCCGCAAGGACGAGGCGCTGGGCCATCCCAAGGGCCTTTACATGCTGTTCTTTGCCGAAATGTGGGAACGCTTCAGCTTCTACGGCATGCGCGGCATCCTGATCTTCTACCTCGTCCAGCACTGGGGCTTCCTGCAGGGCGAGGGCAACCTCATCCTCGGCGCCTATGGTTCGATGGTCTATATCACCCCCGTCCTCGGTGGCTGGCTGGCAGACCATTACCTGGGCCAGCGGAAGGCAGTGCTGTTCGGCGGCATCCTGCTGGCACTGGGCCACCTGTTCATGGCCTTCGAGGGCACCGGCGGGCAGGACGATCCCACAATCAACGTCTTCTGGATGGCGCTGGCGCTGATCATCGTCGGCTCGGGCTTCCTCAAGGCCAATATCTCGGTGATGGTGGGCCAGCTCTACAAGCTGACCGACAGCCGCCGCGATGCCGCCTACACGATCTTCTACATGGGCATCAACGTGGGCGCGGCAGCCGGTACCATCCTTGTCGGCTATCTCGGCCAGACGGTGGGCTGGGCTTACGGCTTCGGCCTGTCCGGCATCGGCATGGTCGCCGGCCTGATCGTCTTCGTGATCGGCAAGGGCGCGCTGCGCGGCGCGGGCGAAGCGCCGGGCCTTCTGCCGAAGAACAAGGAAATGCTGATCTATCTCGCGGGCTTTGCCTCGGTGGCGGTGATGTGGTTCCTGATCCAGTATCGCGACGTTATCCAGCTGCTGCTGATCGTGTGCGGCGTGGGCCTGCTCGGCTATGTGCTGTTCGAGGCGTTCAAGCTGCCCAAGCAACCGCGCGAGCGGATCTTTGCCATCCTGTTCCTGATCGCGCTGAACCCGTTGTTCTGGGGTCTGTTCGATCAGGCGCCGGGCAGCCTCAACCTCTATACAGACGAGCATATCGATACCGGCAACATCCCGGCATCGGTGTTCCAGTCGATCAACCCGATCTATATCATCCTGTTCGCACCGCTGTTTGCGGCCCTGTGGCAATTCCTCGGCAAGCGCGGACTGGAACCTTCTGCCCCGGCCAAGTTCGCGCTGGCGCTGTTCCAGGTGGGCGCAGGTTTCCTGGTCTTTGCATGGGGCGCACAGAGCGTGGGCATGGCCGCGATGACGCCGGTGATTTTCCTGTTCCTGATCTACCTGCTGCATACCACGGGCGAGCTATGCCTCAGCCCAGTTGGCCTGTCCGCGATGAACAGGCTTGCTCCCGGCTTCATGGCCTCGCTTATCATGGGTGCGTGGTTCTACATGACGGCGGTGGGCAGCTTCGTGGCCGGCAAGATCGGCGAGGCGACGGGCGGCGAAAGCGGCGAGATGTCGAAGGAGCTGACACTGTCGATCTACAGCCAGATCGGCTGGATCGCCATTGCCGTGGGCGTTGTGGTCCTCGCCCTCAGCCCCATCGTGAAAAAATGGATGCACCTCGATACGCTGGGAGACGATAACGTGGGCAATGACCTGCGCGGCGGCGAGGAAGTGGGCGAACCGGAGGCTGCGGGCGTTCATCCCGAGTTACGCAAAGATCGCTAATCTGGGATCAAACCGCGCTCCTGCAAGTTCAGGAGTGGATTGACTCGGCAGCGCAGCTGCAGGAGTCTCGCGATTAACACTTAGGGATGGCCCGGCAACATGGCGGTATCGGTACTCGCACTTTCATTGTGCATGAATTTCGCCAATGGTGCATTGCCCGCCAGCGAACAGGGCCGTGATTGCGCAATGGTGCGAACCGATGTCGGCCATGCCGCCAGCCTTGCCGCGCAGCAGGACGAGCCGGTTGCCTTGTCGCAGGACACTCCTGACAGCGCGCAACATCCAGCCACGTCCGACACCACAGCCGAGCCGCAGGACAATGATACGATTACCGTCGTCGGCACTTACGCGGGCCCTCCGGAGAGTGATCCCCTGATCCAGTTGAACGAACAGGTCTTCGATGTCGCATCGGACGTCGATGCCGCCCTCGTCGAACCGGTTTCTGAAGCCTATGAGGAAGCGGTGCCAAGTCGCCTTCGCCGGGCGCTGGACAATGTGCTGAACAATCTGTTCGAACCGGTGAACGCGCTGCACTTCCTGCTGCAGGGAAAGCCGGGAAAGACCGCCGAGACGCTTGGCCGATTCGCGATCAATTCAACCGTCGGCATTGGCGGTATCGTCGATGTGGCAAAGAAGGAGCCGTTCAACCTGCCCCGGCGGCGCAACGGCCTGGGCAACACGCTGGGATTTTACGGTGTCGGCCCCGGCCCCTATCTGGTCGTGCCGCTGGTCGGTTCCACCAGCTTGCGGGACCTGTTCGGCGTGACGGTCGACAATCTGACCATACCCGCACTTGTCGGCGCGCCCTTCAACAAGCCCGCCTATGTTATTCCAACCGCCATCGTGGATCAGCTGAACGATCGCGTCGCGATGGATGGCGAACTCGACCGGATTCGGGAGACCGACGATCCCTACACCTCCATGCGCGAATACTATCTGTGCAGGCGCGAGGCGGAGATCAACGAGCTTAAGGGCCGCGTGCTGCCGTGCAGCCTGCTCGATGCCGAGGATGAGCTGGCAGAGGACGAAGAGTAGCCGATCCGCGCGATCGGTGCAGCTAGTTGGCCAAGGCGCGCAAGAAACGCAGCTGCGGCACCTGCGCTTCGTCGGTTCCGGCCATGTTGTGTCCCAAGCCCGGCAGCGTCACCAGCTCTGCGCTGGCAGCAGCCCGTGCCAGCTCGCTGGCGTGCGGCAAGGGGATCAGCTCGTCCATCTCGCCATGCACCACCAGCACCGGTGCCGCCACCTTGCCGATCTTGGCGATATTGTCGAACCGGTCATGCAGCAGCCAGTCGACCGGAGCCCAGGGATAGGTGTTTGCCGCGGTGGCAGCCATGCTCTTGAACGGCGCGACCAGCACCAACGCACGCGGATCGATCTGCGTTGCCAGTTCGGTCGCCACGCCTGAACCGAGCGAATTGCCGACCAGCACGATATCCGACGGCTGCACCTTGCGCGCCAGCAACCAGTCGAGCGCGGCGCGACCATCCTTGTAGAGCCCTTGCTCGCTCGGCTCTCCCGGATTGACGCCATAACCGCGATATTCCGCCGCCAGCACGCCATAGCCTTCCGCCACGGCAAGTTCGGTAGTGAAGGATGTCGTCTGCCAGTCCACGCCATTGCCGTGGAAGAACAGCAGCGTGGGCATGCCTTCACGAGGCGCCCTATATCCAGCCTCCAGCTCCAGCCCGTCTGACGTGGTGTAGCTCACCGCTTCGAAACCCGCAGGCACGCTGCTGTCGGGTTCAGGAACGGGATAGATCAAGCTGCGCTGGAAGAAATACAACGCCGCCACAACGCCCAGGAAAGCGATGGCGAAAAGGCCAAGCAGGCGAAGGGCGATCCTAGTGATCATATGCCTGCGCTGCCCTTGTTCAGCCAGCACGAAGACCGGGCTTTTACGCCCGCGCCTCGGCCACGCCAGCGCTGTTGTGGCGCAGAGCAGAGAGCACCGTTTCGACGATATGTGGGGCGTTGAGTCCTGCCTCGTCATACTGCTTTTCGGGCGCGTCGTGATCCTGGAAGATATCGGGCAGGCGCATGGTGCGGATCTTGAGCCCGGCATCGACCAGCCCTTCGTCCGAAGCCAGCGTCAGCGCATGCGCGCCGAGGCCGCCGATGCTGCCTTCCTCGATCGTCACCACAACTTCATGCGTGGTGGCGAGCTTGCGGATCAGTTCTGCATCGAGTGGCTTGGCAAAGCGCATGTCGGCAATGGTTGTCGTCAGCCCCTTGGCTTCCAGCTGGTCTGCCGCCTTGTGCGCTTCGGCCAGCCGCGCGCCCAATGAGAGGATGGCGACCTTGCCGCCCTTCTCGTCTCCGCGGACAATGCGGCCTTTGCCGATTTCGAGCTTCTCCAGCTTTTCGGGGATGTCCACGCCGATGCCGCTGCCACGCGGATAGCGGAAGGCGATGGGGCCATCGTCATATTCGACAGCGGTGTAGGTCATATGCGCCAGTTCCGCTTCGTCGGAGGGGGACATGACAACCATGTTGGGCAGGGTGGCGAGATAGGTGATGTCGAAGCTGCCCGCATGGGTGGCGCCGTCAGCGCCGACCAGCCCCGCGCGGTCGATCGCAAAGCGTACCGGCAGGTTCTGGATCGCCACGTCATGCACGATCTGGTCGAAAGCGCGTTGCAGGAATGTGGAATAGATCGCCGCAAATGGCCGCATGCCCTGCGCGGCGAGGCCTGCGGCGAAAGTCACCGCGTGCTGTTCGGCAATCCCCACGTCGAAAGCGCGGGTGGGGTGCGCCTTGGCGAACTTGTCCACGCCAGTGCCGCTCGGCATGGCGGCGGTGATGGCGCAGATGCGTGGATCGGTTTCCGCCAGCTTTGCCAGCGTTTCCCCGAACACGTTCTGGTAGGCAGGCGGGCCGCCGCTCGATTTCTTCTGTTCGCCGGTGATGACGTCAAACTTGGCGACGCCGTGATACTTGTCTGCCGCTTCCTCTGCCGGAGCGTATCCCTTGCCCTTCTGGGTCACCACGTGGATCAGGCACGGGCCTTCAGCCGCATCGCGCACATTTTCCAGCACGGGCACGAGCTGGTCCATGTCATGCCCGTCAATCGGGCCGACGTAATAGAAGCCCAACTCCTCGAACAGCGTGCCGCCCATGGCCATGCCGCGGGCATATTCATCCGTCTTCTTGGCCGCCTTGTGCAGCGGGCGCGGCAGCTTGCGGGCAAAGCGCTTGGCCAGTTCGCGCAGGCCAAGGAACTGGCCAGAGGTGACCAGCCGCGCCAGATAGCCGGAAAGCCCGCCCACCGGCGGCGCGATCGACATGTCGTTATCGTTGAGGATGACGATCAGCCGGTTGCCTGCCTGTTCGGCATTGTTCATCGCCTCATAGGCCATGCCAGCGCTCATCGCGCCATCGCCGATCACCGCGATGGCCTTGCCCGGATCGCCCTTCAGCTTGTTGGCAATGGCAAAGCCCAGGCCAGCGGAAATGGAGGTAGAGGAATGCGCCGCGCCGAACGGGTCATACTCGCTCTCGCTGCGCTTGGTGAAGCCGGACAAGCCGCCGCCCTGGCGAAGGGTCCGGATACGGTCACGCCTGCCGGTGATGATCTTGTGCGGATAGGCCTGATGCCCCACGTCCCAGATCAGCCGGTCTTCCGGCGTGTTGAAGACATAGTGGATGGCAACGGTCAGCTCGACCACGCCAAGGCCCGACCCAAGGTGCCCGCCGGTGGTGCCGACAGTGTCGATCATTTCGCTGCGCAATTCGTCGGAAAGCTGGCGGAGTTGCTCCGGCTTCAGTTTGCGCAGGTCGTGCGGGGTGTCGACCGTGTCGAGCAGCGGTGTGTCTGGCCCTGTTGTCATGACACTGCCTTACAGGCGGCAAAGCTGCCTGTCGATGAACGAGATTGCGGGATTTGGTGCAGTTGCGCCTGTCAGGCCGCGCAATCGGGGCACAATCCGCGCAGTTCCACCACGGGGCGCACCTGGGAATATCCGTGTTCCTGCCCTGCTTCGCGCAGCGCGGTGGTCAGCTTGTCGTCATCGAAATGGCTGGCCTGCCCGCAATCGTCGCAAATCAGGAAGATGCAATCGTGCCGGCAGCCGGGATGACTGTTGGCGAGATAGGCGTTGGCGCTTTCGATGCGGTTGGCAAGGTTGGTGCGCACGAACAGGTCAAGGATGCGATATACGCTGTTGGCCGCCACCCGCTTGCCGCGCGCCTTGCCCACGTCTTCAGCAATGTCATAGGCCGAGGCCGGGCGTTCATGCGCGGCCAGCGCGCGGAACACATCAGCGCGCATGGCCGTCCATTGTTCGCCTGATTGCGACAGGACGCGCTCGGCCTCCTCGATCAGGTTTTCGCCGGAATGTTCGTGATGGCTGTGGCGTGTCATGCCCGGGATATAGGACGGCGGGGGCCGTGCGGCAATCGCCCGGCCACCCTGCGTCCTCATCCGCGGTCAGTCGGTCTTGAATTCAGAACGATAGAATTGCGGGAACATCGTCCGCAAGGCGGCAACCTTGGGCGCATCCCAGCGGCGGATATAGGCGTTGTCCGGGTTCTTGTAGGCAAAGTCCTGATGATAGGCTTCTGCTTCGTAGAAACGCTTGGGCTCCTCGATCGCCACGACGATGGGATCATCCCACACGCCCGAACGGCCCATCTGCCGGATATAGGACTGGGCAACCGCGCGCTGTTCAGCCGAAAGCGGCACGATGGCGCTGCGATATTGCGGGCCGCGATCCGGGCCCTGCCGGTTCAGCAGTGTGGGGTCCGCACCCACCGAGAACAGGATCTGCAACAGCTGGTCATAGCGAATGACCGACGGATCATAGACGACGCGCACCGATTCGGCGTGATCGGTCACGCCCGAGGCGACCAGGCGATAGCTCGCCTGCTGCTGGGTGCCGCCGTGATAGCCGGAGACAGAGCTGTGCACGCCCTTGGTGTGGGCGAAAACAGCTTCGATGCCCCAGAAGCAGCCGCCGGCGAAAATGGCGGTCTGCAAGCCGCTTTCGTCGGCCTGGCGTGTGGCGACGGGGGCGTTGAAGGTTTCTTCCGCAATGGCGGGGGTGGTAGTCAGCGCCACGGCACCGAGTGCTGCGGCAAGGATTGCTGCTTTGAATTTCATGGGTTCCAGACCTCTCCTGCGCTTGTCTGCGCGGCCCGGAATTGCTCCCGGACCTAAATGCCCCCCAGCTGCGGCAATATATTCGCCGCAAGCACGGCTGCAGTTACACCAAAGCCGAGGAAGAATGAACGGTAGAGTTCTGAAGTGAAAAGTCCCATCGGTCTGGTCTCGCTGCGTCGTAAGTCGTGCTGCAGGGCTAGACGGCGCACACTTTCGGCGCGCTGAATGGCCCTGTCAGCCAGGAGTTATGGCGCAGCCTGGTTAATGTTTGGTTGGGCGAAAGCCCTCAATGCCGGAAGTGGCGCATGCCGGTGAAGACCATGGCCAAGCCAGCCTCGTCAGCGGCCTTGATCACTTCCTCGTCACGCATAGCGCCGCCCGGCTGGATGACCACGCTGGCCCCTGCGTCGAGGGCAACCTCGATCCCGTCCGCAAAGGGCAGGAAAGCGTCAGACGCCATGGCGCTGCCCACGGTGCGGCTTTCGGCCCAGCCCGCGGTTTCCGCCGCCTCGCGAGAGCGTACGGCGGCAATCCGGCCCGAATCGCGGCGGTTCATCTGGCCCGCACCGATACCGGCGGTGGAACCATCCTTGGCGAAGACGATGGCGTTGGACTTCACGTGCTTGGCCACCTTCCACGCGAACAGGCAGTCTGCCAGTTCCTGCTCAGTGGGCTGGCGCTTGGAAACAACCTTCAGGTCTTCCAGCCCGATCTCGCCATTGTCGCGCGATTGCAGCAGCATCCCGCCCGCGATGGTCTTCATCTGGAAGCCGGGGCGCGCCGCATCGGGCAGCTGGTCAAGCAGCAGCAGGCGCAGGTTCTTCTTGGCCGCGAAGGCAGCTCTGGCGGCATCGTCTGCACCCGGTGCGATCACCACTTCGGTGAAGATTTCGCAGATCGCTTCTGCTGTCGGGCCATCGAGCGGCACATTGGTGGCAACGATGCCGCCGAAGGCCGAAACGCTGTCACATGCGAGGGCCGCTTCCCACGCCTCAAGCAAGCTTAAGGCCTGCGCCACGCCGCAGGGATTGGCGTGCTTGATAATCGCCACGGCAGGCTCGCCGCCAGCGAACTCGCTCACCAGCTCCAGCGCGGCGTCAGCGTCGTTATAGTTGTTGTAGGACAGTTCCTTGCCCTGCACCTGCACCGCCTGCGGAATGCCTTGCGCGCCCACGGCCTGCGGAGTGTAGACCGCCGCCGTCTGGTGCGGGTTCTCGCCGTAGCGCAAAGTGTCCTTGAGGGAGAACGCCATCGGCAGCCTGTCAACGAAGGGCGTCGCCTTCAGCGCTTGCGCGCCTAGCGGGTTGGTGAAGGCATCGCCAAAAGCGAACCAGTTGGCGATCGCCGCATCATAGCTGGCGGTGCGGGCATAGGCCTTGCCTGCCATGCGGATGCGGAAGGCGAGGCTGGTGGCGCAATCCTTCGCGTCAAGTTCTTCAAGCAGTTCCGCATAGTCTGCCGGATCAGTGACGATGGTGACGAAATCATGGTTCTTGGCAGACGAGCGGACCATCGCCGGGCCGCCGATATCGATGTTCTCGATCACCTCGTCACGGGTGCCCCCGCGCGCCACGGTCTGTTCGAAGGGGTAGAGATTCACCACCAGCAGGTCGATCGCGCCGATGCCATGTTCGGTCATCGCAGCAACGTGCTCGGCATTGTCGCGCACGGCGAGCAGGCCGCCATGCACCGCGGGGTGCAGCGTCTTCACGCGGCCATCCATCATTTCCGGGAAGCCGGTGAGTTCGGAAATGTCCTTCACCGGCAGGCCTGCATCGCGGATCGCCTTGGCGGTGCCGCCGGTGGAGACCAGCTCCACGCCCTTTGCAGCCAGTGCGTTGGCGAGATCAACGACGCCGTTCTTGTCGGACACCGAGAGAAGTGCCCGCTTGATCTTCACATCGGTCATTGTGGTGACTTATCCTATTTTCTTCAGCAGCCAGCCGAAATTTCCGCCGCCGCGCGATACGAGTCCCTGAATCACCAGCTGCTCTACAGGATGCGGGCGGCCTTCGCCATCGACCCACAGGCTTTCTTCGGTTTCGATCATGTCGGCGCTGGTGTGGAATTGCCAATAGCTGCCATCGGGCAGCGACAAGCTGGCCCCCTTGCCACTGTCGGCCAGCTTCAGGCTGACGCGCGGGCCAAGGTGGAAGCGGATGGCATAGGGCACCTTGCCGCGCTTGCCCTTGCGGCCGGACGGCACGAGCAGGTCTTCCCCGCGCAATTCGCTGCCGTCATCGCGCAGGATCAGGATGCGCCGGTGGAGCAGGCCGAAACGGTGGGCATAGCCATCATGACTCGCCTCGATCCGCGTGGCATCGCCCTGTTTCGTGCGGACCGCGCGCCGGTCAACATCGACCGCGCCAACGCCGGCGCCCAACTTGCCGTTGATCAGTACCGCAGTGGAATTGGCATCGCCCAGCACCATGGTGGAATGCGCCGCCGTGGCGCGCAGGCCCTGTTCGATGCGCGTGGGCACCTGCCCGCCGGCAAAGCCCGCGCCGCCGCAATTGGTGATCAGGCGATAATCGCCATGGCTGAATTCGAACGCCAGCGTGGAGGCGCAGCCGCTGCGGGCATGGCGCGCCAGCGGCGGAGGCGAGGTATCGAACTGCAGCACAGCCTGCTGCCCGCCGCCCCGTGCGGAAACGCGCTGGTAGCCCCACTGGCGCGGATCGCGCAGCGGGCGGGTGCGCACGCCGCTGGCCTTCACCAGCGTATCGATCCGCGCAGCGCTGACAGCACCCGCGCCCTGCCAGTTGCCAAGGCTGCCATCGGCATGGGTCAGCGCCAGCAGCGGCGGGACCAGCAGGCCAAGCATCGTCTCGATCGCTTGCGGCACCTCGATCTCTACAGCACGATAGCAGGCAGCAAGATCGACCAGCGCAGCGATGATATCCATCTGCGCCAGCGGGCTGCGGGACAGCACGCCGCCATCCTCGCCCACCATTTCGCCCAGCACGCGGACCAGGCCCGCCTCGCCGAACAGGCGGCGCGGCTTGCCTTCGGGCATCAGCAGGCCCGCAGCGGTGATCGCGCACCAGCCGATAGCCTCGCCATGCCGGTCATCGGCGCGGGTGACATTGCGATCAAGCCAGCGCGCGGTATCGACAATCGCACCCAGCAGCCGGTCACGCTGCTTCTTGTCCTGCTGCGACAGCAACAGCGGCGCATGGACCAGCCAGCCAAGCAGGCGATGCCCGGCATTCTCAACCTTCCACGCCCCACCCTTCTGCGCCGGGCCCCCGTTCGCATCGAGCCATGCGCCAAGGATTCGCTGCGCCGTGGGCGAGCATTGCGGCAAGGTACCGCTGGCCGAAAGATCGCGCAGCCATGTAAAGCCGTGGACCGCACATTCGAACGGCGGGGTCAGCTTGGCACCGGGGGTGAAATCGACCTGCCCGATGGGCGCCTTCACGCCGTGAACCAGAAAGTGTCCGGCGCGCAGGGCCATGCCAGCCACCCGGTCACCGGGCAGCGGGGTGGTGACAACCGCAAGCAGTCGCGGGCGCAGCGGCTTGCGGAAGGGCGATGCCAGCGTGGAACCGGGAATGCCCATACGATAGGCCAGCCGCAGCAGGCGCTCGCCGGCGCTGATATCGGGCGGGTTGAAGTCAGAGAGGACAAGCTGGCGGGCGGGAGCGGCTGTGTGCTCATCATCCGCAGTCGCTGCGGGCGAAGGTGCATCAAGCGCCAGTTCTTCCGGCTGGTTGTTGTCAAGCGGGATAGCCATCCGTTCTTCGTGCGCGTCACCTGCGGAAGCATCGCTTTCCGCATTGTCGTGCAGGCGGGTGGCGAGATCGTCCATCGCTATTGCCCTTTCAACGCCCGGATATTCGCGGCGTAACAATCCGGGCCGCCCTTGAAGGTGGCAGAACCTGCCACCAGCACATCTGCCCCCGCGTCAACGCATTGTCGCGCGGTTTCGGCGTTTACACCGCCATCCACTTCGATCAGAACGTCCAGCCCGCGCTTGTTGATGGTGGAGCGGATCGCCTCGATCTTCCTCAGCTGGCTGGGAATGAAGCTCTGCCCGCCGAAGCCGGGATTGACGCTCATGACCAGCACCAGGTCGATATCCTCGTAGAGATAATCGAGCATCTTGGCGGGTGTGCCAGGGTTGAGCGACAGACCGGCCTTGCAGCCAGCCGCCCTGATGGCCTGCACGCTGCGGTGGACATGCGGCCCTGCTTCGGGATGCACGGTGATGATATCCGCACCGGCTGCGGCAAACTTGTCGATCCACATGTCGACGGGCGAGACCATCAGGTGCACGTCCATCACCTTTTCGGTATGCGGGCGCAGCGCCTTGACCACGTCCGGACCGATGGTGAGGTTGGGCACGTAATGCCCGTCCATCACGTCGACATGGATCCAGTCTGCCCCGGCAGCGTCAACTGCACGCACTTCTTCGCCCAACTTCGCAAAGTCGGCGGAAAGTATAGATGGCGAGATCAGAGGAGTGCCCATAGCTTGGCCTGTGCGATACGCCTGCGCGAATCGCGCTACAAGGAGGGGGAAGGACATTTCCACACGGGGGATTGCGTGGAACGCATGGTTGTCGCCATGCCGACAGCGTTCTTCAGCCGCTGTTCAGTGGCAAATGCCTAGTTAACCACACATAAAGGGGCAAATTGCCTGAAAAACGGATCTCCGCGAGGACTATGATGACCTTGAATTTTCGCCGCGCCTTTTCGGCGCTTGCCATTGCCGGTGCCGCAGCTGCAGGCCTTGCGCTTGCGCAGCCCGCGCTGGCGCAATCGCGGCAGGAAATTACCAACAATCCCGCGCAATGCCGCGGTGCAGGCCCGGCTGTGCGGATCACCTTGAACGAGGTGAAGAATTCCAGCGGGATCATCCGCGTGCAGCTCTATCGCGGCACCGAGGCGGACTGGCTTGAAAGCGGCCGCTGGATCTATCGCATGGAAGCACCTGCCCGCGCCGGCACGATGAACTTCTGCATGCCGGTGCCGCGCGCCGGCACATACGGCATTGCAATCCGCCACGATGTGAACGGCAATGGCAGCACCGATATTATGAGCGATGGCGGCGCGATGTCCGGCAACCCCAGCCTCAACATCTTCAACCTCGGCAAGCCCAGCTACAAGAAGACGAAGTTCGATATCGGCAATGAAGTGCTGCCGATCACATTGCGCATGCGCTACATGTAAGCAGTGTCAGGGCTGGCGTTTGGCGCGCCACACTTTCCACAAGACCGCCGGGGCGGCGAGGACAGGATGTTTCTCGCGCCACGGCGTGACTTCCACCTGCACGCCGGTGTGCCGCTCCACCTTCCACGCGGCATAGCGGCCCGCACCGTCGAAAGTGCGCGTGGCCCGCAGGAGGCGCGCGATATTGAGCGGCTTGCCCAGCCTGCGGCGGCGCTTCCACCAGCCCAGAACGCGTTTGCGCTCCTGCTCCGTCATGGCGGGGACCAGAACCTCGCCTTGACTGGTGAAGGCAATACCCTCAGCCTCCATCGCGGCAGGCAGAAGCCCCTGGAAATGGGCAGCATTCGCCTCGAGGATCGAGTTCTCGCGACCCGGCTTCTCCACCCGCAATTCGGCCTTGTAGGTCGCGCGGAACAGCGCGCGCCAGTAATCTGCCTCGGTGCCGCTTTCCGGGCCTACTGCGACTGCCAGGCGCGTTGCCGTGCGCGCCGCATGGCGCAGCGCGGCAAGCGTGGCATCGCGCGCGGCATCGCTGCGGGCATGGACGATCGCGCAAGGCTGCACGAAACGCGCCCAGATCGTGGTGTCGCGGCTTTCGCCCCGGCACGCCTTTGCAAACTTGGCCAGCGTCATGGTGGCGATCTTCGCACGCAGCACCTCGCCGTCATGCTCCCATTCGCGATAGGAGACGCGCGGCCACATGCCGGTCTCCTCCGCACCGGAAGTCAGCACGTAGTAATCAATCACGCCTTCGAGCGATCCGGTGCGCAGGTTGGAGCCGTAAAACAGCACCGTCTCGCCGCCTGACTCTTCAGCCAGCCGCGCGGCAAATCCTGAAATGGCGGGATGGACTACGCGCTTGCACGCCACGCCGATAAGCTCGGCGAGAGCGTCGCTCACGGGACAGCGAAGCGCAGGCGCGGACCGGCCGTGACGCTGTAATGTCCGGGCGGGAAGGCTTCACCGTCCAGGATGAAGCGGTCCGCAATATCGAATTCGAAGGAATCGAGGCCGTGGGTGTGGAAGCCGCGGCGGCGGGTGCCGTCTCCTGCCTTGCCGCGGAAGATGACCGGCAGGCGCAGCAGCAACCGGCGGCGCGAATTGTCGAACACCGCCATGCGGATATCGCCTTCCAGATCGCGGAAGGGGCGCAGGCCAGCAGGAAAATGCTCGAGCGTGGATGCGAACATGAAATAACGCTCGGCAAAAGCACCGCCGCCGGCATGTTCGATCTCCCAGCCATCGGCCGTGCGCAAGCGCATCCGCGTGCCCCGGCGCCAGGGATTGTTCTTTCCGCCGAAGAACGCCTGCAGCCCGCTCCATACCGCAGTCACGCCCACGGCTGCTGCATTGAAAGCACCGAAGTTGTGCGCATCCTGCCCCAGGCTGATCGCCGAGGTGTAGGCGCCAGCACCCAGCACGAAGCCGCGCACCTGCGCGTTGCGATTGTCGCGCTGCGCCACCACGATCGGGCGGCGGTCCACCGTCTTGCCAGCGCTCGCGCTTTCCAGCGCTGCGGCCAGCGTCCAGCTTTCCGGGATGGCAAGGTCATGCGCCAGTGCGTTGGTCTTGCCGCTGGGCAGCAGGATCAGCGTGGGCCAGCACTCGCCAAAGGCGCTCGCCCCGCAGGTCAGCACATCGCGCACGGTGCCATCGCCGCCATCAATCGCGATGTAATCGACGTTCTTGGCGGCGAAATCGGCGAGGATTTCCGGCAGTTCGCTGCGCTTGCCTGGCGCGGCCACGATCACGCCCGGCACATCGCCATCGCGCGACTTGCTGCCCGAATTGCCGTGGCTGTGCGGGTTGCGGATAAGGCCCACCAGCGGCTCGCTGCGCGCAGTGGCGATCGGGCGGTCCGGGGACCGCTGGTCTGCGACATCGACTTGGGGCAAGCGGTCAAACAGGTGGATTGCGCCATGCATGCCCTGTGCCTTTACCCGCTAAGGCGCAGGAATTACCATGCTTATTATCCAAAATTCGCCTCCTTGTCGTGCGAGGGCAACAGTTGGGCGATCAAATGATGCGCCCCTGCAACATCATCGCGTGTCACAATCGCTGGCGCAGACCGCCTGCTGGCGATAGAAAGCGCTTCATGCTGACCGAAAACCTGCTTGCCGCAGCCCGCGAGATCGAACCGCGCATCACCGCGCTTCGCCGTGCCATCCATGCAGAGCCCGAACTGGGCCTCGAGACCCCGCTCACCCTTGCCAAGGTGCGGGCCGAACTGGCGGACCTGCCGCTGGAATGGAAGGAAGGCACATCGGCCACCGGTGCCGTAGCGATCCTGAAAGGCGCAAAGCCCGGCAAGTCCGCCCTGCTGCGCGGCGACATGGACGCGCTGCCGATGCAGGAGGAAACGGGCCTCGAATTCGCCTCCACCATTCCCGGCCGCATGCATGCCTGCGGTCACGACACGCACACCGCCATGCTGGCAGGCGCTGCGCGCATCATCGCCGCGCGGCAGAGCGAGTTGGCAGGCGAAGTGCGCTTCATGTTCCAGCCGGGCGAGGAAGGCTTCCACGGCGCGCGTTACATGATCGAGGACGGGCTGCTGGACCCCGTGCCCGATGCGGCCTTCGCATTGCACATCATGCCCAATTCCCCGCATGGCGTGATCGCCGGCAAGGTCGGTTCGATGCTGGCGGCAGCGGACCAGTTCCAGATCACGGTGAAGGGCGCGGGCGGCCATGCCAGCCTGCCGCATGACACGCGCGATCCCGTGCCCGTGGCAGCGGAGATCGTGCTCGCGCTGCAGACCATGGTGACGCGGCGTTTCTCTGCAGCCGAAGCGACCGTGGTCACCGTTACCCGCATGGATGCAGGCACCGCGCACAACATCATCAGCGATGATGCCATGCTGTGCGGCACGATCCGCACGCTTTCCGCCGAACGCCGCGTGGCCGTGCACGAGGCCATACTCGAGACCGCACAGCACATTGCCGAAGCGCACCGCTGCTATGCCGAGGTGGTGATCGAGGAGGGCTTCCCCGTCACCATCAACGATCCGCGGGCGATCGATCTTGCGCGCGCTGTCGCCAGAGAGATGGGCGGCGAGAATGGCTGGCAGGAACTGGCCCATTCGCTGATGGGTGCGGAAGACTTTTCCTACGTCCTCGAAAATGTGCCCGGCGCCATGCTGTTCCTTGGCGTGGCGAAGGAAGGCGCGGACTGGAAGAGCTGCTGCGGCATCCATTCCAACCGCATGATGGTGGACGAAAGTGTGCTGCCCAAGGGGTCGGCCTATCTCGCTGCCTGCGCGCTGAAATTCCTCGAGGAAGGCTGGGCGGAATAAGCCTCGCGCGCGGTTGACGCGCAGTCGGGACTGCTTAGAGCACAAGCCATGCTGCACCTTCTCAAGAACGCGATGCGCGAGCCTTCGATCTTTCCCGAGGCCGCGAACTGGCTGTTCACCTGCCACGTACTGCGCAAGGAGCCGACGCGGGCGCATCACGGCGTGCGGATCGGCAGCTTTGTCATTTCAGCGAGTACCACACCTTTCGCTCCACCATCGCACCTGAGGAGCACGCCTTCCTGAAGGACTATCCCATCGGCCCCGGTGCCGTGCTGGATGTCGGTGCCAACCTGGGCATGTTCAGCTGCCTTGTGGCGCGCTTGCGGCCTGAAAGGCGGATCGTGGCTTTCGAGCCTGGCCCCTCCACTTTTCCCGCCCTTGAAGCCAATGTCCACCGCAATGGCGCAGCCGTGGAATGCCACCGGCTGGCGGTGAGCGGCCGCGATGGCGAGATCACCTTCGCCATGCGCGAAAACGCTCGCGCCAATTCCTCGATCTCCACCGATGGCGAGGGCGTGCGCGTGCCGACCACGACGCTGGACAGCGTGGTGGCAGAGCTTGGCATTTCCAAAATCGGCTTGCTCAAGATCGATACAGAAGGCTTTGAAACTCCCTTGCTCGAAGGCGCGAGCAAGGTTCTGTCAGAGATCCGCCCCGCGGTGGTCTATTTCGAAGTCTGCCCCGACCTGACCCGCCGCGCAGGTTTCGACCCGGCACGGCCAGCGCAGATCCTCGCCGATGCAGGCTATGCCCTGCGCGAACTGGCAAAGGACGGGGAGCTCAAGCCCGTGACGCCGGACATGGCCGCAGGGGAAACCCTTGCCAACTGGGTGGCGCTGGCAAAACGCTAACTGGCGCACCCGACAGGATTCGAACCTGTGGCCTCTGCCTTCGGAGGGCGGTTGTCTATTA
>CAYXTJ010000041.1:0-17476 GCA_964467715.1 uncultured Sphingomonadaceae bacterium
CGGCCAGTGGTTCTTGCCGTTGATGATGATCATGTCTTTCGCACGGCCGACGATGAACAGGTAGTTGCCGGCATCGACATAGCCCATGTCACCGGTATCCAGCCAGCCGTCCACGAGGCATTCGTCCGTCGCTTCCTGGTTGCGGAAATAGGAATGCATCACGCTGGGGCCGCGGCACCAGACCTTGCCGATCTGGTGTGCGGACTTCACTTCGCCATTCTCGCCGCGGATTTCCACGTCCATGTCAGGCAGCGGCTTGCCGCAGTTGACGATGGCGCGATAGCGGGCAGGGCGCGACAGGTCGCGGCGAGTGCCGGACAACCGCTCTTCTTCCACCAGTTCTACGCGAATGCCTTCGCCCGGCGGCATCACGGTTACGGCCAGCGTCGCTTCGGCAAGGCCATAGGAGGGGGTGAAGGCAGTTGCCTTGAACCCGGCAGCGGCAAAGGCGTTCACGAAATTCTGCATCACGTCCGGTCGGATCATGTCCGCGCCATTGCCGGCCAGCCGCCAGCGCGACAGGTCGAAGCGCTCGGCGACATTGGTCTGGCTCGATACGCGGCGAGCGCAGATGTCATAGCCGAAGGTGGGCGAATAGCTGAGCGTGGTGCCCTTGTTGCGGCTGATCAGGTCCAGCCATGCCAGCGGGCGGCGGGCGAAATGTTCGGTCTTCAGGTAATCGACCGATACCTGGTTCGCGATCAGCGACAGGAAGCAGCCGACAAGGCCCATGTCGTGATACCACGGCAGCCAGCTGGCCACGCGGTCATTGGTGCCGAGATCCATGCTCGATGCATGGCCATAAAGGTTGTGCAGCAGCGCCTTGTGCGTCACCGCCACGCCTTGCGGGAAGCGGGTGGAGCCGCTGGAATACTGGAGATAGCAGATATCTTCCGGGTCAGCTTCGGGCAATTCGACTTCCGGCGCGGGGCGCTGGGCCAGCACATCCCAGGAGATGCCCTCGCAACCCTGCCGCTCTGCTGCGGCGCCAGCCATGTCGGCAATCTCCGGCGGATAGATCAGCATCTTCGGGTCGGAGCTTTGCAACTGCACCGAAAGCTGGTCGATATAGCTTTCCTTTCCACCGAAAGTGGTGGGCAGGGGCAGGGGAACCGGCCACGCGCCGACATAGGTGCAGGCACAGAACAGCGCGGCAAAGTCAGGCCCGGTTTCGGCGATCAGCGCGATCCGGTCCGCCTTCTGAACGCCTGCATCGATCAGGCGGTAAGCCATCGCCAGCGCATCATCGCGCATCTGCGAATAGGGATAGACCAGCTGCAATTCGCCACGCATATCGTGGAAATTCAGGCCTTTCTTGCTCCTTGCCGCATAGTCCACCGCATCGTTGAACGTGGCGAAATCGGCACGAATGCGAGGCAGGTCGCAATCGTTGGGAGTGGGTGTCAGATCGGTCATCGAAGTAAGGGCAACCCTCATTCTGCGCGCTTCTCCGGCGCTTCCCAAAATCAAAAAAGGGTATCGGCTCCACACCGACCCCATGTCAATCTTTCCCATTTGATAGGAAGTGTGGCACGAATAAGGCCAATGGCGCGCCATAAACAAGGTAACGAGCAGGGCAAGAGGGTTAAAAAGCCCCTCAATCCCACCCAAATGCGGGACCTCGCGCTGTCCTATGTCGCGCGATATGCCACCTCCTCGGCCAAGCTGGAGCGCTACCTCGCGCGCAAGCTGCGCGAGCGGGGATGGGACGAGAACGCCGAGGTGCAGCCCGATATTGCCGGGCTGGTCAGCCGCTATGCCGAGCTTGGCTACATCGATGACGAGGGGTTTGCCCGCTCCAAGAGCGCCAGCCTGATGCGGCGCGGATATGGAAAACGACGGGTGGAGCAGGTTTTGGGGCAGGACGGGATCTCCGCCAATATCCGCGAGGATGTGGCCGCCAGCGCAGCCGAATTGCGCCACGCCGCGCTGGCGCTGGCGCAGAAGCGTCGCTTCGGCCCCTTCGGCATTCAGCCGCCGGACATGGCTCGCCGAGAAAAGCAGGTGGCGGCCATGCTGCGTTACGGCCACAATCTCGACAGCGCGCGCAAAATGGTCGATGCACCCACCACAGATGCGGCCGAGGAATGGGCGCATGAACTTGATGAGGACGATTTCGCGTGACCCTTGGCATTTCTTCGTTTTCCCGGTTCCTGAGCTGGAGCGCCCCCGCGGCATTGATGTTGGCAGGCTGTTCCGCGCAAGGCGCAGCAGAAACGCCCGCTGCACCCGCCGAGAAGCAGACTGCAGCAGTCCATCCGCAATCGGGCCTCGAAGTCATTCCGCTCACCGTCACCAAACAGGATGGCAGCGAACACGCCTTTCGCGTCGAGGTGGCGGCAACGCAAGAAAGCCAGCGTCAGGGCCTCATGTTCCGCACCTCCATGGGCGCGGACGAGGGCATGATCTTCCCCTTCCCGCAGCCGCGCATGGCCAGCTTCTGGATGCGCAACACGGTGATCCCGCTGGATATCATCTTCGTCGGCCCGGATGGCCGCATCCTCAACATCGCCGCCAACACCGTGCCTTATTCGGAAGAATCGGTCCGCTCTGTCGGGCCGGCAGGAGCTGTGCTCGAGCTGAACGCAGGCCGCACGGCGGAACTGGGTGTCGCGGCAGGCGATCTTGTCGAGTGGTGACCAGGTCTGATTTCCGTACGCCCATCCGGGCGCACGGTCCTCGGTGCTGATCCCTTCGCTGCGCTACGGGGCACCTGCGGGCGGCCGGTCGGCCTTGCGGTCGCTTTCGCGCCCGTTTCAAGGGCTAAAAAACATTGCCCAATGCCCGCAATATATACTAACCGCGCGATCATGAGTTTCCTGATGAAGATCTTCACCTGGTGGGAAGGGGCAACGATCGGCACCCTCCTGTGGTCTGCGCGCAATGGCGAGCATGTCGGCACCGATGCGCAGGGCAACAAGTATTACCGTTCCAAGAAGGTGAAGGATGGCGCGCGGGAACGCCGCTGGGTCATCTATGATGGCGCCAATGATGCCAGCCGCGTGCCTTCCGAATGGCACGGCTGGCTGCACGGCTCCTATGACGAGCTGCCCGAAAGCCACCTGCCGCCCTCGCACATCTGGGAAGCGGACTACACGCCCAACGCCACCGGCACGGTGAATGCCTATCGCCCGGCTGGCGCACTGGAACGCGGCGGCAAGCGTGCCCGCGCCACCGGCGATTACGAAGCATGGACGCCTGACGCGTGAGGCAGCTGCGGTTCGCCGCTGCCCCGATTGCGCTGCTGGCTCTGGCGGCTTGCGGCGGCGATGCGCCCGAGCCTGAAGCCGTCGATACGGAAATACCGGAAGACCTGGCCGCATCCCCTCCGCCCTTGCTGGAAGTTGACGAAAGCATCGGCACGCCGCTGGAAGAGCGGGTGGCCACGCTGGGCCTGATCAACAAGCGCAACAATATCTCGCAGGACATCGAAATCCGCCCCGGTGAACAGCAGCGGATCGACGATGTGATCATCCGCCTTTCCAGTTGTGAGCGCACCGCGCCGTGGGAAGACCCGAAGCTGACCGGCGCTTTCGTGCAGGTGCTGGTACAGGAACGGGCCGACGCCGATTCGGAATCGGAATGGAACCGCGTGTTCTCAGGCTGGCTCTACAAGGAAGCGCCCGCCGTGAACGTGGTGGAACACCCAATCTACGATGTCTGGGTGAAGGATTGCGCGATGAGCTTCCCGGGCGAGGAAGAAGCGGTTCCGGCATCCTCCAGCAACTGAGCATGGGCGGCGGGCAGGTCTGCCGCGAACCCGTCTGAACAGGCCATCGTCAGAAGCTCGGCATATTGCTCGGGCTTTACGGTCACGGCACCCAGCGATTCGAGATGGTCAGTGATGAACTGGCAATCGAGCAGCGCGTATCCGGCGCTGCGCATCAGCGCCACCAGCCATGCCAGCGCCACCTTGCTGGCATTGTCTGCCCGGCTGAACATGCTCTCGCCGCAGAACACCCGGTCAAAACTTACGCCGTAGAGCCCGCCAACAAGCTCGCCATCGCGCCAGCATTCGATGGAATGGGCGTGGCCCGCCATGTGCAGCGCGTTGTAGCTCGCATCGATCCGGGTGTTGATCCAGGTATCGGGATGGTCTGGCCGCGGGGCGGCACAAGCGGCGATCACGCCGGCAAAGTCCTTGTTACAGGTGACCTCGTAGCGATCCTGCCGCACGGCCTTGGCCAGCGAGCGTGACAGGTGGAAGCCATCGAGCGGGATGATCGCCCGCTCGCGCGGCTCCACCCAGAACAGTTCCTCGTCGTCCCGCGAATCGGCCATGGGAAATACACCGCTGCGATAGGCCAGCAGCAGCATCTCGACAGGCAGGATCTGTGGGATCGGGGCGTGCATAATGCCCTTCTAGCACCAACAATATTGTTCGTCGCTTGCCAATGCGTTCAAGGCGCTATAGAGGGCCGTTCCGCTGCAGGGGTGTAGCTCAGCTGGTAGAGCATCGGTCTCCAAAACCGAGGGCCACGGGTTCGAATCCTGTCACCCCTGCCATTTTTTTGCTCGACGCCCATCCGGGCGCGCGAAATCCTCGCCACTTTCCCTACGTTTCGCTTCGTCCCACTGCGGGGTGGCCGCGGGCGGCCGCTTGGCCTTGCGGTCGCTGGCGCGCCCGTTTCCAGCGCCATAAAGAATGCTTGGAATGGTCGCTGAGCCGCAGGCGAAGCCAGCGCATGACCATGCGCCGCCCGGTAGGGCGAAAGCCAAGCCGGGCGGATGCCCCGTGCCCGGCCCTTGAGGGACTAAATGAAAAGATCCTCAATATTCCTCAGGCTCTTCAGGCGTATCGGCGAGGTGGTCCTCGCCCGCCTTGCGATCACCGCGAGCGAGCTTGAACACCACGCCAGACAGCAGAGCGAGTGCCAGCAGGTTGGGCAGCGCCATCGCTGCGTTGGAAATGTCGCCCAGGCGCCAGACCTCTTCCGAGGGCCGGCTGGCACCGATGAAGATCGCCACGCACCAGATCACCCGCCAGCCGATGTGGAGCATTTTCTCGCCCTTGCGGGTGGAGCCGGGCACGCGGTCATAGATGAAGGTGATCGCCCGCTCGCCATAGTATGACCATGTCAGCAAGGTGGTGAACACGAACAGGATCAGTGCCAGCGATGCCACCAGCGTGCCCACGGGAACGCTGGCGATATCGAGCGGGAAGGCGGCTGCGAAGGCGCCGCTGGTCATGGCAAAGCCGGTGAGGTCGGATTGCCATGCGTGCAGCACGGGCTGCCCGCCGCCGGTAAATTCACCTTCCACCGTCAGGATCACCAGCGCGGTCATGGTGCAGATCACGATGGTGTCGATGAAGGTGCCCAGCATCGCCATGCGGCCCTGCTGTTCGGGATCGTCGGTCTGCGCCACGGCGTGGGCGATAGGCGTGGAGCCCTGGCCCGCCTCGTTGGAGAACAGGCCGCGCGCCACGCCGGCACGAATGGCGATGATGATCGCTGCCCCCACGAAGCCACCTGTGGCCGCTTGCGGGTTGAACGCACCATGGAAGATGCGCGCGAAGGTTTCCGGAATGTCCTGGATGTCCAGCAGGATCGCGATCAGCGCCATCAGGATATAGGCACCGGCCATGAAGGGGATGACCTTCTCCGCGACATTGCCGATGGACTTGATACCGCCGATGATCACCACGAACACGGCGACGGCCACGATGATGCCGCCGATCCATTCCTCGATGCCGAACAGTTCATTGAGGCCATCCGCGACAGCGTTGGACTGGATGGCGTTGCCCGTCACGAGCGCGGAGAACAGCGTACCGATACAGAAGACCAGCGCCAGCCAGGTATATTTCGGGCCAAGGCCGATCATGATGTAACTCATCGGGCCGCCGCGATAAGTGCCGTCAGACGTCCTCTCGCGATAGCGGATGGCGAGCGAGCCTTCGGCAAAGGCCAGCGCCATGCCGATGAGCGCAGTGATCCACATCCAGAAGATCGCACCCGGTCCGCCCAGCGCGATCGCTGTGGCCACACCGGCGAGGTTGCCGGTGCCCACCTGCCCGGAAAGCGCGGTGGAAAGCGCGGCAAAGGGGCTGATCTCGCCCGCGCCCGAACCCTTGCGGCCCTTGAACAGTCCGGCAAAGGCGCTGCCCAGCTTGACGATGGGATAGAACCGCAGGCCGACCATGATCCACATGCCGATGCCGAACAGGATGATCACCATGGGCGGGAAGGGCAGTATTTCCTGTCCGTTCCACAAGCCGGCCCAGATGAAGTCAGAGACGTTGGTGACGTGGTCCAGGAATGTTTGCGATTGTTCCATCTGTGCCAAGTTGGCTTTCCCCCGAATGCGATCCCGAAAATTGGCCGCAGGCTATCGCCAAGCAATGCCACTGGCCAGCCCCAATGTTGCAGATGCAACCAGACGCGATCGAAGTCGCAAATTTCGCAGTCTTGCCAAGGGCGAACAGGCACCCTAAATACGCCGGTGTCTTCCGACATCGGAGAATCACAGCCCCTCCCGATCACTTGATCGGGGCGGCGATGGTCCTATGGCGAAAGACGAAACCAATTTTACGCTGGCAAGCTGAAGGCAAGAGCGATGGCGAAAGAAGGCAAGACGAGTCCCGGCGAATTCATCCGCCAGGTGCGTTCGGAAACTTCCAAGGTGGTCTGGCCCACCCGTGAGGAGACGATCCGCACGGCGATCTTCGTCTTCATCATGATGCTGCTGCTGTCGCTGTTCTTCCTTGCGGTGGACTCAACCTTCAGCGCCGTCGTCGGCTGGCTGCTCGAACTGGCTTGATCGCCGGTTCGAAGCGCACACTAAACAGGAAAGAGATTTCAGATGGCCCGCTGGTACATCATCCACGCTTACTCCGGCTTTGAGAACAAGGTCCGCGATTCGATCCTGGCAGAGGCCGAGCGCCTGGGCCTGTCCGAAGGCGTGGAAGAGGTGGAAGTGCCCACCGAAACCGTGACTGAAGTGAAGCGCGGCAAGAAGGTTCAGGTCGAGCGCAAGTACATGCCCGGTTATGTGCTGGCCAAGCTGAACATGACTGACGACATTTACCACCTCGTCAAGAACACCCCCAAGGTTACCGGCTTCCTGGGCAACAACAACAAGCCCCAGCCGATTTCCGAAAAGGAAGCGGCGCGCTATTTCGGCGGCGTGGAAGAAGCCAAGTCCGCCCCGAAAAAGGAAATCAGCGTCGATTACGAAATCGGCGATTCCGTCAAGGTGCTGGAAGGCCCCTTCGCCAGCTTCAACGGCCTGGTGGAAGAGCTCGATTTCGACAAGGCGAAGGTCAAGGTCTCCGTCTCGATCTTCGGCCGCGCCACCCCGGTGGAGCTGGACTTCGAACAGGTCGAACTGGCCAAGTAATTCTCGGCGCTCAGGCGCCGGACAACAAAAGGGCAACCGGTTCGCGCCGGGTGCCCTTTGTTTTTGGTCTAAGGATTGAGCCTGTAGTTCACGCTCAGCGGGAAGCGCGCGCCTGCCGATGGCGAGCCGTCCTTCAGCGTTTCGCCCATCGTCAGGCGGCGGGACTGGCGCAGGAAATAGTCTGCAAACAGGCCGAAGTGTTCGGGTAATTCGAAGCTTTGCGGCAGGCAGATCAGCGAATGGTCCAGCTGGATCTGGCATTGCAGTTCCAGCTTGCCTTCCACGCCGATGCGTCTCGCGCGCGGCGGGAAATCCAGCCGCGCCAGTTCACCTTCGAATTCCACCATTGTCGGGTCCACCAAGGGCCCTGATTCCATGTTGAGCTCCACGGCTAAAGCAGCCGGTTCGATGGTCATGGAATAGCTGCCCACGGCACCCAGCATCCCGCCGACGAGCAACACGGCAACGAGCGGGAAAAGACGGCCGAAAATGCCCTTTTCCTCGTCTTCGATATTGCTGTTATCGGCCATGCGCGCGCTCCATTGGATCGCCCGGATGTCTAAAGGGAGATGGTTAACAAATTCCCACGGGACTTCCGCGAGCACTGGCGCAGGTGTCTTCGGGCGTGATCAGGGCGTAAAAGCCTTGCGATCTGCCCCATGTTCGACTAGGCGCGCGCCTTCTCGAAAGAGAATCCACGCGGGAGGCTTCCGTAAAGGAGGCCGCCAGCACCGCTTACCATGCCCTGCCGGATAGCATCCGCGCAGGAACAGTGAGAAAGGAAATGGTCACATGGCCAAGAAAATTGACGGCTATATCAATTTGCAGGTGCCCGCCGGCGCTGCAAACCCGTCCCCGCCGATCGGCCCGGCTCTGGGTCAGCGCGGCGTGAACATCATGGAATTCTGCAAGGCGTTCAACGCTGCCACGCAGGACCTTGAAAAGAACGCTCCGATCCCGACGAAGATCACCGTCTACGCAGACCGTAGCTTCACCTTCGTCACCAAGACCCCGCCGGCAAGCTTCCTGATCAAGAAGGCCACCAAGCTGAAGTCCGGTTCCAAGGAACCCGGCAAGAGCGTGGCTGGTAAGATCAAGATGAGCCAGGTGAAGGAAATCGCCGAACAGAAGATGGCTGACCTGAACGCGAACGACATTGACCAGGCAATGAAGATCATTGCCGGTTCCGCTCGTTCGATGGGCATCGAAGTGGTGGAGGGCTGAGCACATGGCAAAGCAGACCAAGAAGCAGAAGACCGTCTCCGCTCTCGATTCCGAGAAGCTGTACACGGTTGACGAAGCCCTCGCCGTCCTGCGCGACCACAAGGCCAAGTTCGACGAAACCGTTGAAGTGGCCATGAACCTGGGCGTTGACCCGCGTCACGCAGACCAGATGGTCCGCGGCATGCTCTCGCTGCCTTCGGGCGCCGGGAAGGTTGTGAAGGTTTCCGTGTTTGCGCGTGGCGAAAATGCCGACAAGGCTCTGGCCGCCGGTGCTGACAAGGTTGGCGCTGAAGACCTGATGGAAGACATGCAGGCAGGCAACCTCGATTATGACCGCGTGATCGCCACGCCGGACATGATGGGTGTGGTCGGCCGCCTCGGCAAGGTGCTGGGCCCCAAGGGCCTGATGCCGAACCCGAAGCTAGGCACCGTCACTCCGAACGTGGAACAGGCCGTGAAGGACGCCAAGGGCGGCCAGGTCGAATTCCGCGTCGAGAAGATGGGCATCATCCACTCGGGCATCGGCAAGCTGTCATTCGACGATGCAGCCCTGAAGGCAAACTTCAAGGCGCTGACCGAAGCCGTGGTGAAGGCCAAGCCGTCGGGCGCCAAGGGCAAGTATGTCCGCAAGGTGTCGCTCACCTCGTCCATGGGCCCCGGCCTGAAGGTGGACCTGGCCGAGATCGAAGGCGCATAAGCCAAACGGTTTTTGACCGATTTGAAAGCGGGGCTTTCCGGGAAGCCGGAAGGCCCCGTTTTCGTTTGGGCGCGCATGGCTTGGGCTGAAGCGGCAGATAAGTACAATATCTTAGTATTTTGCGGCTATCCCGCTCAGTCGCGCCGGTGAGACACTCAATATCCGGGGGTTTCGGCGCGCAAAAACAGGGGTCCAACAATGTCAA
The DNA here is from genome assembly GCA_964467715.1 of uncultured Sphingomonadaceae bacterium. Lineage (GTDB taxonomy): Bacteria > Pseudomonadota > Alphaproteobacteria > Sphingomonadales > Sphingomonadaceae > Alteraurantiacibacter. The sequence goes on from CAYXTJ010000041.1 coordinate 9,465, forward strand.
AGACCACTCTTTACTTGTTCCTTGCCGCCGTTGTGCTGCAGGTTCTGGCCGTCTTCTTCCAGATGCCTTTCGCAGCTGGTGGCGCCGGTGTCGTGATGCTCATAGGCCTGATCTACGCTTTCGTCGTGACCAAGCGCGAAGAAGAACGCGGCGAACTTGGTCCGCGCGATCCGGCAGAATAAGATACGTCATCCAACCCTGCCTGGGCGGGATTAAAAGGGGCCGGAGGGAGCAATCCTTCCGGCCTTTTTGACTCTCGGCCTGTTTTAAGTCCTGATGCACATACCACGGGGTCGGCCAAGTTTGGGTTGGTCGCCCGTCTCCCTGGCAGAAGAGCAGCGAATGATCGCCGCTCAACGGGGGAAATGTCATGAAGAATCTTGCACTATCTGCGCTGGCTGCAGCCACACTCTCGTTCGCTGTGCCGCAAGTTGCCACAGCTCAGGATGAATGGCCGCTGGAACCTGCCGAATATGGCGAGGTGTCAGCGATCCACATCGATGACGGCTACGGCCTGACCTATGCCAACCACCTTGCCACCATTTGGCGCGCGTCGCAGGACTACGCCGTGGAGCAGGGCTGGATCACGGGGTACGAAATCCTCGTCAACAGCCATGCGCGCGAGGGCGAACCTGACATCTATTTGCTGACCCGCTTTACCGCTTTCGAAACGCCTGAAGAAGGCGAAGAGCGGGGCCGCAAGTTCCGTGAGGAAATGGGCCGGACCATCGCCCAGATGCAGGAAGAATCGGCAGGCCGGGCGGAATATCGCCACCTTGGCAGCGAAATGCTGCTGCGACGGATGGTCTGGGCTGACTAGTCCGTTCGGCCAGATCGGCGAACCATGCAGGGCATCATAGGCGCAGGCCGGTGGTGCCCTGTTGGTTTCATATCCCGCCCGGCGTGAAATCGAAGCCCAGTTCGCCAAGCCCCTCGCACAGCGTGTCCACGCAGCTGTCCAGGCTGTCGCGGCTGGTGGAGCGGATCACGAAGTTCGCGCCGGTCTTGCCTTCGCGGAAGAAGGGATAGCTGCCGATCTGGCACTTCTCGTGCGCCTTTTCGACTTCGCGCAGCAGGTCTGCCACTTCGCTTTCCTTGATCCAGCCACCCACGGTTTCTGAAAGCAGGGGTGCACCGCCTTCCAGCGTGCCGGTGAGCGCGTCGAGCATTTGCGCCGTGATCGAGGGCACACCTGCCATCAGGCACACATTGCCGTGGCGGATGCCGGGCGCGCCGGACATGCGGTTGGGGATCAGGTCCGCACCATCGGGCACGCGCGCCATGCGCAGGCGCGCGTCATTCAGGCCGCCGTCCTTGTTCTTGTAATAGTCTTCCAGGATCGCCCGCGCTCCCGGGTGGATCACCACGTCCACGCCCAGCGCCTGCGCCACCGCGTCCACGGTGATATCGTCGTGCGTGGGGCCGATGCCGCCTGTGGTGAAAAGGTAATCGAACTTCACCCGCAGCGCGTTCACCGCTTCGACGATCGCGTCCATGTCATCTGCCACCACGCGCACTTCGGCAAGGCGGATGCCCTGCACCTGCAGCCAGCTGGCGATCTGGGCGATATTCCTGTCATGCGTCCGGCCGGAGAGGATCTCGTCCCCGATCACCACCAGCCCGGCCTTCCAGATGCGTTCGTCGCTTGTCGTCATGGGGATGGGCTTAGGCCAATTCCTTCTGTGGCTCTACCGGACTTTGCGCCGTATCTTCAAAGCTCAGCTTGCCGTCGTCCACGGGGTTGCGCCTGAAGTCACGGCAATCGGCGAGGTAATCGTGATTGAGCCGCCAGGGCAGGCTTTCGGTGCTCTTGGGCACCTGGTGGATTTCGCGCATCAGGTAACCGGAGGAGAAAGGGAATAAAGGCCCTTCCACAAGGCCTTCTGCCGGCGGGCGCGGCACCGCCACGGGTTTGCCCACGGCCTTCATGTGATTGAGCACCCGGCAGGTATAGGCGCTGGTATTGTCCGCCCGCAGCGTGAAGCTGTTGTTGAGATAGCCGAACACGAAGGTAAGGTTGGGCACGTTGGAGATCAGGCAGCCGCGATAGAAGAATTCCTCACCCCAGATGATCGGCCTGCCGTCCAGCGTCACGTCGATCTTGCCGCCCAGGCTGAGCTGCAGGCCGGTGGCGGTGACGATGATATCGGCTTCCAGCAAAGTGCCGTCATCGAGGCGGATGCCCGCGGCTTCGACCTTGTCGATATGCGCGGTGCGGATGCTCGCCTTGCCTTGCTGGATCGCTTTGAAGAAGTCGCTGTCCGGCACAAGGCACAGCCGCTGTTCCCACGGGTTGTAGGGCGGGGTGAAATCCTCTGCCTTGTAATGCTCGCCCAGTTCATTGCGCGTCATTCCGGACAGCTTGCTGGCGGCTGCCTGCGGGTTGTTGCGCGCGGCCTTGTACATCATCGCGAAGATGAAGGTGTTGACCTTGCGCGAGAGCCAGTAGGCGGGTTTGCGCGGAAGCACGCGGCGCAGGAAATTGGTCACCTTGTCGCGCGAGGGCTTGCTGGCCATCCATGTCGGCGTGCGCTGGAGCATGGTGACGTGCCCTGCGGTTTCAGCCATGGCGGGAACGATTGTTACCGCAGTCGCGCCCGATCCGATGACGACCACCTTCTTGCCGGCATAGTCGAGGTCTTCGGGCCAGAACTGCGGGTGGATCCCCTGCCCCTCGAAATCTTCCAGCCCGGCGATCTTCGCATCATAGGGCTGTTCGTAATCGTAATAGCCGGTGGCCATGTAGAGCCAGCGGGTGCACAGCACTTCCCAGCCTTCGGATGTTTCCACGGTGACGTGCCAGAGGCCCTCATCGCCGTGCCAGTCTGCCGATTGCACACCGCAGTTATAGCGGATGCGCGAAGCGAGGCCGCGTTTGGCCACCACGTCGTCCAGGTAATCGAGGATGTCGCCGCCGGGCGCGATGGCATCGTCGCTGTCCCACGGCTCGAAGGAGAAGCCCAGCGTCTGCATGTCGCTGTCGGAGCGCACGCCGGGGTAGCGGAACAGGTCCCACGTGCCGCCAAGGCGGTCACGCTTTTCCAGCATCAGGAAGTCGCGATCAGGGCACTGGTCCTGCAGATGCGCCGCCATCGAGATGCCGGCGATGCCGGCCCCCACTATCACAACGTCAAGAACGGGGCCGGTCATATTCCTCTCGATGCGTCAGCTCTTGGCGGCTGCCTCGGTAAACATGGTGCGCGAAGGAGCGTCGGCATAATGATCCGACTTGTCGCCTTCGCCCTGCAGCGCCTTGGCGGCTTGTACCGTATTGGCCAGCAGGCAGGCAATCGTCATCGGGCCCACGCCGCCGGGGACAGGCGTGATGGCCTTGGCGTGCTGGCATTCGTCGAATGCGACGTCACCCACGAGGCGTTCCTTGCCGGTTTCCTCGTCCATGATGCGTGTGATGCCCACATCGATGATCACGGCGCCGGGCTTCACCCAGTCACCCTTCACCAGTTCCGGCGCACCGGCGGCAGCGACGATGATGTCAGCCTTGCGGGCGAGTTCGGGCAGGTTCTTGGTATAGATGTGGGTGACCGAGACGGTGCATTCGGCATCCAGCAGCAGGTTGGCGACAGGCTTGCCCACGATATTGGACTTGCCGATCACGACCGCGTCCTTGCCCACGAAATCGTCGATCACGCTTTCCAGCAAGATCATCACGCCCAGCGGGGTGCAGGGCACGATGCCACCGGTGCCGGTGGACAGGCGGCCCACGTTCACCGGGTGGAAGCCGTCCACGTCCTTTTCCGGGCTGATAGAGCGCAGCACCAGGCGCGTGTCGATATGTTCGGGCAGCGGAACCTGGCACAGGATGCCGTGGACTTCTGGGTCCTTGTTAAGCTTGTCGATCAGGGCCAACAGGTCTTCCTGCGAGGTATCTGCAGGCAGGCGGTGTTCGTTGCTGATGATGCCGACCTTTTCGCAGGCCTTGATCTTGCGGCGGACGTAGACTTCGCTGGCGCCATCGTCGCCAACAAGGATGACGGTGAGGCCCGGGCGCCTCATCCCGGCGGCGACCATCTCGTCAACCTGTGCCTTGGTCTTTTCGTCCAGTGCGCGCGCTACGGCGCGGCCATCGATCTTTTCGGCCATGAAATTTCCCCGGTCGGCAGCGGCAGCGCCGGTCAGCGCCTGCCGCGCAAATTCAGTATTGTCAGTAGCTGGCTGCGGCGGCTCCCCGCCATAAGAAGGGAGCCGCCTGCAATATCAGCTGTGCTTGTCGTTATACTTGTTGATCCATTCGGCGGACGCGGTGAGCGCGCCGAAGGGGTAGAAGTGCAGGCGCACGCGGCCGTGCTGCTCGCACAGCTTGCTGTCGAGCGAGTCGACCAGCTTGTCCGGACCGGCGCTGCCGATGAGGTTGGTCAGGCTGATGCCGTACTTCTTCATCACCGAAGCCGAAGCGCCGACGCCGCAACGCTTGGCAAAGCCGAGCAGGCGCTTGATGCCGGCCGGGCCGGGAACGCCGAGGCGCACGGGCACGTCGATATTGCGGGCGCGCATTTCGGCGAGCCATTCGACGATGGCATCATCGTCAAACGCGAACTGGGTGACCACCAGCGGGGTCATGCTGTGGGCGCGAACGGCTGCGATCTTGCGCTCCATCCAGTCCCACAGTTCGGCGGGCGTGTTGTTCGGGTGGCCTTCCGGGTGGCCGCCGACGCCGACGATTTCGATCCCGTGCTTTTCCAGCAGGCCGGTTTCGATGATCTGCAGCGAATCGGAATAGGGGCCTTCCGCCTCGGGCGGGTCACCGGCGATGATGAAGACGCGCTTCACACCGGCCTTCTGGGTGATTTCGCCAAGGTACCAGTCCAGCTGCTCTTCGCTTTCGATGCGGCGGGCGGACAAATGGACGATGGGCTCGAAGCCCAGTTCGCGCACCAGCACGGCAGCTTCGACGCGCTGCGCCAGCTCTTCACCGGGCAGGAAAGTCACGGCGACCTGGGTGTTGGGGCGGATCAGCGGGGCAGCTTCCTTGAGGCCCTCGATTTCCTTCGCTGTCATTTCCAGCGAATAACCGTCCACCATGTTCTCCGGATTCTTTTCCCAGTTGGGATGGATCGCGGCGTAGCTCATCGAATGTTCTCCTCTCGGCTCTCACGCGTGCGTGCGGGTGCCCTTTAGCGCCCTTGATCGTATGCACAAAGCCTCTAGCGCAAGCGGATATATTCGTATAGATGAAAATTTCACAAGAGCGAACAACCGCGAGAGAGAGCTCCTTTCAATGCTGCTTTTCCTGCCAGGCCTGATCTGTGATGCGAGCATGTATGCCCCGCAGACAGCGGCCTTTGCAGGCAGCCATGCGGTGGACTCGTATGGGATGGCCGATTCGCTGCAGGAGATGGCGCGAATCGCCCTCGCCGATGCGGACCGGCTGGGTGCCGACAAGCTGGAAGTATTCGGCCATTCGATGGGTGGCCGCGTTGCCCTCGAACTCTATCGCATGGCGCCGGAGCGGGTCAGTCGGCTGGCGCTGGTCTCCACCGGCGTGCACCCGCTTGGCGAGAACGAGCCGGCCAACCGCGAGGCGCTGAAACAGGTCGGCCATGACAATGGTTACGAGGCGCTGGTGGACCAGTGGCTGCCGCCGATGGTGGCAGAGGCCAACCGCGCCGATCCTGCAATCTACCAGCCGATGCGCGATATGTGCCTGGGCATGGGCCAGGAGGTGTTCGATGCGCAGATCAATGCGCTGGTCACCCGTCCCGAGGTGGAAGAGCTGCTGGGCCAGATCGCCTGCCCCACGCTGGTGATGACGGGCGAACTTGATGAATGGGCACCACCTGCCCAGCATGAAGGCATCGCTTCGCGCATCGCAAATTCGCAACTCGTTGTCGTTCCCGGGGCTGGACACATGATCCAGCTGGAAGCACCGGAAGCGGTCAACGAAGCAATAAGCCGCTGGCTGGAAATGCCGGCAAACTGATAGTGAGTATCTCCAGAGAGGAGCATTTTCATGAGTGACAATCTTCAGCAGAAGCTGGACGCACAGTCCAACGTGGTGGACTTCCTGCGCAACCAGCAGGTCGGCCCGAACGTCTATCCCGGCGTTCCGGCAGAATATTCCAACTGGCGCAACGAACAGCGCGCCTGGGCCAAGACCGCCGTGCTCTTCAACCAGAGTTACCACATGGTCGAACTCTATGTTCGCGGTCCGGAAGCCAAGGCGCTGCTCGAATACACCGCCATCAACAGCTTCAAGAACTTCGCCGTCAACAAGGCCAAGCAGTATGTTCCGGTGACCCCGGAAGGCTATGTCATCGGCGACGTGATCCTGTTCTACCTCGACGAGGAAGAATTCTCGCTGGTGGGCCGTGCGCCGGCCATCGAATGGGTTGAATTCCACGCCCAGTACCCGAAGGCAGACGGTTCCAAGTGGAACGTGACCGTGGAGCGTGACGAGCGCACCGCCATGCGTTCGGACGGTGTTCGCAAGAACTACCGCTTCCAGCTGCAGGGCCCCAACGCCATGAAGATCCTGAGCGAGGCCATGGGCACCGACGCGCCTGACCTGAAGTTCTTCAACATGGCTCACGTGGACATCGCCGGCAAGGACGTGATCGCCCTGCGTCACGGCATGGCTGGCCAGCCGGGTTACGAACTGTTCGGCCCCTGGGCTGATTACGCTGCCGTGCACGGCGCGCTGGTTGAAGCCGGCAAGGACCATGGCCTGGAGCTGGTTGGCGGCCGTGCCTATTCGTCCAACACGCTGGAATCCGGCTGGCTGCCTTCGCCGCTGCCCGCGTTCTTCACTGGCGACAGCCAGATGATGAAGGACTTCCGCGCCTGGGCCGGTGCCGACAGCTATGCCGGCAAGTGCTCCATCGGCGGTTCCTATGTCCCCGACAGCATCGAAGGCTACTACCTCACGCCGTGGGATATCGGTTACGGCCACATCGTGAAGTTCGACCATGACTTCGTCGGTCGCGAAGCCCTCGAAAAGATGGCTGGCGAAACCCACAAGCAGAAGGTCACGCTGGCTCTCGACAATGAAGACATGCTCCGCGTTCTGTCCTCGCTCTATGCCGAAGGCGATCGCGCGAAGTACTTCGAATTCCCGAGCGCCGTGTATGCCATGCACCCGTTTGACGAAGTGAAGAACGCTGATGGCAAAGTCATCGGTGTGTCGACCTGGGTCGGCTACTCTTCGAACGAAGGCAAGATGCTGACGCTCGCCATGCTCGACCCGGCTGAAGTCGAAATGGGCAAGGAAGTGAAGCTGGTGTGGGGCGAGCCGAATGGCGGCACCACCAAGCCGACCGTCGAGTCGCACGTCCAGACCGAGATCAAGGCCGTCATCTCGCCGGTTCCTTACTCGAACGTCGCCCGCACGGCTTACGCCGACAGCTGGCGCCAGACCGGCGTGGGCGCCAACGCCTGATAACAGTCTCCATGGGAGAGGAGGAGGGGCGGTCGCGAAAGCGGCTGCCCCTTTTCTGTTATGGCAATGGCTTGCAATGCGTTGCTTTCACGCCGACATTCCCGCTGATGTTCAAACGGATCGCCCTTGCGCTCGCCGCGCTTCTGATGTCGCTGGCAGCCAGCACGCCCGCCCTTGCCCAATCGATGGAAGGCACGTGGGATTTTCGCATCGATGGCACCACCATCTTCCGCTTCGAGATCGAGAAGAGCCCCGAAGGCGAGTGGCTGGGAGAATGGCAGCGGCCCGAGCAGTTCAACACCGATGGTGACAACTTCGCCAACATGGCGGGCGGGGTGAAAAGCTCGGACAGCATGACGGGGATCGAGTTCCTGGGGCAGGTTGAGCTGAGCTTCGATGATCCGCGCCCGGGTGCCGTGCCGGACATCTTCCGCTTCGACCTGACCGGCGATGACAGCGCCACCATGCACTATGTCGGCACCGAGCTTGCACCTTACAGCCTCGTGCGGGCCGCAGAGGAAGACGTGATAGGCGACTGGGATGCCCCGCGCATCTATCGCCGCAGTCCGCCGCGGCTGTTGATCGAGGATGAGGACGAGGAAGAAGAGGAGGCCGGACT
>CAYXTJ010000042.1:0-17324 GCA_964467715.1 uncultured Sphingomonadaceae bacterium
CACGCAGTTCGGGAGCAATGGCGAGGACCGCGCGGTTGCAGGCGTCCAGCCAGTCTTGCGGATCCTGTTCGGACCACAAGGGCTGCGGGTAGGAAAGCGAGAGCGGGGCGCTATGGGTGGCGACAACGACGTCATCTGCATCCAGCACCACGGCCTTCACGCCGGACGTGCCGATATCGATACCCAGAAACATCCAGTCCCCTCCAAAAAGCCCGGGTTATCACCCTTGACGCAGCTTCCAATATCAAACTAGAATGGGGATTACAAATTTAAAGGGAGGATTCTGATGAGGCGCCTGCGAATGGGCATGATCGGCGGCGGGCCGGGAGCATTTATCGGACCTGTCCATCGCTTTGCGGCGGAGCTGGATCGGGAGATCGAACTGGTCGCCGGTGTGTTCTCTTCAGACCCCGACAGGTCGCGTTCTGCTGCTGCTCAGTACCTGATTGATCCGTCACGCGCTTATGGCGATCTGGCAACCATGCTGGAGGCTGAAAAGGCGCGCGAGGACGGGATCGATTTCGTCAGCGTGGTCACGCCCAACCACAACCACTTGCCTTCAGCGCGTGCTGCGCTGGAAGCCGGATATCCGGTGATCAGCGACAAGCCGATGACGGCAACTCTTGCCGAAGCGCAGGAACTGGCAGGCGTGGTGGAGGCTGCCGGCCTGCCGTTCGGCCTCACTTATACCTACACCGGCTATCCGCTGGTGCGCGAGATGAAGGCCCGCATCGATGACGGTGCACTTGGCTCGCTGCGCAAGGTGGTGGTCGAATATCCGCAAGGCTGGCTGTCGCAGCCGGCTGAAGGCAAGCAGGCTGAATGGCGTGTCGATCCCGAACGGGCAGGTGCAGGCGGTTGCATCGGCGATATCGGTGTCCACGCGTTCAATCTTGCCGAATTCGTTACCGGGCAGAAGGTGACACGCCTGCTGGCAGACCTTGCCGCGGTAGTGCCGGAACGCCAGCTCGACGATGACTGTTCGGTGCTGCTGCGCTTTGCCAATGGTGCGCGCGGCGTATTGCTCGCCAGCCAGATCGAGATCGGCGAACTCAATGGCCTGCGCATCCGCTGCTATGGCGACAAGGGCGGGATGAGCTGGAAGCAGGAACAGCCCAACAGCTTCACTTTCCACTACCTTGACGGGCGCACCGAGATCGTGCGCGCCGGCGATGCCTCGCTGGGCGCACTCGCCACTGGCGGCACCCGCACGCCGGGCGGCCATCCGGAAGGCTATCTCGAAGCTTTCGCCAACATCTATCGCGATTTTGCCGCCGTCCTGCGCGGCGAGGACGTGCCGTGCCTGCCGCGCCTTGAGGAAGGCCTGCGGTCCATGGCCTTCATCGATACCGCCGTCCGCTCCAGCGCCGCAGAAGCGGGCTGGGTGGACCTCAGCGTCTGAAACACCGGGAGAGAGACATGAAAACGATCAAGGGACCCGCCATTTTCCTCGCCCAGTTTGCCGGCGATGAAGCTCCGTTCAATTCACTTGATACGATCTGCAAATGGGTTTCCGGCCTTGGCTACAAGGGCATCCAGATTCCCAGCTGGGATGCGCGCCTGTTCGATCTCGAAAAGGCTGCCGCAAGCCAGGACTATTGCGACGAGGTGAAGGGCCTGGTCGCTTCCTACGGAATGGAAATCACCGAGCTTTCCACGCACCTGCAAGGCCAGCTTGTCGCGGTGCATCCGGCTTATGATGCGATGTTCGACGGCTTTGCTGCCGAGCATGTCCGCGGCAACCCGCAAGCGCGGCAGGAATGGGCGGTCGATCAGGTGAAGAAGGCGGCAACCGCAAGTCAGCGCCTCGGCCTTGATCGGCATGCGACATTTTCCGGCGCGCTGGCATGGCCCTATGTCTACCCCTGGCCGCAGCGCCCGGCGGGCCTTGTGGAAGATGCCTTCGACGAACTCGCACGTCGCTGGCGTCCGATCCTGGACCATTTCGATGCGTGCGGCGTCGATGCCGCCTACGAGATTCACCCGGGTGAAGACCTGCACGATGGCGTAACCTTCGAGATGTTCCTCGAGCGGGTGGACAACCACCCGCGATGCAACATCCTCTACGATCCCAGCCACTTCGTGCTGCAGGCACTCGACTATCTTGACTATATCGACATCTACAAGGAACGCATCAAGTGCTTCCATGTGAAGGATGCCGAGTTCAATCCCACCGGCCGTCAAGGGGTCTATGGCGGCTACCAGTCGTGGGTCGATCGCGCCGGGCGCTTCCGTTCACTGGGTGACGGGCAGGTGGATTTCCGGGCGATCTTTTCCAAGATGGCAGCCAATGATTTCGATGGCTGGGCCGTGCTCGAATGGGAATGCGCGTTGAAGCATCCGGAACAGGGTGCGGCAGAAGGTGCCCCCTTCATCGCCGACCACATCATTCGCGTGACCGAACGCGCTTTTGACGATTTTGCAGCTGGCGGTGCCGATCGCGAACTCAACCGGCGGATCATGGGAATCGACTGATGCCCCGGGCCTGACGCTCAGCCCCAGTCGGGGTCCTTGCCGGGCTTCCACTTGATCGAACAGCCAGCGCTGGGCACCTGCGGCTGCGGCGCGGGCTCGCCTGCCAGCACTGCATCGGCAGCGCGGCGCATGTCTTCGCCGGTAACGGGAAGCGTGCGGCGGTAGGTCTCCGTGCCCTCCATCGGCGGGTGCGGCAAACCGGGGCGGCTGGGATCGAACTGCCCGCAATAGGCGAGCTTCATGTCGCCATCATAAAGGAAGAAGTCCGGCGTACAAATCGCGCCGTAGGCCAGCGCCACGTCCTGCGTCTCGTCGAACAAATAGGGGAAGGTAAAGCCTTTTTCCTGTGCCAACCGCGCCATTTCCTCAGGCGAATCCTCAGCGAAGTCCGCCGGGTCATTGGGCGAGATCGCAACAACCTCCAGCCCGCGCGGCTGGTATTCGCGGGCGAACTCCACGAAGCCATCCAGCACATGGCGCACAAAGGGGCAGTGGTTGCAGATGAAGGCCACCAGCAGTCCCTTGCCACCGGTGAATTCCTCCAGTGTGCGGACGTCTCCCGCGGTATCGCGCAAGGCGAAAGGCTTCGGCGATGACCCATAATCGACCTGTCGCGACAATTTCAGCATGACCTCTCCCTAGAAATAGAATAAACATTCTGATATTAAGGATCGAAAGAGTCAAACCCCGTCACAAGGGGGGAAGAGGATCGGGATGGAAGGCAGGGGCTGGAGCCGCCGCGAATTCGCTGGTGGAGGATCACTATTAGCGCTGGCTTTGGGGCTGCCTTCGGCAGCGGTTTATCTTGAAGGGCTGGACAAAGGCGATGCGCCAAGCGACCGCCAGCGTGCGATAATGCGCGAAGTGGCGGACATGGTGATCCCCGATACGGATACGCCGGGTGCCGCGAAGGCTGGCGTTGGTGATTTCGTGCTGCTGGCTCTCGCGCACGGGCTAGAAGGTTCGCGCGCGGCGCTGGCACCTGACGCTGTCAGCAGCACGATCCGCCAGCATCTGCGCCGCGATGGCAGCCTCGATCATGCGCGCTGGCTGGAGAACACACTGGACCGCGCCGTGGGCGGCGACTGGCCCGCCAAACCCGCCGAGCGCAAGCTGGAAGCACTTGCCGCCATCGATGCGGAAGCCTTCGCCGAAGGAGCTGGTCCGCATCCATGGCGGATGGTCAAGGGCCTGATCCTCACCGGCTACTACACATCGGAGATCGGCGGTTCGCAGGAACTGGCTTATGAGCCTTTGCCCGGTCGCTATGACCCGGCGCTGCCCATGGGCCAGGATACGCGCGCCTATTCGAATGAATGGACAGGAGTGGACTTCGGCTGATGGCACAGGATTTCGATTTTGACGCGATTGTCGTCGGCTCCGGCATTACCGGCGGCTGGTCTGCCAAACAGCTGACCGAGGCTGGCCTGAAGGTGCTGATGCTGGAACGCGGGCCGGATATCCCGCACCAAACCGGCTATACAACCGAGATGAAAGCGCCGTGGGACATGCCTTTCCGTGGTGAAGGTGACGAGGAGCTTTACGAGCGCGAATACGCGGTCCAGCGCCTCAATCGCCATTTCACCGAATTCACGCAGGACCATTTCGTCAACGATGCCGAGAACCCTTACCAGACGGGCGAAGGCAGCGATTTCAACTGGTTCCGCAGCTACAATCTGGGCGGTCGTTCTCTGACCTGGGGGCGACAGTCCTATCGCTGGTCGGACTATGATTTCGATGCCAACCGCCGCGATGGCTTTGGCACCGATTGGCCGATCCGCTATGCCGACATCGCGCCCTGGTACGACCTCGTCGAGGAGTTCATCGGCGTATCCGGTTCGATGGAAGGCCTGCCGCAATTGCCCGATGGCAAATTCCAGCCGCCCATGGCCTTGAACGCGGTGGAAGCCGCTGTTCGCGAACGGATTTCCGCACGCTGGCCTGAGCGCCGCCTGATGGTTGGCCGCACCGCCAACCTCACCGAGGCAAAGGAAGGCCGCGCCAAGTGCCAGTATCGCGCGATCTGCCAGCGCGGTTGCTCTTTCGGCGCGTATTTCTCGACGCAATCGAGCACGCTTCCCGCAGCTCAAGCCGCCGGCAATCTGACGCTCGTGACTGACGCGGTGGTGGATAAGGTCGATTATGACCCGGCCACACAGCGCGTCACCGGCGTGCGCTGGATCGACAAGGCCGAAGGCCGCCGCCGCAGCGCCAGCGCACGGATGGTGTTCCTCAATGCCGGCAGCTTCAACTCGGTCCATTTGATGCTCAATTCCGCGAGCGAGGCGATGCCGGCCGGCCTCGCCAATTCCAGCGGTGTGCTGGGCACACATATCATGGACCATCCGAGCACGCTTTCGGTTGCTGCGCTGATGCCCGGCTTCGAGGATGTGACCACCTTCGGCAACCGACCCACCGGCACGGTGATCGCGCGTTATCGCAACATGGACGAAATGGACGGCGAGGGGCACACCCGCGGCTTTTCATACCAGGGCGGCGCGCTGCAATCGGCCTGGGTTCGCGGCAAGCGCGAGGCGGGTCTTGGCGCGGAGTACAAGAACTCCCTGCGTGCACCCGGGCCGTGGCGCATGGTGCTGGTCGCCTTTGCGGACTGCATGCCGCGCGAGACAAACAGGCTCACGCTCGATCGGGTGAAGGTGGATGCAGACGGTATCCCGCAGCTGAAGATCGATTTCGCCTTCGGGGCGGAGGAACATGCCGCGCTGGCACAAGCCAAGGCCGATGCGGCAGACATGATGACCCATGCCGGCGGACAGGTGCTGATGGGCTTTGATCGTCCCGGCACCGGCGGCGGGGCGATCCATGAAATGGGCGGCGCGCGCATGGGGCATGACCCGGCGACATCGGTGCTCAACAAGTGGAGCCAGGCGCATGACGTGCCCAACCTGTTCGTCACCGATGGTGCGCAGATGAGCAGTTCGGCCTGCCAGAACCCATCGCTGACCTACATGGCGCTGACCGCGCGCGCTTGCGACCACGCGGTGCAATTGCTGCGTGAAGGGCGAATCTAGTCCAGTATTGAAACTCATATTCTAGTTTGTTAGAGGCCGGATTATGCCTGGTAGCGGGGAACTACGCCCCGCTTGGGATGGTGCGCCCCTTCAGTCGGGCGTCCAGCTGCAGGCCCCGGCGTCAATCGACGGTTCCGTTCGCGCGGGATACGGGGTGCATGCTGATGTCCTGCCCGTGAACGCATCTGCCGGAACCCTCGCAAGGAGAGGATTTTCGCGATGAGCGCCTATGTTCGCAACTGCTGGTACATGGCCGCATGGCAAGAGGAAGTGCCCGAAGGCGGCATGCTGTCCCGCGTTCTGCTGGACAAGAAGTGGCTGATCCATCGTCTGGAGAGCGGCGACTATGCCATGCTGGAAGACCGCTGCCCGCATCGGTTCGTGCCGCTGTCGATGGGCCGCAAGCAGGGCGATGTGATCCATTGCGCTTATCACGGTCTCGGTTTCGGGCCGAACGGGGCTTGCGTGCACAATCCCTTCCCCGAAGATCCGCCGGCTCATGTGAAGGCTGCCACCATGCCGGTGGTGGCACGATATCGTGGACTTTGGTTCTGGCCGGGCGATCCCTACCTCGCCGATCCCGCGCTGATCCCTGACTTTGCGTTTCTCGACAAGGAAGAGCCTGCCATGCAGCGCGGGCACATGACCATGCAGGGCAATTACGAACTGGTCACGGATAATTTGATGGACCTCAGTCACGCCGAATTCCTGCACGTCGAGACCTTTGGTACCAACGGATCGCTGTTTGAAAGCGGCGCCCAGACGGTGGAGGTGATGGAGGACGGTGCGATCTGGAACAAGTGGGACATGACAGACGCCCGTGCGCCAGACTGGGCCAAGGGGTTCCTGCCGGAAGGTGCACGGGTTGACCAGAAACTGCACATGCGCTGGCACGCGCCAGCTTCAATGGCATTGGCAATCGAGATGGCACAGGCCGGTACGGACTTCTCCCAGCCGTTGGTTCCGCCCATGCTCAACCCGCATATCATCACGCCTGAAACGCAATCCAGCTCGCACTACTTCTACGATCACGAGCCCAATGAAGATGCCCGGGCGCTGGCGATGAAGGTGTTTGCCGAAGAGGACGAACCGATTATCGAGGCGGCGCAGGAAGCGTTAGGCGATCAGGACTTCTGGGATGCCCGCCCCGCAATCCTCAATACCGACGCGGCGGCCATTCGCTGTCGCCGTGCACTGATGCAAATGCGCAAGCGCGAGGCCGAGAACGCCTAGTCGTCACCGGCCTCGAGCACGCCGATCGAACGCATCCAGCGCCACATCATGTCGGGCCAGCCCTCGGTCGGTTCGCCTTCACGGCCGAGGCCAAACCCGTGCCCGCCGCCTGACAGCAAGTGGAACTCGATCGGCTTGTCTGCTTCGCGATAGCTTTCCAGCAGCGGCAGCCCTTCGTGCGGGGCAAGCAGGAAGTCATCCGCCGCGATAACCACGAACATCGGCGGTGCGTCCGCCGGCACCACCATAGGGGCCATGTTAGGATAGATCGGCGCCGCAAAGTCAGGCGCATTCTCGCCGCCATGCTCGATCACGCTGCGGGTCAGGAAGCCACCTGCGGAAAAGCCCATGAACCCCACGCGCTCCGGGTCAATGCCGAATTCGGCGACATGTTCGCGGACATGGCGCAGGGCGGAAAGACCATCCGCAAGCGACTGCGGCGGAGTGTCATCCGGCGGGCGGAACATGCCTTCCCCGCCACTTCTCGCGTTGGTCAACTCGGCGGCAAAAGTCGGCTGGTCGACCGGAGTGGGCAGCACGCGATATTTCAGCACAAATGCCGTGACACCGCGGTTGGCAAGCCAACGGGCGACGTCCCAGCCTTCCTTCTCGATAGCGAGGCCAAGGAAACCGCCGCCGGGTGCCACGATCATCGCTGCACCGGTGTGCGCGCCAACCGGGCGGACCGGCACCAGCGTCGGCACGGTAATGTTGCGGACCTGCCAGCTGCGTTCGCCAGCCTCAACCTGCTGGAACCAATACTCCTCGTCCGCTGCGCCTGCGGCTACGGGGAGAGCGACTGCCTCTGGCTGCTGCGGTGCGGGCAAGGCCTCTTCCGATATGAGCAAGCCTTGCGCCAGAACCGGTGTGCCAACGCATGTGCTCAGCGCCACCAAGGCTGCAATTGTGTGCTTCAGCATTGGCTGTCCTTCCATGGTGTCAGGCTGCGACAGCGTCCTTCTTCCCTGTCATGCCCATGACCACCATAGCCACGATGCCGCCGACCACTGCAGCAATGCCGGCGAACAGGAAGGCACTCTGCATCGTGCCGTCCTCACCGCGCACGGCGCTCAACACCAGCGGCGAGGCAAACTGGCCGAAGAAGAAGGTGGCTGTCCACACGCCCATACCGCGGCCGCGATGTTCGTAAGGCAGCTTGCTTTGCGCCCATGCGATCAGCACGGGAATGGCCATGCCGGCGCCGGTCTGCTGCAGCACCATGCCTGCGACCATGCCTTGCCAGTTGCTGGTTAAGCCCATCAGCGCCAGGCCGGTGCCCAGGAAGCCGAGCGTGGTCGCTATCTGCCAGCGAGCGGCGACCTTCTTCTTGCCGAGGATGAAGAACAGGGCGGCGCCGGCAAGGATGAACAGGCTGGGCAGGGCGGTGATCTGGCCGATGCTCTCGGGGTCAGCGATGCCGAGCTCCTGCCACACGATCGAACCGTTCACGATGAAGACGTAGTAGACCAGCGAAGTGAACAGCGTCATCGCGCCGATGCCCAGCATCAGCAGCCACGGGAAACCGCTGGCCGCGACGCCCTGCTCGTCCATCCCCAGGTTGCGGCGCACGGTGGCATCGCTTTCCGGTTCGAACATGTACTTCAGCATGGCGAAGAAAATCGGGATGGCGATCAGGTAAAGCAGGAAGATGCCGTTCCACTTCCATGCCGTGAGCGTTCCGGCAAAGAAGATCATGACCGATGACAAGGCCGGACCGACCATACCCTGCGCGGTCAACCACCGACGGCGGCCAGCTTCATCCCAATAATCGGCAATCAGCGTGTTGACGGTCGTGAGGATTGCCGCCTCGCTTACACCAAGGAGCAAGCGCGAGGCGTAGATCTGGTCAAGATCCTCGAGGAAGAACGGAACAGCGCCGATGATACCATAGCTGAGGGTGGAGACCAGCAGCAGCTTGCGCCGGCCGAACTTGTCAACCAGCACGCCCGCGAACAAGGCAATCACTGCGATCGCCAGACCAGGCGCAGTGACCATGGAGGGCACCTTGGTCGCCGCAGATGGGTCTGTCGGTGCAAAATGGCCGATCATTGCGCCCACGGCGGGGAACATCGACACGATAGCCAGGATTGGCAGGAAACCTGTCAGGATGACGGTCAACCCCTGCGGGATTCCCGCCTGCCGTGGCGCAGTTGCGTTGCTCATTGATCCACTCCCTTGCCCTCTCGCGGGGCTCATTGACTGTGCCGCGCGATTCCATTTCGCGGCATTATCGCGATTGACGTTAGGGCAATGCTTCGAATAATAGAAGCATGATTTTAATTTTGGTCTCGCTAATCGGTTTTCGCGGGATATTCCGGGGGACAGCAAGTGAGTGAGACAACGGCACATGGCGCAGGAAGTGCCATCGGGATGAGCGACCGGCGGCGTTCGCTGGCGTTCATTACTGTGTTGGTTGCGGTGGTGCTGGAAGTGGTCGATACCACTATCGTCAACACCGCGATCCCGCTGATCCGCACCTCTCTCAATGCCTCGCCAGCGGCCATGCAATGGATCGTGGCAGGCTATTTGCTGGCACTGGGATCGCTGCTGCTGCTGGGCGGCAGGCTGGGTGATGCCCTGGGCCATTCGCGGGTATTCCTGATCGGCGTGGCGGGCTTTGTCATCACATCGCTGCTGTGCGGTCTGGCGCGCGATCCGCAGGAACTGGTCATCGCCCGCCTGCTGCAAGGCGCCTCCGGCGCGATCATGGCGCCGCAAAGCATGGCCATCATTCAACTTCTCTACACCCCGCTCGAGAGGGTGAAGCAACTCGCTTACTTCGGTGTTATCCTGGGCCTCGCGGCGATACTCGGTCCCATCGTTGGCGGCATTCTGATCGAACTCAACCTGCTGGGCCTTGGCTGGCGGTTGATCTTCCTGATCAACCTGCCCATTGGCCTTTTCGCCATCACGCTTGGCTGGTTCGTGTTGCCTGATGCCGAGACGAAGGCGGAGCTGCGCATCGATCCGATTGGGGCGCTGGTCTTCTGCGGCGCTTTTGGTGTCCTGCTCTACGGGCTGATCGAAGGAAGCGAGAAAGGATGGCGGCCGGAACTGCTGGCGCTTATGGTGATCGGCATCTTGCTTGCGGCTTTTGGCTGGGCAAGGGCCAAGCGGCGGCTGGCAGCCCAACTGCCGACGATCGTCCGGCCTGACCTGTTCCGCATCGGCACTTTCCGCTGGGCCACGGCTGCCTCGTTTGGCTTTTCGGCGGGCTCGATCGGTTTCCTGCTGGTGTTCGCCGTGGCGCTGCAGACAGGACTCGGCCTGACTCCGCTCGAAACCGCGCTGGTGCATATTCCATTCGGTGCAGGTGTGATGCTGGGCGTGGGCTTTATCGTGCCGCGCCTGTTGCCGCGCATCGGCAAGAAGCTGCCCACGGCCGGTGGCAGCCTGATGCTTGCAGCAACCGTGGCGGTGATGCTGCTGATCCGTGGTGGCAATGGCGGCAACGCAATCCTGCTGCTGGTGCTCATGCTGGCGGGTGTAGGCATGGGCTGCCTGCAAGGTCCGCTTGGTCCCATCGTGGTGGCAGAGGTGCCGCGCGAACTGGCTGGCACTGCAAGTGCTACCTTCCGCACCTCGCAGCAGGTCGGCGGTGCATTGGGCATCGCGCTGGTCGGCGGTGCCTATTTCGCGCTTGGCGGGACTATCGAGCCTGCACTGCAAGGCCTGCTGCCTGCCGCGCTGGTGGTGGCGTGCCTGCTGGCGCTTGCGGTGGTTTCCGTCAGCCTGCTGCCCGCACGCCTGTTTGCGCACGAGGATTGAACAACATGTCCTACTGCGCCTCGGCGTCCTCGCGCTTGGCAAGCTTGTGGGCTTCCTCGGTCAAACCGCTCTTCCAATAGGACGAGATGTAGAGCCTGTCCGGCCCCAGCCCGCGCTCGTCACGCAGATAGGCGCGCAGCGCCTGCATGGTGGAAAATTCCGCGGCGACCCAAGCGTAAAGATCTTCCGCTCCCCAACCGGCATCGCGGATGGTCTGCAAGTGTTCTGCCGCACCCAGACCGGGCTGTTCGGCCACCAGCCATTGTATCTCGAAGCCTGCGGGCCCTGCGATATCCTGCCTGTCTTCCACGCTCATCACCTCGATCACGGCAAGGCCGCGAGCGTCAGCGGGCAGCGCTTCGATGTTGACCAAGATGGCGGGCAGGGCGGTCATGTCTCCTGCCAGCAGGTAGAAACTGTGCCCTGCGGGTAGCGGCTTGGCGGGGCCGGGGCCGCCTACCAGCACCTCTGCCCCAGGCTCGACTGTCATCGCCCATTCGGTGGCGGGTCCGGCATGTCCGGTCGCGGTCTCGGCATGCAGTGCGAAATCGACGTCGATCTCGCCATCACGCTGGGCGCGGATGGTGTAGGTGCGCACGGCAGGCTTTCCGCCATCCTGCGGCAGGTTGAGCTTCACATAGCCCCCCTGCCTGTCGGGCGGGAATCCGGCCAATCCCTCACCGCCCAGCGTAACGCGCAGCATATTGGGTGTGACATTGCGCTTGGCGAGCACGGTCATCGTGCGTGGGGCGGGTCTGTTGGGAGGTGCCATAGGTCGTCCAGATGGGGACAGACGGTCAGCGATCAAGCTGCCGTCTTGCCGCCAAGGGTTTCAGCGAACCAGTCCGCAATGTAATCGATGGCGAAGGCGTGGTTGTCCGCGCCCACGTGCTCCACACCGCCTTCGCGCGGAGTGAACCACTTGAGTTCCCGGCGCGGGCTGTTGATCAGCTGGCCATAGGCCTGTTGTGCATAATCCTTGCTGATCTGGCGATCCTGCATACCGTGGGTGACCAGGAAGGGAACCTTGATCCGGTCCATGTGGCCATTGAGGTTCATGTCCTTGGTCTTCTCCAGGAAGTCGTCCATGTCCTTCGCGCCGAACACCCAGAACACGTGGCCCCAGTAATGCGGCACGGGGTTTTCGCCCTCGCGCTTGATGCGCTTGTCCTGCACTTCGCGCCAGTTGTGGTTGGCACCCCATGCAGCGCCAGAGGCAAAGCGCGGTTCGTAGGCCACGGCGCGCGGGGCGAAGTGGCCGCCTAGCGAAATGCCGGTCATGCCGATGCTTGCATTGTCCACATCATCGCGGGATTCGAGATAATCGACCCATGCGCTGGCCCATTCCTCCGAATGCGGCGTGGCGGGCAGATCATGCAGCCTCAGCGCTTCGCCGGTGCCGGGCTGGTCAACGCAAATGGAATGGATGCCGCGCTGGGCAAGCGCCTTGGGGAAGCCGCCCATCCACAGCATTTCCTTCATGCTGTCGAGGCCGTTGCAATAGACGACGCAAGGGGCCGGGCCATCGACCGGAGCCTTGTGGAACAGGCCCGCAATTTCCTTGCCCTTGTAGGGGATGGTGATCTTCTCGACCGGTTCCTTGGTGTACTTCATGGCGCGCAGGAAGTTGTCGATTGCCTTCCTGTAGGTGACCTCGCCGTCCTTGCTGCCGTGCTTCTGCATGCGTTCGCCGGTCTGGTAATAGATGGCGGAGCGCTTGAACTTGTTGCCGGCAGAAAATTCGCGGCCCAGTGCGAGGTCTTCCTCGCCCAGTTCGACGAGGTTGTCTGCCATGCGCACCCAGGCCTTCATGAAGTCCTCGGTGCCGGCATCCTCGCCGGCTTCTGCCTTGTCCTTCAGCTCGTTGATGATGTCGACGATCTCGCCGAGCTTGCCGCCGTTTTCGACCGCGATGGAAACCGACAGGTTCCAGACGTAATTGGGAAAGGGTTCGAACAGCGCCACGTCACATACTCCGCATAAATACAGCAATTGCTGCATCCGCTTAGGCCGGGGAGGGTGCGGTTCAAACTCCATTCTATGGATAGGCTGCCATCGAAAAGCTTCATGCTGCTTTTGCTCGGCGGCAGGCTAAGCTGCCGGATCAGAGGAGAGATGATGTCATGCGATCAACAATCATAACTGCAGCCATTGTGCTGGCCACCCTGCCATCTGCCGCTTTGGCGCAGGATGCCTGTCCCGCGATGCGCTGGACCACGTTGGGCACGGCGGGCGGGCCCATCCCCACGCTGGACCGGGCAGAACCGGCGAACATGCTTGAAGCTGGCGATACGGTGATCCTGGTCGATACCGGTGATGGCACGGCCGATGCGGTGGCCAAGTTGGGGTGGCCGATCGGCGATGTGAAGCACGTTTTCATCAGCCATCTGCACTGGGACCATGTGGGCGGGCTGGCTGCCGTACTGGGCCTTCGCTGGATGAACACCTACACCGACGAGATAACGGTCCACGGCCCGCCGGGCACGGCGCAGGTGGTCGAGGGAATTGTCATGTCGCTTCGCCCGCAGGAACGGGTCGGCTTCGGCACAGGCGCAGCAGTGGCAGATCCTGCCGCCAATATCCGCGTGGTAGAACTGCCGCTGGATGACCAGACTTTCGAGCTCGCCGACGGAATCACGGTACGGGCGCGCACCAATACCCATTACGATTTCCCGCTGGAGGAAATCGGCACCACTTCGCTGAGCTATCGCTTCGATATGGATGGCCGTTCAATCACTTACAGTGGCGACACAGGCCCGAGCGAGGACCTGACCGAGCTTGCTGCCGGAACAGATATGCTGGTGACCGAGGTGATCGCGCTGGAACCGCTGGTCGCTGATATCCTCGCCAAGCGGCCCGACATGCCGCCGCCGGTGCAGGCATCCATGCGCCAGCACCTTGCGACACATCATGTCGATGCTGCGGAAGTGGGCCGGATGGCGGCGACGGCTGATGTTGGTCACGTGGTGCTGACGCACTTCGCCGTGCCGCCTGTCGCCCTGCACGAAAGCGAGGACTACCTGCGCAGCGGCGTGCGCCAGTCCTATTCAGGCCCGCTGGACCTTGCACGCGATCTTTCGAGTTTTGACGTTGGCTGCGATTAGCTGCCGTCGGTAACCACCGTGCCGCCATCCACCGTGATGGTCTGGCCGGTGGTGAAAGCTCCTGCTGGCGAAGCGAGGAACACCGCAGCTCCCGCAACTTCCTCCGGCTTGCCCGGGCGGCGCAGCGGGGTCATCTGCATACGGCGCGCCATGAAGGCCTCGCTTTCGAGCAGGGGTTTTGACAGTTCTGTGGCGATGAAGCCGGGAGCAATGGCGTTGACGCGGACGTTTTTCGGCCCCCATTCGACCGCGAGGTTGCGTGCCAGCTGCGACACGCCTGCCTTGCTCAGCGCATAGGCGTTGATCGCGCCATTGCCGCGCTGGGCGGAAATGCTGCCCATCAGCACCACTGCGCCGCCTCCCTTTGCCGCAATATGCGGGACGGCGAGGCCCGTCAGCACCACCTGGCTCCTGAGATTGATCGCCATCACCCGATCGTAATCGTCCATCTCGATCCCGGCGAAGGGACCCGGCTTGCCGGTGATCCCGGCATTGCAGACGAGGATGTCCAGTCCGCCAAGGTCCGCCACGGCACTTGCAACCAACGCGGCCAGTGCAGCATCGTCCGCAACATCGGCGGCAATGCCCGGCTGCCCCAGTTCTTTGGCCACGCGGGCGGTGTCATCCACATCCTCGCTGGAAATCACCACCCGTGCACCGGCGGCGATCATCGCTTCGGCAATCGCGCGGCCAATGCCGCGGGTCGAGCCGGTGATGATCGCGCACTTGCCCTTCAGGTCGAACAGGCCGGTCACTTACCGGCCTGCTTTTCTTCCATGCAGGCGAGCAGCGGACGGCGGGCCAGCAGCAACAGCACGAAGGTGACGGCCATCGACAGGGTGGTGACGATGCGCATGGCGTCGCCCAGCCGCTCCTCGCCGAACACGAATTCGCTCAGCCAGCCGACCAGTGACGGGCCGATAGCAAAGCCGATGATGCTGATCGAGAAGATGAACAATGCGGAGAGCCTGCTGCGGAGCTGGGGCGGAGCGACCTGCTGCACCACCGTGTTGTTGATGGTGTTGAATGGCGCGATGGCGAAGGCAAAGGCCAGCAACAGGACGTAGAACCCGCTGTCACCGCCAGCCGAGAAGGCGAACCACGCCAGCGGAATGGCAAGGAACGTGGGCAACAGGCCGACACGGATCGGCGCATCGAGATATCCGCGCGAAGCAAACCAGTCGACAATTACCGCGAACAGGCCCTGGCCGATGAAGGCGCTGGATATCATGATGATGCCGAGAATGCTGCCTGCCTCGGCCGGGGAAACTCCCAGCGAACGCTGCAGATATTCGGGCACCCAGCCGGTGACTATCCCTGCTGCCATGGCGGAAATGCCGGAGGCGAGCAGCATGGTCCCCATGAGTACGCGATAGCGTTTGAGAAAGGGCATGACGTCTGCCTTGGGTGCTGTGCCGGCGGCTTCGCTGGTCTGCCTGGCGCGGTCCGGATCGTGCAGCAGCGGGATCAGCAGCAGCGCCAGCAAGCCGGGCAGGCCGATAAGGATAAAGGCCACGCGCCACGGGGCCAGGTCCTGCAGCAACGGTATGCCTTCGAAAGCCCCCGCGGCGCCTGCCCCCAATATGGCCCCGGCCGCGCCAACGCCGATGGCCGGGCCGACCTGAAAGCCGATGCCTTGCAAAGCCAGCGGCTTTGACAGGCTTTCGCGCGGGAAGCTGGCGCCGATGATACCGACAGAGCAGGGCCCGATGCCAGCCTCCCCCGCGCCCATCAGCATGCGCAGCACGAACAGGCTGATGAAGCCGGTGGCGAAGCCGCAAGCGACCGTGGTGATGGACCATATGAACAGGCAGATGGCCAGCACCTTGGCGCGGCTGAACTTGTCTGCCGCCGCGCCGATGGGCAACAGGAAGATGACGTAGAACAGCGTGAAGGCGAGGCCGATCAGCAAGCTCGCCTGGAAATCACCAATGCCGAATTCCGCCTTGATGGGGCCGATCAGCATGGAAATCGCCATCCGGTCTGCCAGCGCGATGGCGGTGAGGACGAACACGATGATCGCGGATCGCCACGCCACGGCGCGCGGGGGGTAGGCGGTCATGGAGCAACGACAGTCTGTTCGATCGTGCCGAAGGGGGCGGAACCATCGGGCAGGTGCGCCTCCATGCGCACGCGGTCACCATATTTCATGAAATCGGTCTTCGGCTCACCGAAATCGACCATCTCGATGCCCCGCCGCTCGGCAATGCAGGACGAGCCGACTTCGCGATAGGTGGGGTTGGAGACGGTGCCGGAACCGATCACGGTGCCGGGCACCAGATTGCGGCTCATGGCAGCGTGGGCGACCAGTTCGTCAAAGCCATATGCCATGGGTTCGCCGTTGGCATTGCCGAACTGCCTGTCATTCCACTTTACCTGCAGGTCCACGCAGACGCGGGAGTTTCTCCAGTGTTCGCCCAGTTCGTCGGGCGTGATGGCGAAGGGGGCCATGCCGCAGGGCGGCTTGGCGTTGATCCAGCCGAAGCCGGTCTTCATTTCGGGGCCAGCCAGCTTGCGCAGCGACCAGTCATTGATCTGCACCAGCAGCGCGATGTGCTTGCTGGCGTCGGCGGCCTTGGTGCCCATCGGCGTGGCGGTGGTGATGATGCCGAACTCGCCTTCGA
Source organism: uncultured Sphingomonadaceae bacterium (assembly GCA_964467715.1). Taxonomy (GTDB): domain Bacteria; phylum Pseudomonadota; class Alphaproteobacteria; order Sphingomonadales; family Sphingomonadaceae; genus Alteraurantiacibacter. Next base: position 16,237 of record CAYXTJ010000042.1, read on the forward strand.
AATCGATGCCCAGATCCTCGCTGATCATCGGCACGTCTTCGGTCGGGGCATAGAAAGTGTCCGACACGCCCTGGTACATCTGCGGGAAATCGGGACGATGCGCTTCCACACCCAGCGCCTTGTCCATCAGCTCGCCGTGGCTGGCGAACACCGACCCGTCCAGCCATTGCCATGCGCGCGGCAGGGGTGCGAGCAGGTTTTCCAGCTCAAGCTGCTCGGGGAATTCGGCGATCGCCTGCAATTGCGGGGCCACATTGGCCCAATCGTCAAGTGCGTCCTGCAGCGTCTTCACGGGCGCATAGGCGCAGTTCTCGCCATCCGGCGATACCACGACCAGCCGTCCGTCACGCGTTCCGTCATTCAAGGTTGCAAGGCGCATTGGCTCAAATCTCCCATTGGTTACGAGGATTGGCTACTGCGCGCCCGCGGCAAGCTCAATGGCATAGGACAGATACAAAGCCATCGATAAGATGCGTTGGTTTGCGACGAAGGCTTGCGGCAGTTGGCTGGCTTCAACCGGCAAAACTGCAAGAGGATCACCGATGGCCACCTGGCTCAAGCGCGGCGCGACCGCAGAAGCGAAGCGCGATGCAGACAAGAAGGTCCGCGAGATCGTGGAGGTGACGCTGGCCGATATCGATGCTCGCGGCGATGCTGCCGTGCGCGAACTGAGCATCAAGTTCGATGGCTGGGACCGCGAGGACTATCTCCTGTCGCAGGCCGAGATCGACAATTGCGTGGAGCGGCTGACCCCGCAGGAGCGCAAGGATATCGAGTTTGCGCAAACGCAGGTGCGCAATTTCGCCCAGATCCAGAAAGACTCGATGAACGAAGTCGAGGTCGAGACCATGCCCGGCGTGGTGCTCGGCCACAAGCACATCCCGGTGAACGGCGCGGGCTGCTATGTGCCGGGCGGCAAGTATCCGCTGCTCGCCTCGGCGCATATGAGCGTGCTGACCGCCAAGGTGGCCGGTGTGCCGCGCGTGATCACCTGCGCCCCGCCGTTCGAAGGCAAGCCTGCTGACAAGATCGTGCCGGCGGAGGCGTCGGCAGAAAAGGCTGCCAGCAGTATCATGCGGCCTCCTGCT
>CAYXTJ010000043.1:0-16997 GCA_964467715.1 uncultured Sphingomonadaceae bacterium
AGCGCGGCAGCATGAACAGCCCCGCCATCCAGAAGATCACGAAGATGATATGGCCAGCCTTGAGCCAGAGATAGGTCATGGAAAGCACGTCCTGCATGCGAGTGATTTAGGTGCTGACGCGCGCAGAGTCACCCCGTTAACCGCGAACAATTTCCAGCAAGCGCTCAACATGGGCGATCGGCGTGGTCTTGTCGATGCCATGGCCCAGGTTGAAGACATGCGGGCGGCCTTCGAATGCCGCGATCAGGTCCCGCGCAGCCTCGTCCAGCTCGTTGCCGCCTGAAATCAGCAGCAGCGGATCGAGATTGCCCTGCACGGGAAGGCCATCGGGAAGCTCGCGATTGACCCAGCGCGGATCTTGCGTCTCGTCCACGCCCAGCGCGTCGACACCGGTCTCCCGGGCATAGGCGGGCAATTTCGCGCCCGCCCCCTTGGGAAAACCGATGATCGGCGTATCGGGATGCTTCGCGCGCACCGCTTCGACGATCCGCACCGTGGGCGCCACCACCCAGCGCTCGAACTGGCGCGGCGACAGGCCGCCTGCCCAGCTGTCGAACAATTGCACGGCTTCCGCGCCAGCCTCGATCTGCTTGCACAGATATTCGATGGTGGATTCCACGATGGCATCGATGATCGCGCCAAACGCTTCAGGATCGCGATAGGCCATGGCGCGGGTCACGTGGTGATCCTTACTGCCCTGCCCTGCCACCATATAGGTCGCCACGGTCCAGGGAGAGCCGGCAAAGCCCAGCATGGTCACGCCTTCGGGCAGTTGCTCGCAGCACAGGCGAACGGTTTCATAGATCGGATCGAAGTGATGCCTTGCCGGAGCCAGCGCATCCAGCACGGTGTCGACCATCTTCGGCGAGAGATGCGGCCCTTCGCCGGCAAGGAACTGCAAGTCCTGCCCCAGCGCATGCGGCACGATCAGGATGTCGGAAAACAGGATTGCCCCGTCAAAACCGAAACGGCGGATCGGCTGCAAGGTGATCTCGGCCGCCGCCTCGCTGTCATAGACCAGCTCCAGAAAGCCGCCCTTCTCTGCACGAAGCGCGCGATATTCGGGCAGGTAACGCCCTGCCTGGCGCATGAGCCAAACCGGCCGCTTGTCAGCCATTTTTCCGTTCAGAGTGTCGAGAAGAAGTCCGGGCATCGAGGGGTCCAAACAATATAATATATATATTTATAAGGGTTGTAGGACTCTGTTGGTCCTGTGGATTTCGGGGATAGCGCGCCCTTGCCCGATTTCTCCCGCCATGAACAGGGCAAAGCGCAACAGCGACTCTGCAGCAATGCGCGGTCAAACGGAATCTGTCCCCGTTATCCCCAGCCGGTGGATAGTCACTCCAGCCTGTCCAGAACCCTGCCATGAAATAGGCTGGTAGCGGGGGTGTAATTGCATCCCGTGCTTGTCCGCAGCCCCGTCCCGTGGTTTATGGACGCACTTGTCCACATGGCCCTTCTGCACCTCCATCTCCTCTCGGACTCGACCGGCGAAACGCTCGAGATGATCGCCAAGGCTGCGCTGGCGCAGTTCGACGATCCCGCTGTTACGCGCCATTTCTGGCCGATGGTGAGGTCCAAGCAGCATCTCGACAGGATCATGGAGGAGTTCAAGGCTAATCCGGGCCTCGTGCTCTATACCCTCGCCAATCCCGAAACCCGCGCGCGGCTGGAAGAACGCTGTCGCACGCTGGGCCTGCCGCATGTTGCCGCACTGGACATGGTGATGCAGGCGCTGGAAGAACGGCTGGGGCAGGAAGCACACGCCCGCACCGGCGCGCGCCACGTGATGGACGAAGCCTATTTCAACCGCGTGGACGCTATCCAGTTCACCATCGCCCATGATGACGGGATCGGCTGGGAAGCCTGGGAAGAGGCGGATATCGTACTGGCAGGCGTCAGCCGCACCTCGAAAACGCCGACAAGCATCTACCTCGCCAATCGCGGCTTCAAGGTCGCCAATATCCCGCTGGTGGTGGAAAGCCCGCCGCCGCAATCGCTGTTCCAGCTGCGCCATCCGCTGGTAGTGGGGCTCACCACTGCCCCCAAGCGGCTGATCCAGATCCGCCGCAACCGCCTGCTCTCGCTGAACGAGAAGGCCGAGACATCCTATGTCGATGAAGAGCGCGTGGAAAAGGAAGTGGCTTTTGCCCGGCGCATGTTTGCCGACAACGGCTGGCCAGCGATCGATGTCACCCGCCGCTCGATCGAGGAAACGGCGGCTGCGGTCATCAAGTTGCACCAGGAACGCGAAGCGCGTGATCGCCCGCCGCGTGTCGGCCCGAAACCCATCTGAGGGAATAGCCGCATGATCGTGCTCGCTTCCAAATCCGCCTCGCGCAAGGCCATGCTCACCGATGCCGGCGTGGCTTTCGAGGCGATCAGCGCTGATGTGGACGAACGCGCCATCGAACAGGCGCTGGGCGATGCCGCGCCCGAAGCAATCGCTCTTGAGTTGGCGAAAGCAAAGGCGCTCGCCGTGGATGGCGCGGGCCGGCTGGTGCTGGGCAGCGATTCCCTTGTAGTCGTGGACGGCCAGCGGTTCGACAAGCCGCGCGACAAGGCCAATGCGGCAGAGCACCTGCGGTTCTTTTCCGGCAAGGTGATGCACCTCCATTCCGCCGCCGCCCTCGCCCGCGATGGCGCGATCGTGTGGAGCCATGCCGCAGAAGCGCGCCTGACCGTGCGCGACCTGTCCGAAGAATTCATTGCATCCTATGTCGATGAAGAATGGCCCGAAGTCGGCTATTGCGTGGGGGTATTCCGGATCGAGGCGCTGGGCGTGCAATTGTTCGATACCATCGAAGGCAACCATTTCACCGTGCTCGGCATGCCGCTGCTCGCGGTGCTGGGTGCGCTGCGCGAGCATGGGGAGATGCTGGCATGACTGCTTATGCAGAAGTGATCGGCGATCCCATCGCGCAATCGAAATCGCCCGCCATCCACGGCCACTGGATCAGCCAGCTTGGTCTCGATGCCAAATATCGAGGCTGCCACGTCACCAGCGATGGGCTTGCCGATTATATTGCTGCCCGGCGCAAGGATGCGGACTGGCGCGGGTGCAATGTCACCATGCCGCACAAGCAGGCGGTGATGCCGCTGCTCGACCGGCTCGACCCGTTGGCGCAGCAGATCGGCGCGGTGAACACCATTGTCCGGCAAGACGATGACACGCTCACCGGATACAACACCGATGCTGACGGTTTCCTCAAGCCGCTGCGTGACGAGCTGGCGAAGCAGCACTATTTCCGCATGGCCCGCATCCTCGGCACCGGGGGTGCTGCGCGCGCGATCATCGTGGCGCTGGCCGGGCAAGGCCTCACCCTCGTGCTCGCCGGACGCAATCCGGACAAGGCGCGTGCCTTGCTCGACGAGCTTGATCCCGGCGGCGAGCACCATGCCGTCGACATCGCGCATTTTGCGGACGAGACCGACTTTGCCTTTGACGATCGCGAAGGCTGTTTCGATCTTGTCGTGAACGCCAGCCCGCTCGGCATGGCTGGCCAGCCGCCGCTCGCCTTCGATTTCAGCCATGTGCCGCCGGGCAGCGTGATCTATGACATTGTCACTCACCCGCTCGACACGCCGTTTCTGCAGGAAGCACGTGCAAAGGGGTTCGAAGCCGTCGATGGCCTCAATATGCTGATCGGCCAGGCGGCGATTGCCTTCGCGAAGTTCTTCGGCATTGCCCCGCCCCGCCATGATGGTGATGCCGCCTTGCGCGCGATCCTGACGAAATGACCGCCCGCCCTCTCATCCTCGGCCTCACTGGCTCGATCGGCATGGGCAAGAGCACGGTTGCGGCCATGTTTGCCGATTGCGGTGTGCCGGTGTTCGATGCCGATGCCGAAGTGCGGAAAATGCAGGGGCCGGACGGCGAACTGCTGCCCACGATAGAGGAAGCCTTTCCCGGTTCAACCGGACCTGAAGGCGTGAAACGCGCGGCGCTGGGGGCTATCGTCTTTGCTGATCCTGATGCGCTGTCGCGGCTGGAAGCCATCGTCCATCCCGCGGTGCAGGCGAGGCGCGCGCGTTTCCTCGCGGACAATGCGCAGGCGCCGCTGGTGCTGTTCGATATTCCGTTGCTCTATGAGAAAGGCCTCGATGCGGGGGTGGACAGGGTGGCGGTGGTTTCCGCTCCGGCCGAGGTGCAGCGCGCGCGTGTGCTTGCCCGGGCGGACATGACCGAAGCGAAATTCGCTGACATCCTCGCGCTGCAGGTGCCTGTTGCACAGAAGCGCGAGCGGGCGGATTTCATGATCGATACCGGCGTCTCGCTCGCTGAAACCCGCGAAACTGTGCAAGAGCTGGTGGACAAGCTCTCTGCCGAGTTGCGCTAGCCCCCCCCACGCAGATAATCGGACGCATGAGAGAGATTGTCTTCGATACCGAAACCACCGGCCTTGATCCCAATTCGGGGGACCGGCTGGTTGAAATGGGCTGCATCGAGATGGTCAACCGCGTGGCCACCGGGCGCAGCTATCACGCCTATTACAACCCCGAACGCGACATGCCGATGGAAGCCGAGCAGGTGCACGGCCTCTCCGCAGCCTTCCTGGCAGACAAGCCGCTGTTCAGGGACACGGTGCACGAACTGCTGGAGTTTATCGGCGATTCCCCGTTGGTGGCGCATAATGCGCAATTCGATTTCGGCTTCCTCAACTGGGAGCTGAAGGCTTGCGGGCTGGCGGAAGTGGGTCTGGACCGCATGGTCGATACGCTGGCCATCGCACGCCGCCGTCATCCCGGCGCGAAGCATTCGCTCGATGCGCTGTGTACGCGCTATGGCGTGGACCGGAGCCACCGCGTGAAGCATGGCGCGCTGCTTGATGCCGAGCTGCTTGCGCAGGTTTATGTCGAACTGACAGGTGGCCGCCAGATCGGGCTGGAACTTGCGGCCGAGTCGGAAGAGAGCGCTACCGAGATCCGCACGTTTGTTCCACGCAAGGGAGATTTCCGTGCGCCCCGCCCTCACGCAGCATCAGCCGAAGAGCTTGAGAAGCACAAAAATTTCCTGGAAGCGATGGAATCTCCGATCTGGCATGCCTAAATTACAAAAAGAGCCTACATTGGGTTTAAAGATAACAGGATAGGGAACAGCCTTATGGATATTCGCGTCTCCGGCCACCAGGTAGACACCGGCTCCGCACTGCAGGAACATGCATCGGATCGTCTTGGGACTATCGTTGACAAGTACTTCAGCCGGGCGCTTTCCTCCACTGTGACCTTCGGTAAGGCGCCGGCCCATGCTTTCGCCTGCGATATTGTGCTCCACGTCAATCACGGGCTGATCCTGAAGAGCCACGGGCAGGCGCATGATGCGCACCAGGCGCTGGACCAGGCGGCCGACAAGATCGAAACCCAGCTGCGCCGCTACAAGCGCAGGCTGAAGGATCGCCACGAACAGGCCGCCCATGCCATGGCGCAGGAAGAAGCGGCTTACACCATCTTCGCTTCGGAAGAACCGGAAGCAGAGGAACTGCCGGAAGAGGCACCCCCCGTTATCGCCGAAACGCGCATCGACATTCCCGAAGTCAGCGTTTCGGATGCGGTGATGCTGCTCGATTTGCGGCACACCCAGGCGCTGTTCTTCAAAAATGCTGGCACTGGGCGGCATAATATGGTCTATCGCCGCGATGATGGCTCGATCGGCTGGGTCGAACCGTCCTGACGCTGACGCCCGGGCCGCCTCACTTGTGGCAATTTCGTGTTCAGGACATCATAAAAAACACGAAATTCCAATGCCTTCATGCAGAAGAGGGCAGTACCACGATTATTGTTGAGCCCACAACATGGACCCTCTTTTTGTAATCCAGCCCGAAGCGGTGGCTATTGTCGACGCTGAGGACAAGCAGGCGATTCTCGCCCATCTGAGCAGCATCTTCGCGCGCACCTATGGTCTCGACGCGGAGATGGTGCTCGAATTCCTGGAAGAGCGCGAAAACCTCGGCAGCACCGGGTTTGGGCGCGGCGTGGCCATTCCCCACGCACGCGTTTCCGGCATCCAGCGTCCCGTCGCCGCCCTGCTCAAACTGCGCCATGCGGCGGACTTCAAGGCGGCGGACGGCTTGCCGGTCGATCTGGTGTTCGGCCTGCTCTCGCCCGAAGCAAGCGGCGCGGCGCATCTTCATGCGCTGGCGGCCATCTCCCGCCTTGTGCGCGATGAAGCGATCCGCGACGCGCTGACTGACGCGCCCGATGAAGAGGCCATCTATGGCTTGCTGACCAATGTCTCGGACCGCAGCGCTGCCTGATACCTCGCGTAGTGGGGCGCAGGCGCATTTCCGTGCGCTGGAATCGCTCTATGCGTCCGCGCCGATAAATTCGCTGTTTCGATCCCGCCTCCTGATCGAGCGGGAGGGCGAGTCCGTTATCCGGTTCGAAGTCGACAAAAGCCTGCACCATGCGGCAGGTGCGGCGCATGGCACGGTCTATTTCAAGATGCTCGACGATGCCGCTTTCTATGCGGCCAATTCGCTGGTGTCCGACCGCTTCCTGCTGACGACGGGCTTCAACCTCCATTTCACCGCACCCATCCGCAGCGGAAAGGTCGAAGCCCGTGGACGCTGGGTCAGCGGCAAGCGTCGCGTGTTTGTCGCCGAAGCCAGCCTGGTTGACGAGGATGGAGAGGAAATCGGCCGCGGCACAGGAACCTTCATGCGCTCCCATATCGCGCTGTCGGGCCTTGCCGGATACAAGGTCGAAGGCTGATCCGATGGAGGATGCAAGGCTTCCCGCCCACCTCGAAGTTTCCGGCCTGATCCGCGCCGTGCAAGCCGAAGGGGGCTTCGCAACGGTTATTTCAAAGGGTGAACGCGACGCCGGGACAATACTCGTCATATGTTGCGAAAACGGCACAAACGCCCGCCTTTACGAGCGTATGCCGCAGCTGGACGGGACCCGGAAATGGACCATTTCCAAGAAGCAAGATACTGAAAACGCACACGATTTTTCGGACTATTGCCAGCGCCGCGCAAGCCAGGATCTCGACACCTGGATTGTCGAGCTGGATATCGCTGATGGTGAACGGTTCATCGGAATTACGGGAACCGTTGGTTGACACTTAACTCTGCGGACGCTTTCTGGTCCGCGACTTCAAACGCGGAGGCCTTTCGTGCTGCGGCAATCACGCCGCACCGGATCGCACGCAGACGGGGAGAAAACGGCAGGTACGTTTTAACGGTACGCAAAAATGAAGGATTGCCCGAAGGCAATTCGCGACCGGCGACCTGCGCCAGCTTTCTCACCGCCCTGAGTTACAGGTTACATGAACCGCAAGTTTGCACGTGCCGGGGCGGCAGCCTCGGTCGCAGTTTTGTTTGCAACCCTACTTGGTGCCGGAATGTCCGGCGCCGTTGCCCAGGACCAGGCAGAGCCCGCAGCGCTCGAAACGGCCAATGAATCCGCGCAGCAGGCAGAGGCCGAAATGGAGCCCGCCGTGCGCTTTGTGGCCAGCCCCATGGTACAGGACATCCCTGCCGACTCTGATGAGGTGGCGCCGATCGCCAGCAGCAACTCCGCGTCGCTGCGTGAGCTGGTCGCTACCGTATCCAACGAATCCGAACCGACCGGTGAACTGCGTTGCCTGGCACAGGCCGTCTATTTCGAATCCCGCGGTGAACCGCTTTCGGGCCAGCTGGCCGTGGCCCGCGTGGTCATCAACCGTGCAGAATCGAACCTGTTCCCGGATGACTATTGCTCGGTCGTCACCCAGCGCGCGCAATTCTCCTTCGTGCGCGGGGGCCGCATCCCCGATCCCAACGCAGCATCGGCTGCATGGCAGCGCGCCCGCGCCATCGCCCGTATCGCCCATCAGGAACTCTGGGACAGCGAAGCCGGCGAAGCGCTGTATTTCCATGCGACGACGGTGCGCCCGCGCTGGGCTGACCGCATGGCGCATGTCGCACAAATCGACCGGCACATTTTCTACAAGTAGGAATACCTGAGGCGCCCCCTATCCGGGGTCCGTCCTCGGTGCTGTTCTCTCCACCCAGACCTTGTCCGGGTTGCGGGGCACCTGCGGGCGGGCGGTCACCCTATGGTTCGGCGTTGCCGAACAGCGGTGAGGTCCGCTGCTTCCTAATCCCTCAATTCCACCCAGACCGGCGCGTGGTCGCTGGCCTTTTCGCGTCCGCGGTGTTCCTTGTCGACGCCAGCGGCGACCAGACGGTCCGCGCAATCGGGTGACAGCAGCAGGTGATCGATGCGGAAGCCGTGGTCACGCTGCCATGCACCCGCCTGATAATCCCAATAGGTCCACACCCCGCCGCGCGGGTTCAGGGTGCGCAGCGCATCGGTCCACCCGTCCGCCAGCATCCGGGCATAGGCATCGCGCGATTCCGCCTGCATCAGCGCATCGTCCTCCATCGCCTTCACCGCCCACACGTCAGTGTCTTCAGGAATGACGTTGAAATCGCCCAGCACCACAGCAGGAACATCTGCCGCAAGATGTTCCCGGCAGCGCGCCCGCAGCCTTTCCATCCATGCCAGCTTGTAATCGAACTTGGGGCCGGGATGCGGGTTGCCATTGGGCATGTAAAGGTTGCAGATCCGCACGCCGTGTACCTCGGCTTCGAGATAGCGCGCCTGCTCGCCCTCGCCTTCCTTCGGCCCGTCGATCCCCAGACCGCGATGGACTTCCTTCGGCTCGACACCGTCAGCAAGGATCGCCACGCCGTTGAAGCTCTTCTGCCCGTGCCAGATGGCGTGATAGCCGATCTTTTCGAACTCCTCGGCCGGGAAGCCGTCGTCCATCGTCTTGATTTCCTGCAGGCAGGCGACGGTGGGCCGGGTTTCCTCAAGCCATTCGAGCAGGCGCGGCAGGCGCGCCTTGATACCGTTGATGTTGAATGAAGCTATGCGCACGATCAATCCACCTCTTGGTGGACGACCTTAGATGCCGAAGCTGGAACCGCAACCGCAACCGGCTGCAGCTTGCGGGTTCTCCACGCGGAAAGCTGCACCGCCCAGCGATTCCACGAAGTCCACCGTGCTTCCCGCCACCAGATCGAGGCTGATCGGATCGACAACCAGCTTCACGCCATCCGTCTCGCTCACCGAATCGTCCGCTTCTGGGGCATCCGCCATGTCGAACTTGTACTGGAAGCCCGAACAGCCGCCGCCTTCCACGGAAAGCCGAAGGATGGCGGGCTTGCCTTGCTTTTCGGCGATCACTCCCACGCGCGCAGCGGCCGCAGGAGATAGGGTAAGGGCCTTGGACATGCCGGTGATGTAGGTGTTCGCGGCGCGATGCTCAAGCGGTGGTGATATATTCGCGCATCTGCTCGGCTTCTGCCTCGACCTGTTCGATGCGGAACTTCACGATATCGCCGATCGACACGAAGGCCACCAGCCTGCCACCATCGAGCACGGGCAGGTGGCGGATGCGGCGGCGCGTCATCAGTTGCAGCGTTTCCAGCGCATCCTGCGTCGGTTCGATGGTGATGGCGGGCGCTGTCATCACGTCACCCACGGAGCGTTTGAGTGCGGTCTCGCCTTCGCGGGCGATGCAATAAAGCAGGTCGCGCTCCGAGAATATCCCGGCCACCTGGTCCCCATCCATCACCGGCAAGGCACCGATGCGCTTTTCTGCCAGCTTGGCGGCGGCATCGCGCACGCTTTCCCCGCGTGAGCAGCTGATGATGTCCTGGTTACGACCTTCGATGATGCGCGCAATTGACATGGCGTCCTCCTTCCCTCTGGCTACTGCTTATGCCACGGCTTACCGAGTCCGGGCAAATCGTTCCCGATATCGGCGTTGCGTCAGGCCTTCGGGACAGGCATGAGGCGCGCATGGCTCGCAATTCCCCCCTCGATAATCCGCAGAATGCCGCCCACGCCTGGGCGCGTTACCGGCGGCTGATGCGCTTCATGTTCGGTGCCACCGTGGCGGTGGTGCTGATCGCCTGGGCGCTGCTCTACAAAGAAGTGGGCATGGTCTCGGTGCACTTCTTCATCGCGACCGGCCTTGGCATCGGGGCCGCAATGTTGCTGATGAGCGCGCTGATGGGGCTGGTGTTCCTGTCTTCCGGCACGGGGCATGACGAATCGGTCGATAACGACCTCGACCAGTTGGAGCCCTAAGCAGGCGCTCCCCGCAGCCGGTATTCCTCGACCAGCTCACCGCCAATGAGGTGCCGCTGGATGATCAGTTCGAGCACTTCCGGCGTGCAGGAATGGTACCAGACCCGATCAGGCCAGACGACGGCGATCGGCCCTGCCGCACAAACCTGCAGGCAATCGGCCTTGGTCCGCTGCACCTTTCCGGGGCCGACGAGATCGAGTTCCTTGAGCCGGGTCTTCAGGTAATCCCACGAAGGTCCGCCAACCTTTGGATGGCAGCACTTCGCCTTGGTGGGCAGGGCGCACAGGAAAATGTGGCGATCAACCGTTTCGCCACCGGTTTCGGCCAGCTTTGCGCCGGCCTTGGCGAGTTGGCGGGGCGAGGGCGGCTTTGTCAGCGCTTCTTGCCTGCGATGCGGGCGATTTCCGCCTTCACCATGCGCTCGACAATCTCGGGCAGGTGGGCGTCGAGCCATTGCGCCATCATCGGGCGCAGCATTTCGCGCACCATGCCTTCCAGCGAAGTTTCGCCGGATCGCACGATCTTGGGCGGAGCAGAAGGTTCGGCCAGCATGGCCAGGGCCGCAAGCGACTGGCGCATGGCATCGGCGGCACCATCATTGGTGAGGCCGCGCGCGTCGTTGTCGGCATCATCGCCCTCCACTTCGGAAGCGATGGCGCCCAGATCGAGCACGTCGGATTCGCGGTCGATGTCGAAAGAGGGACGGGCGATCAGCCCTTCACCGGAATTGCTGCGGTTCTGCCGCATTCGGGCAGCTTCGCGATTGTCGCGTTCGATCACCTTCTTGACCGATTCGAGGATCTCCTCGACAGAAGGTTCGCCTTCCCTGCGCATGATTCCCCGGTTTCCCTGCCTTATTGCTCTTCCGGAACCTCGCCATCCTGCGCCGGGATGTCAACGGTTCTGGTGGAGGTGGCGACGGGGTCCGAATCGCTCTGCCAATCGAGCAGGATCGAGCGCGAACGCTCGTAATTGACCACCGGATCATACAGCAGGCCTTCGTCGGCAAGGCCAAGGTCGCGCGCTTCGGCGCGGCCCATGGCGGCAAGCAGGCTGAAGCCGGCGACATATTCGTTGCGGCGCGCGGCCACCAGCTGCACGCGGGCGGCGAGCAGTTCCTGCTCGGCATTGAGCACATCGAGGATCTGGCGGGTGCCGATGGTATTCTCTGCGCGCACGCCTTCCAGGCTGAGTTCGGCTGCATCCACTGCGGCCTGCGTGGAAGCGATGATGGCGTTGGCCGCGCGCCAGCTGGAATAGGCAGCGCGCACCTGTGCGATCACGCTGCGTTCGGTGGCGATCACCTGCTCCAGCGCGGCCGAGGAATTGGCCTGAGCCTGGCGCCGCTGCGCCGAAACGCGGCCGCCCTGGAAGATCGGCATAGTCAAGCGCAGGCCCGCTTGTGCGGAAGTGCTCGTCTGGTCAGCCGCGCCAGTGCCGGGGATGGCACCCAGCGTGCCGAGATAGTTCTGGTATCCGCTCTGCGCGAAGGCTTCGATCCGCGGCAGGCGACCGGCGCCAGCCACGTCGATATCATAGCCGGCGGCAATCGCGCGTTCGCGGGCGGCGATCAGATCCGGATTGTGCTCCAGCGCAACGTCCACCGCGGCATCGGGGCTGTCAGGCAGGCCGGGCAGCGGGGGCGGGGCCTGCAGATCTTCCGGGGCAGAGCCGACCAGCGCCACGTAATTCTCGCGCGCGTTGGTGAGGTTGGCCTGCGCGCTGCGCAAATCGCCGCGAGCAAGCGCCAAACGGCTGGCGGACTGCGCCACGTCGGTGCGGGTGAGTTCACCGATCTCGAAGCGATCGCTTGTCGCTTCCAGGTTTACCGCCAGCACATCGACATTGTTCTGCGACAGGCCGACGATCGCCTCGTTCTGGATCACGTCCATATAAGCCGCGACGACTTGCGAGAACAGCGCGCTCTCGGTGCCGCGCAGGTCAGCCCGGCCGGCTTCCACGCGCGTTTCCGCGGCACGGATGCCGTTACGCACGCTGCCACCGGAATACAGCGGCACACCAAGGTCTACATTGGCAGACAGCGATCGCTGCGGCGAAATGAAGCTGGAAGATGAGCTCTTCAGGAATTCGGTGAAATTGGCAGAGGTGCTGACAGACGGCAGGCCACCGGCACGCTGGAGTGGCACACTCTCGTCACTGGCGCGCAATTGCGCCCGCGCAGCTTCAAGCTGCGGGTTGGTGAGATAGGCTGCGAGCAGTGCATCCTTCAGCGTTTCGGCCTGCGCAGGTGCGGCAGCAAGGATTGCGCTGCCAAGCAACGCCGCTTTCAGGCCGGAAAAACGCATGTTCAGAAGCTCCAGCCCTTCGGCTTGTCGAAGGCGGAAAGGCGCGGGATACCGATCTCGGCCAGCGGAATGAATACCACGCTCTTGCTGGACTTGCGCCCTGCGGCCACACTGGTGACGCCGCCCTGCACCAGGCCGGTGACGATGCGACCATCATCCGCCAGCCGCTTTGCCAGCGAATCCGGCATCTGTTCGATGGCGCCATCGATCAGGATCAGGTCTGCCTTGTTGCCGCCGCGCGATGCTGCCAGCACTTCTTCGGGCGAGATGACCTTGAGCGAACCGGCAAGCGGACGCACCAGCTCTGCCAGGTAGCCACTGCCGCCATCGACCACGATCACGTGCTCGTCAGCCGCGGGCTTTGCTTCCTGCAACAGCATGCCGTGCGCCAGCGGGGACGCCAGCATCCTGCCATCGCCGAGGGGAATCGCGCGGTCCATATAGGCCACGCCCTTTGCGCTGGCCGGCACATAGTCTTCACGCGCCACTTCACCCATGCGCCTGACCACGAAAGGCGCTGTCACACCGCTGGTGCGCAACTGGCTGTCGATCATCGCCTTGCGGGCGGCGGAGGTGCTTTCCATGCTGGGGGTATCGATAAGGGTCACTCTATCTATACTCTCGTCACTCTTGTCGCAGCGTGCCTTAGGCGTATGAGGGCATCACGCCAAGGGGTTTGGCCATTGCGATCTTTCCCTAGCAGGCCCAAGGGGCGCGGCATGTCAAAAATTGTATCAACAGGAGAGCTCTTTCGATGAACGACATGACCATCATTCGCGAGGATGACCTGATCGAAAGCGTGGCCGATGCGCTGCAATATATCTCCTATTACCACCCGATGGATTACATCAAGGCGCTGGGCGAAGCCTACGAGGCCGAGCAGGGCACCGCGGCCAAGGATGCCATCGCGCAGATCCTGACCAACAGCCGCATGTGCGCCGAAGGCCACCGGCCGATCTGCCAGGACACCGGCATCGTCAACGTCTTCGTCAAATGGGGGCAGGATTGTCGCCTCGATTCGAAGCAGAGCCTGCAGGACGTGGTCGATGAAGGTGTGCGCCGCGCCTATAACCACGCGGACAACAAGCTGCGCGCTTCGATCCTGGCTGACCCTGCCTTCACCCGCCGCAACACGCGTGACAACACGCCCTGCGTGCTGAGCGTGGAGATGGTGCCGGGTAACACAGTCTCCATCGATGTCGCGGCCAAGGGTGGCGGCAGCGAAAACAAGTCCAAGTTCAAGATGATGAACCCGTCAGACAATATCGTGGACTGGGTGCTGGAACAGATCCCCTCGATGGGCGCTGGCTGGTGCCCGCCGGGGATGCTCGGCATCGGCATTGGCGGCACGGCGGAACACTGCATGAAGCTCGCCAAGCAGAGCCTGATGGACCCGATCGACATGGGCCAGCTGAAGGCGCGCGGGGCCGAGACCGATCTCGAGCAGCTGCGCATCGATATCTATGACGCGGTGAACGCGCAGGGCGTTGGCGCGCAAGGCCTTGGCGGCCTGTCCACCGTGCTCGACGTGAAAATCCTCGATGCGCCGTGCCACGCTGCGGGCAAGCCTGTCGCCATGATTCCCAATTGCGCTGCCACGCGCCATACACATTTCACGCTCGACGGTTCCGGCCCCAGCTATCTGCCGGCGCCGAACCTCGACGAATGGCCCGATGTCCATTGGGCCCCCGATGCCGAAGCCAAGAAGGTCGATCTCGATAATCTCACGGCAGAAGAGGTGGCCAGCTGGAACCACGGTGACCGCCTGCTCCTCAATGGCAAGATGCTGACCGGGCGCGATGCCGCGCACAAGCGCATCCAGGACATGCTGGCCAAGGGCGAGGAACTGCCCGTCCGCTTCAAGGGCCGGGCAATCTATTATGTCGGCCCGGTCGATCCGGTGATGGGCGAAGTCGTCGGCCCGGCAGGACCGACCACTGCCACGCGCATGGACAAGTTTACCGAGATGATGCTCGACCAGGGCCTGCTCGCCATGATCGGCAAGGCCGAACGCGGCGCGGATGCAGTCGAGGTGATCAGCCGCTTCAAGGTCGCCTATCTCATGGCCACCGGCGGCGCGGCTTACCTTGTGGCGCGCGCGATCAAGGAATCGAAGGTCGTCGCTTTCGAGGATCTTGGCATGGAGGCGATCTACGAATTCACCGTGAAGGATATGCCGGCAACGGTGGCCGTGGATGCCGAAGGCAACAATGTCCACACGCTCGCCCCGCTCCACTGGAAGCGCAAGATCGCGGAGGAAAGCCTGCTCTAGGAGCGGGATTGTTCGATAAAGGGCTTACCGCGTCCGACAGGGATATGTCTGCGGGGTGGCGATCAAGCTGGCGCTTGGCTTCGCGGAAACAACGGCGCGATTCGGTGCTCGTCATGTTCGAGCCGGTGGCGCGTTCGCCCTAGCCGCAGACTTCCTTCGCTGGGTCTTCGATGCGATCGTCCAGCGCCTTGCGGCCTTCCTCGGTCGACAGGTCGAGATCCTGATAGGAAACGCCAGTCGTGCGCTGCTCGGTTTCGGTCGCTGCAACTGCGGGAGCCGCAAGCAAGGCAGCACCAGCAAGTGCCATGGACACAGTCTTCAACATTACCCTTCTCCTTCCTCCATTGAACTCCCGTTTCGGGGAGGGGGTCGCGCCGCAACCGGTGGGACTGAAAACGGCTGCGGCGCATGAAAAGAGATAGGCAAGCATGCTCCATCTGGCGCGCAGGCTTCGATTTTCCGCTGGCTTCACTCGACAGAGGAGTCCTGTTGCCGATGAAGCGCCATCAGAGATCCACGAACTGCATTTGCACCCGCCTGCAACACCCGTCAGACTGCATGGGCCATGGGAATCGCCATCGTCTTCTTGTTGGGAATCGCCAATTTCGCGCTGCATCGCGCCGTGCTGGAAAGCGGCCACGCCATTGTCCGCACCATGCAGGCCAGCGACAGCATCTTCACGCCGCGCATCACGCTGGGGCTGGAATTCGGCCTGCTGCTCGCGGCGATGCTGCTGGTTGCCTATGGCCACAGCGGGTGGGGCCTGACCTATGGCATCTATACGTCGCTGAACGCACTGATGGCATGGCTGATCCTGACGCGGCGAATATGACGGGCCCTGCCCGGATTGCGCCCTTGGGTTTGGTGAGGCTGATCTGCTAGCGGTTGAGGCACATGAGCAGGCAATCCACCCTATTTCATCTCAGCGACATCCATTTCGGGATCGAGGACAACCGCGCACTCGACTGGGTGCGGGACGAGGTCATGCGGCTGAAGCCGGACGCCGTGGCTATCACCGGCGATCTCACCATGCGCGCCCGCACGCATGAATTTGCCGCAGCCGAGGAATGGATCCGTTCGCTGCCGGTGCCGGTGACAATCGAACCGGGCAACCATGATCTGCCTAGCTATCACCTACTGACGCGCTACCTCAATCCGCTCGCCCGCTTCGAGGCGTTCCGCGATCTGGTGGAGCAGCGGCTGGAGATGGACGGGCTGGCGCTGGTTCCGCTCAACACCAACGTCCCCGCCCAGCCGCGCCTCAACTGGTCAAAGGGCTGGGTCACCCGGCGCGAACTCGACAAATGCCTGTCGCAGATCGACCGCTTCGCGCCCGGCACGCGCGTGCTGGTTACGGCGCACCACCCCTTGCGCGAGGCCGGCACCCGCGGCACCGCCCTGACGCATAATGGTAATCGTGCGCTAGCCGAGCTGGCGAAGCGCAATGTGCTCGCCGTCCTGTCGGGCCATGTGCACGATGCCTTCGATATCATGGAGGCCACGCCCAACGGCCCGGTGCGGATGATCGGCGCAGGCACGCTGTCGCATCGCATCCGCTCCACTCCGCCTAGCTTCAACCAGCTGACATGGGATGGCGAAAAGCTCAGCGTGCAGGTGCGCAATCTCGAGGGCGTGGCCAGCGGTGACATGATGATTGACGTCGTGCCTGATGACGCCACGCCACCGCGCGAAGAGGGCGAGCCCGTGGCGCCTGTCGGCCATGTGCCACGCACCGATCCGCCGCTGGAGTAAGCCGGAACGGTATTTGCCCGCGCCAAACCGCTGCGGCCTGGGGGCACCAAACCGGATATCACGCGTTGCAGGTCAATGCCTGCGCGAATTCTCGTAGTCGAAGACGACCTGCTCAACCGCATGTTCTATCATGAGGTGCTGGAGTCGCGCGGCTACGAGGTGCAGCTGGTGGCTGACGTCGCGCTGGTGATGGACGAGGTGGCGCGGTTCCGCCCGCAGCTGATCACGATGGACATCCAGTTGCCGCATGTCTCCGGTCTGCGCCTGATCCGGCGCTTGCGTGAAGACGAAGAGACGCGCGATACGCCGGTCATCGCGATCACCGCCTTTGCAGGCAAGGGCGAGGAAGAGCGTGCGATGGCGGCGGGGGCGAGTGCTTATCTTTCAAAGCCGGTGACGGTGGAGAAGCTCTCGCGCACCATCGCCGACATGCTGCCGGTCCTGCCAAGCGAGGAATAGCTGGTCCAGATGCAAGAAGGGCGGCCCTTGCGGACCGCCCTTCTGATTTCCGGCATTGAATGCCAGGAAAACTTAGCGCTTCGAGAACTGGAAGCTACGGCGTGCCTTGGCGCGGCCGTAC
>CAYXTJ010000044.1:0-16699 GCA_964467715.1 uncultured Sphingomonadaceae bacterium
GCGAGCCAGCCCGGTGCGGTAAAGCTGATGCCGCAGATGGGCGGGGTCACCTTCGCGCTGTTCCTGGCGGGCGGGATATGGCTGGCGTTATGGCGCGGCAAGCCACGACTTCTGGGCTTCGTGCTTGCGGCCTTGGGGCAGTCCTGCTTGCCCTGACACCGGTGCCTGACCTCCTGATATCGGGCGATGGCCGCCACGTGGGCATCACCGGTGAAGGGCATAGCCTGCTGGTCCTGCGCCAGAGCCGTAGCGATTACACGCGCGAAATTCTCATGGAGCTTGCCGGGGTTGAAGGCGAACCGGCCGCCATGGCTGACTGGGACGGTGCGAATTGTTCTGCCGATTTCTGCACCGTCACCCTCAAGCGGGCGGGGCGAGAATGGCATGTCCTGATGAGCCGCAGCGACGAACTGGTTACAGAGCGGGCGCTGGCTGCCGCCTGTGAGAGCGCGGATATCGTGGTTGCCGACAGGTGGCTGCCGCAAAGCTGCGTTCCGCGCTGGATCAAGGCAGACAGGCGCATGCTGGAAGAGACCGGCGGGCTTGCCATCACTCTGGAGGGTTCATTGTTGCGGGACGGCCCGCAAATGCTCGGCGTTTCTGACATGCAGGGCGAGCACGGTTGGTGGCGCGGGCGGCATGGAGACTAGCCAGCCGCCCGCGCGAACCGGAAAGGATCAGTGGTAGCGGCGCAGCAGGCCTGCCAGCTTGCCCTGAACCTGCACTTCGTGATCGTCATAGACCTGAGGATCATAAGCACCATTGGCCGGATCGAGCACGATCTTGCCGTTCTCGTGCCGCAGGTATTTGAGGGTCGCTTCCTCGTTACGGACCAGCGCGACAACGATCTCGCCGTCGCGGGCGCTGTTTGCCTTCTTCACCAGCGCATAGTCGCCATCAAGGATGCCGGCTTCGATCATCGAGTCGCCTGACACTTCAAGCGCATAATGCTCGCCACTGCCGAGAAGCGCAGCGGGTACGGGTAGGGACTGGTGGTCCTCCATCGCCTCGATCGGAACGCCGGCAGCGATCCGGCCGTGCAGGGGCACTTCGATCACGTCGTTGGCCGCGGCAGGCACCTTGGCGCTGGCACCGCCCACAACACCGCCGACTGCGTCATTCGCTGCCGCATTGGCTGCGACATTGCGCGCGGCAGAAACGTCATCAGGCTGTTTCAGGACTTCGAGCGCGCGCGCACGATTAGGCAGGCGGCGAATGAAGCCGCGTTCTTCAAGCGCTGAAATCAGGCGATGGACGCCCGACTTGCTCTTGAGGTCCAGCGCATCCTTCATCTCTTCGAAAGAGGGCGAGATGCCAGTGTCCTCCAGCTTGCGCTGGATAAAGATCAACAGTTCGCGCTGCTTGGCAGTCAGCATGGGTATGTTCCCCTTATTTCCGTTCCAATACGGGAACGAACAAGGAACAATTAGAAAACAGAAACGCTCACGTCAAGCGATACCGGCATTTTGGAGCAGATAGCATTGCACGGCTTCACCCGGCTTAGCAGCGGGTGCACCGATGTCGCGCCGGATCAGCAGGTCTGCGCGTGAAAGAGACACCAGCGCGCTCGAATCCTGCTCGCCCAATGGCGCAGCCTTGCCGTCTTGCAGGCGCGCGCGGACAAATTCCGTGCGGCTGCCGATAGCTGGAAGCTTTCCTTCAAGTGGCAAAGCGATGCTCTTTGGCAAAGGCGCAGCTGCCCCGGTCATCCGCCGCAATGCCGGCAGCAGAAACAGGAATGCCGTGACGTAGGAGGAAACCGGGTTGCCGGGCAGGCCGATCACGACCTGTTCGCCCTTGCGCGCGACCATCAGGGGTTTTCCGGGCTTCATCGCGATGCGCCAGAAGTCGATGGTTGCTCCCCATTCCTCAAGCGCGGGGCGCATGAGGTCATGGTCGCCAACCGATGCTCCACCACTGGTGACGATGAAGGCGCAGTCCGACGCTTGTTCAAGCGCTGCGACCAGTGCGGCCTGCTCGTCCCTGACCGGGCCGAGGCGTACCACTTCCGACGCATAAGGAGCTACCATGGCATGCAGCATATCGCCGTTGCTTGCCGGGATCTGGTGGCTTGCGACCATGCCCGGACTTGCCGCGAGTTCATCACCGCTGTCGAGGATCGCAACCTTGGGCCGGGTGCGAAGACTCGCTGTTGAATGGCCACCCGAAATGGCCAGTGCAATACGCGCGGCGTTCATCCGCGCTCCGGCTTCCAGCAGCAGATCGCCTTCAGCAAAGTCAAAGCCCTTCCGGCGGATATGGCGGGTGGTTGGCTTGCCTTCGCCGTTGAGGGACAGGCTGTTACCATTTCGAGTCGCATTCTCCTGCAGCAGCACCGCTCCGCCCGGGTCCGGCATCAGCGCGCCGGTGGAAATGCGGATGGCCTCTCCTGCTTGCAAATCTCCCGTGAAAGGATGGCCTGCCGCACTCTCGCCAACGACAGTCCACGGTCCTGCGCAATCATCCTCGAGCACCACATAGCCATCCATGGCCGAAAGGTCCGCAGCAGGTTGCGTGCGGCGCGCGACGAGGTCTGCTGCAAGGTAGAGCCCGTCAGAGGAGGTGACGGGCGCTTCTTCTGCGGCAGCTTTGGCGATGGTGTCGAGCAGGCGCACCTGCGCCTCTTCCAGCGGAATCGGCTTCGGCGGGGTCATTCGGCGTGCCAGTAGCCGCTCTTGCCGCCGGTCTTGGAAATCAGCCGGACGTGCTCGATCACCATGCCCTTTTCCAGTGCCTTGGCCATGTCATAGATGGTGAGCAGAGCGATGGAGGCTGCGGTGAGGGCCTCCATCTCCACGCCGGTCTTGGCCGTAAGCGAGGCGGTGGCGGAAACCTCAATAGCATCGTCCGCGAAGGTGAAATCCACCGTCACACTATCCAGTGCCAGCGGGTGGCACATGGGGATCAGTTCGCCGGTCTTTTTCGCAGCCATGATCCCGGCGATACGGGCGGTGGAAATCACATCGCCCTTGGGGCCGGAACCGTCCCGCACGGCGGCGAGGGTTTTGGGCGCCATGCGAATAAGGCCCGCAGCGGTTGCCGTGCGGGCCGTTTGTGCCTTGCCGCCCACATCAACCATGCGGGCAGCGCCATGTTCATCGAGATGGGTCAGCTTGCTCATGCAGCAGCCCATGCCAGAAGTGGCGTCGTGTTGCCAATCAATCCCTGAGCGAAGGCGGCACACGGCCGCCATTGGCTGCGAGCTTGTTCATCACCTGGCGGTGGAGCCAGATATTGTCCTCCGCGGTGCCCGAGTAATTCTCGCGGCCCAGTTCGATCGCCAGCTCCTTGCGTTCGGCATAGCTGGCTTCGAGGCCGACCAGCTTCATCAGGTCAACAATGGAGGTGCGCCAGTTGAGGTTATCTGCACCGGGACGGGCATCGAGGCTGGCTTCGATGTCCACTTCGTCAAGCTTATCCGGCTTGGCTTTGCCGAAAGGTGTGCTGGCGGTGGGTGCTGCGGGCGCTTCGGCTTCCTGCGCTTCTGCCTTGCCGAAGATGGCGTCCTTGATCGAACTGAAGATACCCATGATTGCCTCCGATTACCTTGAAACCGGCGAGATCATCGCCGCGCAAGTGTTGGAGCTAAAGCGGAAATTTGACGGGACTATTGCCCGAGCAATGCCCTGGTGGCGGCAGTCACGTCTTCCTGCCGCATCAGGCTTTCGCCAACGAGGAAGGTGCGCACGCCTGACTTTGCCAGACGCTGACAGTCTGCGTTGGAATTGATCCCGCTCTCGCCCACCAGCAAAGTGCCTTCAGGTGCGAGCGAGGACAGCCGTTCGGTGGTGTCGAGGTCAGTCTTGAAAGTGCGCAAATCGCGGTTGTTCACGCCGATCAGGCGCGATTTCAGTGCGGCGGCGCGTTCCATCTCTTCCTCGTCATGCACTTCGACCAGCACATCCATGCCGCGTTCGATGGCCGCAGCCTCGATATCCTGCATCAGCGCGTCTTCCAGCGCGGCGACGATAATCAGGATCGCATCCGCGCCGATGGAGCGGGCTTCTGCCACCTGCCATGGATCGACCATGAAGTCCTTGCGCAAGACGGGCAGGGCGCAGCTGGCGCGCGCTTCGACGAGGTAATCCTCGTGTCCCTGGAAATAGGGCTCATCGGTAAGCACGGAGAGGCAGGCAGCACCGCCGGCTTCATATTCCATGGCATGCTGGTGCGGGCGGAAGTCAGCGCGGATCAGGCCCTTGGACGGGCTGGCCTTCTTAATTTCGGCGATCAGGGCAAAGCCGTTTGCGGCCTTCGCTTCCAGAGCCTTGCAGAAACCGCGCGGGGCGGTCTGCTCGCTGGCGCGGGCATCAAGATCAGCCACGGTGGCAGCGGCCTTGCGCTGCGCCACTTCACCGCGCTTGGTGTCGCAGATTTCGATAAGCTTGTTGGTCATTTTGCAGCAGCAATCCAGCAGTCGAGCAGGCCCTTGGCCAGACCCTTGTCGATGGCTTCGGCCGCTTCCTCGGCGCCTTCCTGCCATCCAGTAACCTCGCCCGCGACGATCAGCGCGCCAGCGGCATTGAGCAGCACGGCATCGCGATAGGCGGATTTTTCGCCTTCCAGCAGGCGGTTGAGGGCAGCGGCGTTGAACGTGGCATCGCCGCCGCGAATGGCTTCAAGCGGGTGGCGGCTGAGGCCTGCATCCTCGGGCACCACCTGATCGCCAAAACTGTCGATCCCGATGGTGGCGATGCGCGTGGGGCCAGCGATGGAAATCTCGTCCAGACCTTCCGTGCCGGAAACGATCATGGCGCGCTGCATGCCGAGCAGCTTCATCGCATCGCGATAGGTCTCGACCAGCTCCGGCGAGGCAATGCCGACGAACTGGCGCGTGATACCGGCAGGATTGGCGAGCGGGCCGAGCAGGTTGAAGATCGTGCGGCGGCCCAGTTCCTTGCGGATGGGCATCACGTATTTCATCGCCGGATGATGCGCCTGCGCGAACAGGAAGGTGATGCCGAGATCGTTCAGCGTCCTTTCCGAAACCTCGCCTGCCTTGCCGAGGTCCAGCCCGAGTGCTTCCAGCGTATCAGCAGCGCCAGCCTTGGAACTGGCGGCGCGGTTGCCGTGCTTGGCAACCGGCACATCGCAAGCAGCCACAACGATGGATGTGGCGGTGGAGATGTTCAGCGAATGCTGCCCGTCACCGCCCGTGCCGCACACGTCGATGGCGTTCTCAGGGCCGGATACGCGTACCATGCGGTCACGCATGGCCTTGGCGGCGCCTGCGATCTCCTGCGCAGTCTCGCCGCGATCAGCCAGTTCCACCAGCACGTCGCGAATCTCGCCTTCGGCCATTTCGCCATCGAGCATTTGCGCGAAAAGGGCTTCGCTTTCGGACAGGCTGAGCGAAGTGCTCACGCGACTTCCTTTGCCTTGATCCCGCAGATTTCGAGGAAGTTGGCGAGCAGGGCGTGGCCGTGCTCGGTGGCAATGCTTTCCGGATGGAACTGCACGCCATGGATCGGCAGTGTCTTGTGGTGGAAGCCCATCACGGCGGCGCCATCGATGCCCGGCGTCTCGCTGGTGGCGTTGACCACAAGGCAATCGGGGATGTCTTCCACGATCAGCGAGTGATAGCGCGTGGCGGTGTAAGGCGAGGGCAGGCCCTTGAACAGGCCGGTGCCGTCGTGCTCCAGCGGGCTGGTCTTGCCGTGCATCAGCCCGCCGCGCACCACCTTGCCGCCGAAATGCTGCCCGATGCATTGGTGGCCAAGGCACACGCCAAGTAGCGGGATGCCCTTTTCGGCACAGGCCGCCACCAGGGCGAGGCTGATACCGGCTTCGTTGGGCGTACACGGACCGGGAGAGATCAGAACGCCTTGCGGGTTCATCGCCAGCGCCTCTTCCACGGTGATGGCGTCATTGCGCTTCACAACCACCTCTGCGCCCAGTTCCATCACGTAATGGACCAGGTTGAAGGTGAAGCTGTCGTAATTGTCGATAACAAGGATCATGGCTGGTCCCTTATTCGCCATTCTCGCGCATTTCCACAACGATCATCGGGCCGATATCTGCCCGATAGTCCATGCGGCCCTTCGCAGGGTCCCACAATTGGGAAACGGTGCCGTCAAGAAACAGCGCGTTTGCCGTGCCTGCCACGTCGCGGAAATAGCGGGCGAAGCGGCCGAAACTGACCGGTTCCTCGCTGATCACGAAATGCGCCCGACCGCCGGGATCGACGCCCACGCCGTTGCGAATGCGGACCGAATCCCCTTCGGGCGAAATGGCAGGATGCAGTTCGCCAGCCAGCACGAGCATGGGGCCTGACTGGGTGCCGAACTCCGGGCGACTGTCCACGTCGGTGAAGAAACGCTCTGTGTCCCAAACCTGCCAGTTTTCGGACGCATCGCCAAAGAACACGCCATTGGGCAGCATGTGGAAATTGCCGGGACCTTTTGCCCGGTTGAGGCGCTGAAGGCGCTCGCCGTCCTCGACGTAATAGCCGATTGCGTGGCCATTCTCATCGAACATGCCGCCGTTCACGGCAAAGGCCACCGGCGCATCGTCAGCGCCGCGCGCTGCCGCATAGGTTGCAAAGCTGCGGTAAGGTTTTCCCTCGGCGTCGCTTTCAGCCATGCGGATGGCATGGATGGCAGGGTCTGCCGTGCAGTGGGTAAGCGCGGTTTCCTCGAACACCACAGGCACGCACGGGCTCTCGACCTCTACCGTCTCGCTTTCACTGGTTGCAGGCGCATCACCATCCTCTTCAACCCGCGTTTCGCAAGCGCTGAGGGAAAGCAGCAGGACCAGTGCAAGCGGTGAAGACTTCATGCCCCTACTGGCCGACAAAGCCCGGTTCACTGGCCACGCGAGCAGCCTCTCGCGCGGCGGCTACCAGAGCGCCCGCCTTGTGGCGGCATTCGGCGGCTTCATAGTCCGGCTCGCTATCTGCCACGATGCCCGCGCCTGCCTGAACATGCATTACGCCGTCCTTCACCACCGCGGTGCGCAGGACAATGCAGCTGTCCACCGATCCATCAGGCGCGAAATAGCCGACACCGCCAGCATAGGGCCCGCGCGTCTCGGGTTCGAGTTCCGCGATGATTTGGCAAGCGCGAACCTTAGGCGCGCCCGAAACGGTGCCTGCCGGGAAACCTGCAAACAGTGCATCGACCGCGTCACGGTCTGCCGCCAGCTTGCCCACCACGTTGCTGACGATGTGCATGACGTGGCTGTAACGCTCGATGGTGAAGCTTTCGGTCACTTTCACGCTGTCTGCTGCCGCAACCCTGCCCACGTCGTTGCGGCCAAGGTCCAGCAGCATCAGGTGCTCGGCGCATTCCTTCGGATCATCCAGCAGGCTGCGCTCGTTATCGCGGTCCTCGTCCTCGTTCTTTCCGCGCGGGCGCGTACCGGCGATGGGACGAATCGTGACCTCGCCGTTGCGGACGCGGACGAGGATTTCCGGGCTCGATCCGACGACGCAGAAGCCGGGCAGATCAAGGAAATAGAGGAAGGGCGAGGGATTCACCCGCCGCAGCGCGCGGTAGAGCGCAAAAGGCGGCAGCGGGAAGGGGCAGGTGAAACGCTGGGCCAGCACCACCTGGAAGATGTCGCCGGCGTAGATGTATTCCTTCGCCTTGAGGACGATGTCCTTGTAGAGCGCCGGATCCATCACCGCGTTGAGGTCCATCTCGGGCAAATCGAAGGCACGCTCTGTCGCAGGCACGGCCTGACCCAGCTTGCGCAGCGCCTCGTCGATGCGATCGCCTGCCTGTTCGATGGCCTGATCGGGATCGCCGCCGTCAGCCCACAACGGAGCAACGCAGAACAGGGTGTCGTATAGGCTATCGAACACAAGCACCAGCGTGGGGCGGCCAAACAGCATGTCCGGCAGATCCAGCTCGCTTTGCGGTGCGCGTGGCAGCTTCTCGACAAGACCGATGGTCTCATAGCCGAAATAGCCGACGAGGCAGGCGAGCGCCGAGGGCAGTTCCTTCGGCACGTCGATGCGGCAACTTTGCGCCAAAGCGCGCAGTTCATCGAGGCTGTTGCCTGCAAGCGGTTCGAAGGCGTCCTGGTCGGTGCGCCAGTTGCGGTTCACTTCGCATGAAGCGCCGGTGGCGCGGAACATCAGGTCCGGATCGAGGCCCAGCAGCGAATAGCGCCCGCGGATTTCACCGCCTTCGACCGATTCGAGCAGGAAATCACCGCGTCCCGGTTCGATCAGCTTGAGCGCTGCGCTGACAGGCGTTTCTGTATCCGCCACAAGCTTGCGCCAGACAAGCGCAGGCTTGCCCGATGCCAGTGCTTCGCGCGCCGGGCAGGCATTGTCGGGCAGGGCCAGCGAGGACTCGGAAGGGGAGAGCGACGTGTTCAGCCTCGCCTCCTCAGTTACGGCCGGTCAGCTGGGCTGCCAGGGCATCCACCGCCACGTCGTTCACCTCGATCTCCACTTCATTGCGCGTGTGCGCCACGAACTGGTCCATGATCTCGTTAGGAAGCAACTGCAGCAGTTCCTCGCGAGTAGAGGCGATGGCCGGGCTGTCTTCGGCCAGCTCTGGCGTGGTGATATCGTTCAGCTGGATGATGAACCAACCGCCCATTTCCTCTGCTTCGAGAGGCTTGATGGTGCCCTCCGCCATGGAGAAGAACAGCGCAACCGGGCGCGTGATCTGGCGTCCGGACGCGTCGATTTCCGCGCGGTTGAGGCGCAAGCGATCGGGCTGGGGAACGGTCAACTCTTCGGCGCGAACCGCCTCTGCCAGCGAGGTCCCTGCGGCAACGCGGGCGACAATGCGATCCGCTGCTTCGCCAGCAGCCTTCATGCCCTGTTCGAAGCGCCATGCCTCGGTCACGTCATCGGTGATTTCCGCAAGGGGTGCCACGGCTGCTCGGGTAATGTCGGATGCTTCGTAGATGATGAAGCTTTCGCCGGGCACCAGCTCTGCCAGCTGCGGGCTACCTTCTTCCATCTCGAAGGCGTTTGGCAGCACTGGTGCCAGCTCCTGCGGCGCAGTTTCCTGCGTGCCGTATACCTGGCCGCGAGCCGTGACCGGACGGGTCGCAGCAACCTCAATGCCAAGGTCTTCCGCCAGTTCGGTCAGGCTGCTGCCACGGGCGATCTCGTCCTCGATATTGACGATTCCTTCGTTGAGAGCGGTCCGCAGCATTTCGGCGCGCAGCATTGCCGTGATTTCCGGGCGTGCATGTTCCAGAGTGCGGGCCGCGGTAACTTCCACGTCATCTGCCCGCAGGACATACCAGCCAAGGTCGCCGCGTGCCGGAGCAGAGAGGGTTCCCTCCCTGGCAGCAAAACCGGCAGCCGCAACAGCATCCGACGTCGTGCTGGCAAGATCAGCCCTTGTGGTGGAAGCGATGGTCGATGTGCTCAGGCCCTTGCTGCGAGCGGATGCCTCGAGGTTTGTGCCGCCATTGACCTCGTCAACGATGGCCTGTGCAGCCGCTTGCGTAGTAGCGATCAGCTGGGTGAAGCTGCGCGTTTCGCTGGCGCCATACTCAGAACGGTTGGCTTCGTAATACTCCGCCACCTGTTCGGAGCTCGGCTCGGCGACGTCGACGAAGGCGTCTTCAGTGAAGATGGCATAGCGCAGAACGCGGCGTTCGGGCCGCATGTAATTGTCGCTGTTCTCGGCATAGAAGGCTTCGATCTGTGCCTGCGTCGGGTCTTCATCGGGAAGGTAATTGCGGGCGAAGATGCCGGTAACGCTGCCATCACGCGTTTCGGCGCGCATTTCTGCATAACGGCGGACCACCTTTTCCGGGATGCGCTGGGTCAGTTCGAGCGGGCCGGCCATCTGACGGGTGAAGAGGCTCATCGCCCGGTCACTGCGGTAAAGCTCTTCGCTGATGCCCTGCTGGCGCAGGACCGCGCGGAAGTTGTCGGCACTGAACTGGCCGTCGAGGCCGCGCAGGTTCGGATCGTTGGCGATCTCGGAATCGACCAGGCGTGTGCCCGCGCGCAGGCCGAACATCCGGCCGAGTTCGGCAACAGAAATGCGGCTGATGGCGTTTTCCAGCGTCAGGTTCAGACCGTCCTCGTTGATGAACGCTTCCATCGTGACGGTTGGATCTTCCTGGCGGATCCGGTTCAGCGCATCGCTGGCCCGCACCGAAAGTTCGGAGGAATCGATTCGCGTATCGCCGACAACCGCAACGCGATCTCCGCCGGCCACACCACCAAATGTGCCGGTGTTGGCCACGTCCATGCTGGCAAAGGCGAAGGCGATCAGGCCGAGGAAGGCCAAGGTCACCACGATGCCGATCTTCGACCGGAAGAAATTCCTGAAAAGCTGGAGCATTTTGAAGGTGCGCTCTCGATACTGTATAATGGTATGGCAGGGGCACCCACATGCCGGGGCCTGTGGATGTCATGCGGGGTTTTGCAGGCGCTTTATCTCCCCTGCGGCGTGCCCGCAACAGCATAGGCAGCTTTGCCGACAATGTGGAAATGGCATTTTGACAAGGTGAGGCTGGGGCTTTAGCGGGCTTGGACTTTCCTGCTGTCGGCAGGAAGATCCATCTACAAGCACCCAAGGTATTCTCATGGCCGAGCGCCCCTACATCGTCGGTAACTGGAAAATGCACGGAACCCGAGCCATGCTGGCAGAGGCGCGTGCGATTGAGCGGGCCGCCGAAAGGCTGATGAAGGTTGAGGTCGCTCTCGCGCCTCCTTTCACGCTGATTCACGCAACCCGCAAGGAAGCCACGCTTATTGCCGTCGGCGCGCAGGACTGTCATCCGGCGGATGGCGGTGCGCACACCGGCGATATCTCGGCAGCCATGCTCAAGGACGCAGGCGCCGGCTTCACCATCGTCGGCCACAGCGAACGCCGCGCCGATCATGGTGAAAAGGATGCCGACGTGCGGGCAAAGGCCGATGCTGCGATTGCAGCCGGCATGAACGTGATTGTCTGCGTTGGCGAAACCGAAGAGCAGCGCGATGCCGGCAAGGCCGAAAGCGTCGTGGCCAAGCAGCTCAAAGGATCGCTTCCCGTCGATGGCGACGTGGAGGGCAAGGTTACCGTGGCTTATGAACCTGTGTGGGCAATCGGCACCGGCCGCACGCCGACGGTGGAAGATGTCGGAGCCATGCACGCATCCATCCGCGAGGTAGTGCAGGGCATCTACGGCGAGGACGCAGGCGCGAAGGTCCGCATCCTCTATGGCGGTTCGGTGAAGCCGGACAACGCAGCTGAATTGCTCGCGGCAGACGAAGTGGGCGGTGCCCTGGTTGGTGGCGCCAGCCTGACGGCAGAGAGCTTCCTCGGCATTATCGTGGCAGCAGCGGAAGCCTACGAAAGCTGACAGCCTTGCCCATTGCGGCCACTATCCCTAGATAGCGGCCCTGAATTTACAGCTGGATTGAACCGATGAGCCTTTTTCTCTTCCTCACTGTGGTGCAGGCGATTGTCGCCTTCGCGCTGGTCTGTGTCGTGCTGATGCAGCGTTCCGAAGGCGGGGGGCTTGGAATTGGTGGCGGTGGCAGCCCGGGTGGCCTGATGTCCGCGCGCGGCGCAGCAGACTTCCTGACGCGCACCACCAAGTGGCTCGCCGTGCTGTTTGTCGGCCTGTCGATTGCCCTTGCTGCCGTGGCCATCAGCGCCACCTCGGGTCGCGATATTGACCAGAGCCTTGATCGCTCGACCAGCTCTGGCAGCGAGGCACCTGCCAATAACGGCCTGCTGCCCACCGGTGGCGCTGCTGCAGAGCCTGCCGAGGAAGATGCGCTGGGCGGCGTTGTCGAGTAAATCCGCTGGCGCAAGCGCGCTTGTCCACTGCGCAATGCACGTGACAGTGGATCAATCGTAACTTTTGCAAACTCTCGGCTTGCCACGAATCCGGTTCTGACCTTACAGCCCAACTCCCATGGCGCGGTACATTTTCATCACCGGCGGCGTGGTCTCATCGCTTGGCAAGGGACTTATGGCAGCGAGCCTCGCTGCCCTCCTGCAAGCGCGTGGCTACAAGGTCCGCATCCGTAAGTTCGACCCGTATCTCAACGTAGATCCGGGGACGATGAGTCCCTATCAGCACGGCGAAGTCTATGTGACGGATGACGGGGCTGAGACCGACCTCGATCTGGGGCATTACGAGCGCTACACCGGCGTGTCGGCACACCAGAACGACAACATTACCTCGGGCCGCGTCTATCGCGATATCATCACCAAGGAACGCCGTGGTGACTATCTGGGCGCAACCGTGCAGGTGATCCCCCACGTTACCGACGCAATCAAGAACTTCGCCCTTGCTGACCAGGATGACCATGATTTCATCCTGTGTGAAATCGGCGGCACCGTGGGCGATATCGAAAGCCTGCCGTTTATCGAGGCGATCCGCCAGCTGCGCAACGAACTGCCGGTGGACCAGACCTGTCTCGTCCACGTCACGCTGGTGCCCTATATCTCTGCGGCCGGTGAACTGAAGACCAAGCCCACGCAGCACTCCGTGCGCGAGCTGACGAGTCTTGGCGTACAGCCCAACCTGCTGCTCTGCCGCTGTGAGCACGAATTGCCGGAAACCGAGCGCGCCAAGATCGCGCTGTTTTGCAACGTGCGAAAGGAAGCGGTCATTCAGGCGCTGGACGCCTCGAGTATCTATGCCGTGCCGCTGCAGTACCACGGCGAGGGCCTTGATGCCGAAGTTCTGCGCCATTTCGGCATGCTCGAAAGCGCCGAGCTGCCAGAGCTTTCCGTGTGGGACGACATTGTCGACCGCTACGAGAACCCCGAAGGCGAAGTGACCATCGGCGTGGTGGGCAAATATGTTGGCCTGCCTGATGCCTACAAGTCCTTGAACGAGGCGTTGGTTCACGGCGGCATGGCCAACCGTGTGAAGGTCAACATCAAGTGGATCGATGCCGAGATTTTCGAGCAGGACGACAGCGATATCGCTGCCCAGCTTGAGCCGATGCATGCGATCCTGGTGCCCGGCGGTTTCGGTACGCGCGGTTCCGAAGGCAAGATTGCAGCCGTTCGCTTTGCCCGCGAACGCAATGTGCCGTTCTTCGGCATTTGCCTCGGGATGCAGATGGCCTGTGTTGAAGCTGCACGCTCTGTCGGCATCGATGCGGCAAGCTCCACCGAGTTTGGCGAAACGCCAGAGCCTGTGGTCGGCATCATTACGGAATGGATGAGCAAGGAAGGCCTGCAGCAACGCTCTGCCGAGACGGACCTGGGTGGGACCATGCGGCTTGGCGCCTATGATGCGATGCTGACGGAAGGCAGTCATGTTTCCGAGATCTACGGCGGCGTTACGCGCATTTCGGAGCGCCATCGCCACCGCTACGAAGTCAACTCTGCCTATATGGAGAGGCTGGAGAAGGGCGGACTGAA
Source organism: uncultured Sphingomonadaceae bacterium (assembly GCA_964467715.1). Lineage (GTDB taxonomy): Bacteria > Pseudomonadota > Alphaproteobacteria > Sphingomonadales > Sphingomonadaceae > Alteraurantiacibacter. The sequence continues at coordinate 13,302 of CAYXTJ010000044.1, forward strand.
ATTCTCCGGCATGTCGCCCGATGGTCTGCTTCCCGAGATTGTCGAGCGGCCGGACCATCCATGGTTCGTCGGTGTACAGTTCCACCCGGAATTGAAGAGCAAACCGTTCGATCCGCACCCGCTATTCGCCGGCTTTGTTGCAGCAGCACTGAAGCAGTCCCGCCTGGTGTGATCCGGCCTTAACCCGGAAGAAACCAACATGTATGAAAAATCCCTTGCTTTTGCGATGCCGCAAGACTTATCGCATTCATCGTAAAGCTTTGTGGGGGAGCTATCCGGGGAGCTGCATGGCAGTTCGGTCCGGAGAACAGGGATCAAAGAATTGCCGCGTTGTGCGTGCCGTGCAGGTGCGTGCGATGGCATGTGTTTGTTGGTGCGACAGGCTCTCTTCTGCGACCCGTAGGGCTTGCCTCGCTAACATGTCGGCGCCATGCGTCGAGGGGGCGGAGCCGCAAGTCTCCGCCCCCAAATCTTATGGTAAATATATGTGGTAAATGTGCCCTTGCGATCAGGCGGCGTTGGACTTGTCGTCCTCGTCCTTGACCACTTCCAGCGTCTTCTGGCCGCCAATGGCGATCTTCTTCGGACGCATGGCATCCGGCACTTCGCGCACCAGATCGATCAGCAGCAGGCCGTCTGCCATGTCTGCATTCTCGACACGAACGTAATCAGCCAGCTCGAAGCGGCGCTCGAAGCCGCGGTTGGCGATGCCAACATGCAGCATTTCGCCTTCGGGAAGTTCGTCGCGCTTCTTGCCCTGGACGACCAGCAGGTTCTGCTGTGCGGTGATATCGATGTCTTGCGGGCGGAAACCGGCCACGGCTAGCGTGATGCGGTATTCATCGTCTCCGCGGCGCTCGATATTGAATGGCGGGTAATTGTCGCCGCCATTGTTGCGGTGCTGCTTTTCAAGCAGGTCGAACAGGCGATCAAAGCCCACGGTCGAGCGGCGATAAGGGGTAAAATCCATACGGTTCATCTTACAAATCCTCCATTGAGCAATTTGACACTGGCAGGGCCCGCATTCGGCACCCTGTCACGCCGCTATGCCTCGCATAACGACTGCAAAGAAGATAGTATGCTGCTCGGCGGTTTCAAGACCTGCCAAGCAGCTGAAACAAAGGAAGAATCGGCAAATATGGCGAAAGTGGAAATCTATACCAAGGCGTTGTGTGGCTACTGTCACCGGGCGAGGCGCCTGCTCGATTCCAAAGGAGTGGAATACACCGAATACGATATTACGCTGGGTGGCGAGGGGCGGCGCGAGATGATCGCGCGCAAGCCCGATGCCCGCACTGTGCCGCAGATTTTCATCGATGACGTGTCGATCGGTGGCTCTGACGACCTGGCCGCGCTCGAAAGCGCAGGCAAGCTGGACGCCCTGCTGGGGCTGTGAGCAAATAACCGCATGAAGATTGCCCTGTTCCAGATGTGCAGCGGGATTGACCCGCATGCCAACGCAAAAGCGATCACCGACGCTATGAAGGCGGCAAGCGAGGGCTGGGCGCAAATACTGTTCACGCCGGAAATGTGTGGCATGCTGGATCGGGACAGGGCGCGTGCAGCGGGCAAGATTGTGCGGCCTGAGGATGATCCGGTGCTATCGGCGGTCCGTGCAACGGCGGCCGAATTGGGCATCGCTGTTGCCTTGGGATCGCTCGCGGTGGAGCGCGAAGATGGTCGCTGGGTAAACCGTGCCTTCGTGATTGACGGTGAGGGCACCGTTCGCGCAACCTATGACAAGATCCACATGTTCGACGTGGAACTGGCGACAGGTGAAAGCTGGCGCGAAAGCGCAGCCTATGCACCGGGTGAAAGCGTTGTCACGGCGGAGATCGAGGGTTTCGGCAAGCTGGGACTGGCGATCTGTTATGATATCCGCTTTCCGGGGCTGTTTGAGGAACTTGGACAGCGAAAGTGTGATGTGATCGCAATTCCCGCGGCCTTCACGAAGCCAACCGGCGCGGCGCATTGGCACGTGCTGCAACGCGCGCGTGCAATCGAGGCCAGCGCATTCGTGATCGCCGCTGCGCAGGTCGGCAAGCATGAGGACGGCCGCGAAACCTATGGACACTCGCTCGTGATCGATCCGTGGGGCGAAGTGCTGCTCGACATGGGCGCTGATGAGCCGGGGCTGGGCTTTGTCGAAATCGATCTCTCGCGCATCGAAGCGGTCCGTCGCCAGCTGCCCAGCCTTGCCAATCGCCGCGATATTCCTAAATCAGCCGATCAATGATCGTATTCGACCTATCTTGCGACCACGGCCACGCGTTTGAAGGCTGGTTCGGTTCCTCGGCTGACTTCGCCTCCCAGAAGGAGCGGGGCCTGCTGTGCTGCCCGCAGTGTGGCTCGCAAGAGGTTATCAAGGCACCCATGGCCCCTGCTGTTCCGCGCAAGGGCAATCAGGAACGGGCGTCGGGTGGCAACAGGCAACAGGACGAGGCAGCGCCCATGCCGGGTGACGGCCAGGCGGTCTCCAACGCGCCTATGCCACCGGAAGTTCAGGCAGCGCTGGAGAAACTGGCAGAAGCTCAGGCAAGGGCGCTCAGGCAGAGCAAGTGGGTGGGGGATAAGTTCGCCGAGAATGCCCGTGCAATGCACTATGGCGAACGCGACCGGGAGGCGATCCACGGCGAAACCAGTGTCGAGGAAGCAGAGCGGCTGCTTGATGAGGGTATCGAAGTTGCCCCGCTGCCGTTCCCGATCAGTCCGCCCGAAGAACTGAACTGAGCAACCAGCGTCTCAAAGGTGGTGCGCCCGACAGGATTCGAACCTGTGGCCCCCGGATTAGGAATCCGATGCTCTATCCGACTGAGCTACGGGCGCACTCGAATTCCCTCTAGTCGCGCTGTCAGAAGCGCACAACCACCTTGCCGATCTGTTGATTGGATTCGAGGAAAGCGTTTGCTTCGGGCAGCGATTCCAGCCCCTGGAAGGTTTTGGCGATGACCGGAGCCAGCTTGCCCTGTTCCATGCCGGCGAGGACTGTTTTTCGCGCGTTATCAAAGCGTTCCGGGTGGTTCCATATCTCGCTGGCAACCCAGCCGCGCATGCTGGCGCCTTTGAAGGCCATCGGCCAGTGGGGATAGGGCGTTGGCTGGCCGCTCAGCCCGCCATAGATGAACAAGATGCCGCGTGGAGCCAGCGCCTGCGCCAGCGTGTCCACATAAGGCCCGCCGACCGGATCGAAAGCACAGTGCGCGCCTTTGCCCTTGGTTATCTCCATGACGCGGGCGACCAGATCCTCCTCCTCGGTAGCGATCACATGCGCCGCGCCATGTTCGCGCAGCGCTTTGGCCTTGGCACTGGTGCGCGTTGCGGCAATCGAGATAGCGCCGGCCCAGTTGCACAGCTGGATGGCCGCTAGGCCCACGCTGGATGATGCTGCTGGAATGATC
>CAYXTJ010000045.1:0-16660 GCA_964467715.1 uncultured Sphingomonadaceae bacterium
TTATTTGCCTAGAGCCACGATCTCTTCGTGGACGGCTTGGTACTTAATCTTCAGGTCTTTCCCGCTGTAAAAATCAAGCAGGTCAGCTTTGGACAGCGTCCCTGTTTCCAGGAACTTCTTCAGGTATGAACGGCAGAAATCCAACGATAGCGAACCCTGCTCGAGGCGACTGATCACATCTTGCGATTTCTTGATCCCGTCCTCGACCAGGGATCTAATCTCGAGAAGGCGGTTGGCCTCAGAGACGATGCGATCCATCAGGATCAGCAGCAGATCAGTCTCAAGCTCTACCTTTTTGTCGGCGCTGGCCATATCCCGAGCCAACAGGTAGGCTAGCCCAAGATTTTGGTAATCACCACGAAGGCTATCGACGACCACGATAAAGCCGTACTGGGGCCGGAAGGCGATATTCCCGATCACTTTCAAGAGCGACGGGACGATCGAGGAACGATCGAAGACAATAATCGCCTGATCACACTGGCGGTTCGCTTGAGCCTCAATCAACTGGCTAAGCGCTGTATCGAACTTGTTGCCGTACCAGTCGATGTCTTCAATCTCTCCAAGCCGGATCGATTTATCGAATTTACATTCGATTGCTACTTGCCGGTTTTCGTCCCCATCAACCTTGCAGAGAATGTCTCCGGTCTTGTTTTTCGGAAGTGCACCGGCACTGTTGCCAGTCAATTCGATTTCGTCGGCGTGCCCATTGGCCTTGGCTAAATCGGCGAGGTACTCGGCAATATCGAATTCGGCCTCAACACCCTTCACGGTGCTTTTGGCGAAGAGCTCTGCCTTCATCTCGTACATCATTTTGAGGGTCTCGAGCTCGGTTCGGGGCCATGCCGGTGTCGACAAAGATCAGCCCGTCATCCCCGACGATCATCGATATGTTCGCGGGCGAGTAGCCCACCGCAGTCCAGACATTGTCCGACACCTGCACGATATCGCGCTCCAGAGCCTCGTTGCGCAGTGTCAGTAGGGCGGTGGCTTCGGTTTCCTGTCCCGCGGCGGTCACCGGCATGAAAAGCGTGCCGGTCAGCGCGAGCGTGAGTGCGAGACCGGTTTTCGTGAGCTTTGTGAAGGGCATCTGGTGCTCCTGCGATATGTTTGGTTCATACCGCCTTTGGCGAATGAACTCGGGATACGCTTTTTGATAGGTGACTACGATTCGCACTAAGAACAATGACATAAAATCACTTTTCGGGAACCACCGTTAGCCTCCGAGAAATCTGAATGGATTCTGGCGCATGCTCTTCGACAAAGCAGTCCCTCGCGGCGTGCGCCTTCACGACCTCCACCATATTTTTGCGAGTGATGCTGCGATGACCACTTGAACAAAGCCAGCGGTTTCCGGCAATCTGGCGTTGAGCCCGCCATTCCCAGAAATACTCAGTCTGTGATCTGACCGGAAACAATCAACAATGCCGCGCTAGCTGTCCCAGCCAAAGTGGTCGGCCAGCTCGCGTGGTGTGAAGCGGTAGGTGCGGGCGTTCGGATCGTCGAGCATGGTCGCGTTCCAGCCGTCAAATGCCTGCTTCAGTTCAGCGAAAGTGTCCGGCATGCGGTTCTTGAGGTTGGCGCGCTCGCGCGGGTCGGCGACTATATCGAACAGATATTCATGGCCATCGATCGACAAGTATTTGTATCGACCGCGGCGCGCGGCCTTCTGGTCTTTGGCACGGAATCGCCAGAATAGCGTACGCTCGGGCATGGTGCCGCCCGCAAGCGCAGGGCGCAGGTCCCATCCGTCGGCGGGATAGGCCGGATCAGGTGCGCCGCCTGCCGCAGCCAGGAAGGTGGGCAGAAAGTCCATTGACAGCGCGGGTATGTCGGTCTCGGTGCCCGGCAGGGTCAGCCCCGGCCACTTGACAATGAAGGGCACCCGCAGGCCGCCTTCGAGCAGCTCGGTCTTGATCCCTGTGAAGGGCCAGTTATGGCTGAACCGCTCGCCGCCATTGTCGCTGGTGAAGACCACCACGGTATCCTGCTCCATGCCCAGTTCGGCCAGTCGCGCCAGAACGCGTCCCACGTTCATGTCAAGGCTGGTCACCATCGCGGCATAAGTTTCCATGTCACCGCCATCGAAATGGGCGATGTCGAGATCGCCTTCGCCCATCGAACTGCCGCCTGCGGCGATACGCGCGCTTTCCGCGCGGCCGCGTTCGTCATTGCCTTGCCACGGCCAATGTGCAGCGGTGAAGTGCAGGCTGAGTAGCCACGGCGTGTCCGGCTCGCCAGCGCGGGCATCCAGAAATTCGATGGATCGATCAGCGAGCAGATCGGTGTAATATCCCATCTCCTCCAGCGGCACGTCGCCATCCCACAGGTCGGGTTTGCCCGCTACGCGGTGGGTGAAATAGTCGACGCCTCCACCACGATTGCCCCAGAATTCGTCGTAACCGCTCTGCAGCGGGCCGTAATCGGGCAGCAGGCCCAAGTGCCACTTGCCCACAAGCGCTGTGTGGTAGCCAAGGTCACGCAAGAGCGAGGGGAGCGTGGGATGGGCCGGTTCGAGGCCGACCCCGGCGGTCGACAGGGGTTCGTCGAGGCCCACGCGCAAACGATACTGATAGCGCCCGGTGATCAGCCCCACGCGGGTAGCCGAACAGACGGCGCTGTTGGCATAGCCGTGGTTGAACTTGAGCCCCTGCGCCGCCAGCCCGTCAAGCACCGGGGTGCGATATTCCTGCCGCCCGTAGCAGGACAAGTCGGCCCAGCCGAGGTCGTCGGCCATGATGAACAGGAAATTGGGCTTGCGTCCCGGCGTATGCGCCAGCCCCGGGAATGTGATCGCCAGCGCGGCGGTGCCAGCTGCCCCCGCAATCGCCTGCCGCCGGTTGAAACTGCCAAACCTTGCCTTCTTGGTCATCGTGTATCTCCTGATAGCGACTGTCCTGATGTTGGAGCGACCCAGCCAGAGCGGGAGTTTATCCGCTCATTCGGGATGTGTTGAACACTGGAGCAGGCAGCCGCCAGCTCCATGAATTTCTTATCGAATGTTGTCGGCCCGAAGCTCTCTTGCATGCTCATTCCGGCGCAAACGGACGATGACCCTGTCTTCCCAGCTGGAAGCTCCAGATGGTATAACCTGCCGTCACGTAGAGCGTGTCAAAGTTCTCACCGCCGAATGCGACATTGCTTGCCGGATCGACAGGAATGGGAATGAAATCGAACAGCCTGCCGTCCTGCGTGAAGGCATAAATCCCGTTCTTGTAAACAATTGACGTGCGGCCAGGCAGCGGGAAATTCAGGCCAGCCGCGGCGTAGATATTTCCCTCGCTGTCAACGGCCATGCCGTCTGCACCGCGATCGGAACCCCAATCGAACATGTCGCGCTTGCTCGCCGGATCGATCGTTCCGTCAGCGCGCAGGTCAAACCTCACAAGCCTTCGCCTACCGCCCTGCCGGCTATCGTTCTCCGCGACCCAGAGATACCTGTCACCGGGCGATACGAGTATCCCGTTCGGCACACTCACCTCGTGCGCAATAATCCGGGTGAGAGTGCCATCGGGGTCGAGCCTGTAGACGCCTTCAACCACCGCCCCTTCGGCATCGCGCTGCGGCGCATTGGCTCGCACCTTGTATGCCGGATCGGTAAAGTAGATGCGCCCTTGTGAGTCGATCGCCAGATCGTTGAGCGAATTGAAAGGGGCGCCATCGAATCTCTCGGCGAGAACCTCGACAGACCCGTCGTTGTTCTCCCTCACGAGGCGACCGTCTTCCTCGGCGACCACCATCCGGCCTTCTGCATCGAACGCCAATCCGTTCGCGTGGTTGGAAGGTGTCCGATGGACCCGGGGTGCGCCCTGTCCGCGCCACTCCATGATGCGGTTGTTGGGGATATCCGAAAAAAAGAGCACGCCATCCTGCCACGCTGGGCCTTCCACGAAGGCTACCTGTGTCTCGCGTCGAAGTCCGTGATCAGCCGACTGCTGCGACAGTGGCAGGACGGCGACATCGGGATGGGGGGCGGGTTGTTCCTGACCTGCTGACGGGATGGCAAGGATTCCGAGCATCAATGATCCGCCGACGAGTAACGCTGCAGCCGGTGTTCGCCTTCCTGACTTCATGGTACTCTCCTGTTGCTGCTGTCACTTGATGCGCAGTCGGGAGATTGACGGCGCGGCGGGGCAGAAGCAAGTGTGTCGGGGACCGTTCTTGCGACAGCAGCCTACTCTCATCCGACTTTCTCGTAACGCGATTGCTTGCTAGTTATCCGGGGCTAGAGTTGCCGAAAAATCAGCACAATCGGCGGGAGGGGGCAATCCATGACGGGACAATACGCGAGAATGGCAGTGGCGTGCATTTGCGCGGGGCTGGGTGCATTGCTTGTTACCGCTTGCGGTTCTCCAGCTGAAGAACAGTCCGAGCAGCCCACGATTGCCTGGGCATATCCGATGGCACCGGCCGCCAATGGTTCGCAGCGTTCTGCCGAAGACGGTGAGCCGCAGCAACTCAACGAAACGCAAGTCACTTATTCTATGGCGGAAATTCGAAGCCCCTGGCTTGCTGTGGATTGGTTCCCTGCCGAGCACCCCGACATGCCCCAGGTCGTGAGCATCGGCAGGGAGCCAGTGGTGCGGGCGTGCGGCCACTGCCACCTTCCGACTGGCAACGGACGGCCCGAGAACGCGCCTTTGGCGGGCCTGCCGCGAGACTACATCATCGAGCAGTTAAGGGCGTTCCAGACCGGGGAACGGAAATCGAGTGTTGCGGGAAGGAATCCCATCGACTTCATGGTTTCGACAGCGCAGGCGATGACAACCGAGGAGATCGAGGCTGCGGCAGATTATTTTTCAGGCCTGAACTACCGCTCCATGACCAGCGTCAGGGAAGCAGAGCAAGTTCCCGTGACGCTCACGACGGACTGGATATATTCCCGCGACCCGGCCGGTGGAAGCGAACCGCTGGGAATGCGCATCATCGAGATGCCCGAGGAAATCGAGAGGTTCGAGCTGCGAGACCCGCGGACAGCGTATGTCGCCTATGTCCCCGAAGGCAGCATTGCCCGGGGCGAGGCGCTTGCCCGCAACTGGGGCGAAAGCGGCCAGTTCGCCTGCACCGCCTGTCATGGCGAGGACCTGCTTGGCTTGGGCAATGTTCCGCCATTGGCGGGCAGATCTCCGACCTATCTCGTGCGTCAGCTCAACGATTTCCGTACTGGCGCGCGCACCGGCCCTGTTGCCGCGCTGATGACGCCAGTTGTTGAGCCTATGCAATACGAAGATATGGTCGCCCTCGCCGCATTTCTGGGCGCACTGCAGCCCTGATCTTGTCGACAGGGTGGGGCGGTACACTCTCGGCAGTTCGAATATGGGCGATCATGATCACTGTAGCAGCTGACCGCCGATGTAGACAGCTGTCAGGCTTCGCACGGCACGCACCGACTGCAAGGGGTCTTCATCCAGAACCAGGAAATCGGCCCATCGTCCCGCTTGCAGTGTTCCAACGTCCCCTTCCCGATCAAGACAGCGCGCCGGATTGACCGTTGACGCCCTCAGTACCGCGATTGCCGGCAAGCCCGCGTCTTCCATCATTTCCATTTCCAGTCGCTCGAAATAGCCCTGCGGCCTTATTCCGGGGCCCGTATCCGGCCCCATCGCCAGAGTGCCACCTGCGCGGTATATCCGCAGCATGTTTTCCTGCGCCACTGGCAGGTGATCCCGGTACCAGGCAGCTTGCGGCGACATGAAACGCTGACGCGTTTCAGGGCTGTTGATCCGGGCGATAATGGCGTTCCCGGCCGTTTCCGCAAACAGGGGATCATCGAGGAATGCCGGCCGGTCGGCATAGATGAAACTCGCCACCTCGCGCATGAGCGTGGGCGACAGGCAGGCATTTCTGTCGATCAAGAGTTGCGTGAATTCCGGCCCGACCTCGCGATCTCTTACGCTGTGTGCAAGCAATCTCACTCCGGCATTCAGCAAGCCGACTGCGTCATCGTATTTCACCATATGCGCGGCAACCTGGAAGCCCTTGTCATTCGCCTCCTCGATTGCGGACGAATAGGTCTCCTCGTCCATAGATGGCTGGGTGTTCAATTCGTCGTCAACCCGGATCTTGAAGTAGTCGGGCGCATCGGCTGCTCCTTCTTCGACAAGGGTTCGTGCTTCTTCCGGGCTGTTTGCATCGATCCTAGGACTTGCAAGGTAGAGGCGCGCGCGTCGATGTTCGGCGGTCTGGCTGTCATCGCGCCAGGCAAAGGCCTCGCGAGGCTCGTTGCCCATGCTGAACACGCTGGTCACGCCGTAATGCGCAAAGAGCCAAAGTTGCGCAGCTACCGCTTCGCTGGCCGGCGGATGGTCATCACGGTGAAATCCGGGAGCGCTGTTGATGTGCGAATGCGCGGAAACGATCCCCGGGATCACCCACGATCCGTCAAGGTCAACAACAGCATAGCCGGACGGTATGGCGCGGTCGCCGCCGCTGAACAGATCCACAACCCTTCCATCTTCGACCAGCAGGACGGCATTCTCGATGGGCTGTTCAAGCTGAGCGGACCAGAGGCTCATATTGATGAACGCCGTCCGATCCGCAGCAGACGGAGAATCCGTCACGAGCTGGGTGCAAGCGCTGCACGTCAGCAGCAGGATGCAAGCTAGTCTTTTGATCATTCCGGTCACTCGGTTGGGTCCATTGCTGCAGTCGAGGGCATCGATCAGGGAACCTCGATGGCACGCGGCAGCAAGACCTCGCGGATATATGTGTCGGCCTCCTTGTGGGTCATGAAGCCGGCAGGCGGGAAATCCATTTCCAGGTCCCAGTCATCGCCGGTCGTTTCCATGTTGGCGCGAACGCGCGCGTCAAGCTGCGACTGGATATCAGTGTAGGCCGGATCGTTGATCAGATTGACGACTTCATCCCGATCGGAATGCTGGTCAAACAGGTATAGTGGCCGGTCCTTCTTACGCACGTAGAGCCAGTCCTGCGTCCGGATGCCGCGCTCTGGCTTTACATGTCGCTCTCCGCGCCCTCCGAAATCGGCCTTCATCAGCTGGAACTGAACGTGATCGCGCGTCGCATGATCACTGCTTCCTTCAAGCAGGCGCAGATAGCTAATGCCTTGCACTTCGTCGGGGATCGGGACCCCACAGGCATCCAGCAGGGTCGGCATTGTATCGACGGCGACATCGACAAGGTGAGGTACCCGCTGGCTTGCGGCAAAGCGGCGCGGATAGCGCACCAGCAAGGGAACCTGAGCAGAGCTGCGATAGGCTTGCCGTTTCAAGCCGCAAAAACTGCCATGCTGGCCAAGCATGTCTCCGTGGTCCGAAAAGAAGGCCACGATAGTGTCATCGGCAAGTCCATTCTCGTCGAGCCAGGCGAGCAGGCGCCCGACATTGAAATCGACGTTCGAGATCATCCCATAGTATTCGGCGACGAACTTGCGAAGCTGCTCTTCGGTTTCGACGCAGGGGTCTTGCCCGTCTTCCCACGCAGTCTTGGACAATTCGCCATACCTGTCGTCGTTATCGAATTCGGTGGCCTGGCGTTCCAGCGTCCGGCGCCTTTGCAGGTCCGGATCGGGTGTGTGGGCTGGCAAGGAAATGCGTGCCGGATCGTACATGGTCCGCCACTTCTCCGGCATGATCATCGGGTAATGCGGCGGGCCAAAGCAGACATAGGCAAAAAACGGTGACGTGCCGCGCGATGCCTCTTCCATGAACTCGATCGCATGATCGGCCTGGTAGTCCGGTTCAAACCTCTTGCAGTGGTAGGGTTGATCGGTGTCGCGGTAGAAGATGGAATCGAGGTATTGATGACCGCGATTGTAGCCGACGAAATGGTCGAACCCCATGCGATCGGGACCGGGCGGAACGAAGCCGGGTTTGGGGCCGCCGTAGAGGTGCCATTTTCCGATATACCCTGACGAATACCCCGCAGCATTGAGACAGGTTGCCAGCGAGGGCTGGTCGGGATCGATCGGGAAATGGTTCGAATAGACGCCCGTCCGGTGTGCGTATTTGCCGGTAAGCAACGACGCGCGGAACGGTGTGCACAGCGGATAGGAAGTGAATGCCTCCTCGAACATTACGCCTTCGCCAGCCAGCCGGTCAATATTGGGGGTCTGGATGTCCGGGTTGCCCGAACACCCCATGCAATCCGCCCGCATCTGGTCGGCATAAATGAGGAGGATATTTGGCTTCTTCCGGCTTGTCATTGTCAAACCGTGACTGGCTTGTTGACGCCACGCACATACTGCTTCGTGGCATCGAACACCGGCTGGTATTCCCAGTGGAAGCCATCATTGGTCGAAAGCGCCTGGTGCAGGAATGCGCGGGTTTCCTTGCTTTCGCTCGCCCGTTTCGTAACCTCTTCGACGTCGTAGCGACCAAGCAGCCGCTCCCGCAGCTTGTCGCGGACATCCGCATGTGCATTGTTCTGCGCCAGGTCGTTCTGCTCGTCGGGATCGGCTTCGATGTCGAATAGCAGTTCGGGGGCATTGCGGGTCCAGACGTACTTCCACTTGCCGCATCGGATCGACAGCCATGGCTCGATCACACCGGGGCCATAATATTCGCTGATCGCTTCATCCTTCGTGCTGTCAGAGGATTGGGTAAGCAACCCGCAGAAGCTCTGGCTCTGATCGCTCCCGTATCGGTTCGAGACCTCAATGGCGCCGCCAAGTTCTGCGAAGGTCGGGCACAGGTCTGCCAATGTCACGCATTCCTTGCGCCGGCCAGGCGCGAAAAGCTTGGGACAGTGCCATATCATCGGCACTTGCAGGGAGCCCTCATAAAAGCTGCGCTTGAACCACATGCGCCGCTCTCCAAGCATGTCGCCGTGGTCGCTGGTGAACAGGAGGATCGTGTCGTCGTACAGTCCAAGGTGCTTGAGCTCTGCGACGATCTCGCCAAGATAAGCGTCCAGATGGGAGATCATCGCGTAATAGGCGCGCCGCGAGAGCCGGATCGTCTCCTCGTCGGGCGGGAACTGGTCGATCCCGTGGTGAGTATTCAGCCACTGCGTGACCGGGTGAGGATTTTCGTCCTGCGGCACGCGCGGCAGGGCAATTTCTTCGTCTTCATACAGATCCCAGTACTCCGGCACCGATTGGTAGGCCTCGTGTGGTTGCGTGTATGAGACGTGGAGGAAGAAAGGCTTGTCGTTGCCCTTGAGTGCCTGCTCGCGCAAGAATTCGAGCGTACGGAATTGTACTTCGGCATCGTACATCAACTGGTTGTTGGTCCTGCACAGCCCGCTTGCCGCAAGTTTCTGGACAGAGGTGCCTTCCCGGTGAACAGGTCCAAGCGACCATGGGATGGTCCAATCGAAGCCCGCTGGGTAAATGTCAGTCGTCAGTCTTTTGTCGAAACCGTGGAGCTGGTCCGCCCCGATAAAATGGCACTTTCCCGATGCGACCGTCTGGTATCCGGCCGTGCGCAGGAAGTGCATCGCCGTCGGCAATTGAGATCGAAACTCAGCCCCGTTGCCCCACACCTCATGCGTTGAAGGGAGGCGACCGGTGAACTGCGACGCGCGCGCCGGGCAACAAAGCGGCGAATTGGAATAGGCATTCTCCATAACCACCCCTTGTGCGGCGAGTGCGTCAAGGTTCGGCGTCTTCGCCTGGCCATCGGCCCGGTATGTTGACAGGACGAAGGCACAAAGCTGGTCCACCTGGATGAAGAGGATATTGGGCTTGTCAGCCATCATTCCGGGCCTTTCGGTTGTGTAATGCGCGGCACAGTGTCTTCAGCGCGTTGTTAAAGGGCGTGGGCGAGGCCTTGCTAAGCCCGGCGATATCATAGGCGGTACCGTGCGCCGGAGTGGTCAGGGGCAGGGGCAGTCCGCCAAAATAGGTCACTCCCTCATCGAACCCGAGCAGCTTGGTCGCGATCTGGCACTGATCGTGATACATCGACAAAACAGCCGGGATAGCTTCGTCCCGAGCTGTCAGAAAAATGGTGTCTGCAGGATAGGGGCCGGATACGTTGATCCCCATGGCTTTCGCTTCTTCGACGGCCGGGGCGATATGATCGATTTCTTCGCGCCCGAAGATGCCACCATCCCCATTATGGGGATTGAGGCCGGATACCGCAATTCGCGGTGGATCATATCCGAATGTTCGCAGTTCGCTGTCAAAATAGCGTATGGTCTTGAGCACGTTCTCGCGGGTGACCAGCGAGGGTACATCGGCAAGGGCCACGTGCGAAGTTACCCGGGTGGTCCAGAGGTCACCAATGGTATTGATCTCGTCACTTGTGCCAAGGCAGCCAAGGTAATCGGCGATATAGGCCTTGTATCCTTCGAAGTCTGAGCCACCCATCTTTAGCGACAGCTTGTTTACCGGCGCAAAGGTCAGGCCGTCGATCAGGCCTTCTACGTGCAGGTCTGCGGCGAGCCTGGCGATTGCCAGATCAAGTTCTCCGGCAATCCTTGAGCTCTGGCCGTAGTCGACAAGAGTGAATCCGTCAGGGGCGAAATCCACCATCGCAACAGGCTCACCTGCCCGGATCGCCTCGGCGGGATCATCGTAGGTCGGCAGGGCGACATCGATAGCGGCACATTGGCAGCCTTGCTCCAAAAGCGATTTCGGCCCGACAATCAGGCGCTGGACTCCGGCGGTTAGACCATCCACCGCAAGGGATCGTGCAACCAGTTCCGGGCCGATCCCTCCCGCATCCCCCAAAGTGGTGAAGATTACCGGCGTACGTGTCATGTTTTCACTCCAGCTTGTCAGATCTAGTCATCGTCGCCCGCTAGGGCGAGAGGCTTGCTGTCGCTCGACGGCCGACGGAGGCGCGAAATTACAGGCCACAGGATGCCTACTAATGCGATAGCCAGGAACGGGGCCGCGATGGGTCTTTGCAGAATTCCAAACAGGTTTCCGTCGAAGATCAGGTAGGATTGCAGCAGTGACATCTCGATCAGTTCGCCGAGAATCAATCCCATCACCACGGGTGCCGGGGAATATCCGTGCCGCTTCATCATGAAGCCGAGGATCGAGAAAAACACCATCAGGCCGACGTCAAACAGGCTTTGCTTGAGGCTGTAGGCTCCAAGCGCTGCGAGCACGAAGACGCAGGGCCAGAGAATGGTGGAAGGGATCAAGGAAATACGACTGAGATACTTTGCACCGACAACTCCGACCAGCAGGAAGCAGAGGTTCGCCCCCAGCATCGCGCCGAACAGCCCGGCCAGCAGGTCAGGCTGGTCATGGAACAAGGTAGGTCCGGGTCTCAGGCCTACTATCAACATTGCCGCCAGGATGACCGCCGTCGACCCGCCGCCGGGTATACCCAACGCCAGTGTGGGCACCATGGTCCCTCCGGTTGCGGCATTGTTGGCCGATTCCGGCGCTGCGATACCTTCTATCGCACCTTGGCCGAACTCCTGCTTGTTCGCAGAAACGTTCTTTTCGATGTTATAGGCCATCATGGCGGCAACCGTCCCTCCTTCAGCGGGAAGGATGCCAATCAGGGTGCCGATACCCGAACCACGCAGGATGGTTTTCCAGATGCGCTTGAAGTCATCTAGGCTGGGCAGGCGTGCATTCTGCCGGTCCAGAACAACACGACGCTGGCTGGCCTTGTTCGCCTGCCGCAGCATTTCACCACCTGCGAATATGCCAATCATCATCTGCACCGGTTCGATGCCTTCGCTCAGGTTTGGTTCGCCGAAGGTAAAGCGTTCAATTCCGGTTGCGAGGTCGGTGCCGACTGTCCCCAACCAGATGCCGAAGACTGCCCCGATAAGATTCTTGTAGGTTGATTGACCTCCCATGATGGCGAGCATCGAAATTCCGAAGATGGCCAGAGCGAAATATTCGGCTGGACCAAATTCATAGGCAATCATGCCCAGCAGCGGCGTTGCCGTAATCATCGCCAGCAAACCGATGATCCCGCCGATCGCGCTGGAAAATGTGGCAATGCCAAGCGCGCGCCCCGCTTCGCCCTTCAGTGCCAACGGGTAGCCGTCAAAAGTTGTCGCGGCGGCGGCGGCCGTCCCCGGCGTGTTAATGAGAATTGCAGAGATTGAGCCACCATAGATGGTGGCAGCATAAACGACCCCGCACAGCGCTATCCCCTGAACCGGATCCATGCGAACGACGAACGGCAGGAGCAGCGAAATAAGGATCACCGAACCGAGGCCCGGAAGTGCGCCAACGATGATGCCGATCACGGTGCCGGCAAGGATCATGGCCAGGTTGGTGGGATCTGAAAGAAATTCCAGGATCAGGATGATGAGGTCCACTGTCAGGTCTCCAGCCGCTCAGGGAAGCGGAACATCCATAAGGACGACGAACACGAGATAGATCAGCGCCGCGAAGCATGCGTAGCCGAACAGCGCCAGCGTCCAGCGGCGTTCCCCCCAAAGCGTGCCAGTTACCAGGCAAAAGCCGGACAGGCTTATGAAGGTGCCGAGATATTGCAGGGAGGGAACGAACAACACCATCAGCAAGGCAGTGAGGTAGACCTTGCGGCCAATCCGCCCGGGGGCTGATGTTTCTAAGGTTGCAGCGGCTTTCCCGGCGGTAAGGGCCTGAAGAACCGCCAGCGCTCCAAGGAAGATCAGCAATGCGCGAGGGAATGTGGTCGGGCGGATCCCTTCGGAAAGGACCGGTGGCACGGGATCGAAGGTGAAGGTCAACCCGAAACACGCCGCTGCAAAGGCCAGAATGAATGCAGACTCAAGGATCATGCGGGCCCGGCCTCCGGGGTTATCGCCAGCAGGCCTTTCCGCCTGCGTTTCGTGTTGTGCTTCATCATGCATCGCCAAATTCCGGGCTTGTGGATTATTGCGGAGCGGTGGTGTGCAGACCAAGCTCGTCCGCAATTGAGATGTAGGCATCGTTCATGCGTTCCAGCTGGGCCGTGAACTCCTCGCTGCCCGCGACACTCTCCGGCGTCTGGCCGGTGCGCGCGAGATACTGCTGAAAGGCTGGCGCGTGCAGCGATTCCAGCAAGGCCGCCTCGAGGCGATTGACCACGGGCGCGGGGGTTCCTTTTCTCACGCCTATCCCGCGAACGACGACCAGCTCGAGGTCGAGTCCGGATTCAAGGCTGGTCGGCACTCCGGGCGCTGCAGCTAGGCGCGATCTGCTGAAGACCATCAGCGGCTCAACCTCACCTGCTTCCCATTGTACTGCGAACTCGTTGAAGTTCAGCAATCCGGTGTCGAGGTTTCCGTTTACAAGATTGATCAGGATTTCGCCCGAATTGTTGAACGGCACATAGACCTGCCGCTTCATCCCGAGAGCGTTGCGAAGCAGCATGGAGGCAGCATGAGGATCGCCCCCGATACTGGTTCCGCCATGGGCAATCCGCCGGGAGCGCGCCTGATTGAGGAAATCGTCGGCACTGGCAAACCTCCCGGTCCTGGCAACCAGGAAATGGGGATCCAGCGTTCCCCGTACGAGCGGTTGGATATCGCCCACGGAAAGGTGGGTCGTTCCCTTCCTGACCGTCAGCAGAGTGCCGGAATTGATGATGAAAAGTGTCTGGCCATCAGCAGGCTGTGTCTCGACATAGCGCAAGGTGTTGGTGGCCACGCCCCCGGTCTTCGAAAGGTGGATTATGGCGGTATCGAACTGATCGCCAAGGCTGGCCGTAGCCAGGCGCAGGAATGTATCCGATCCACCACCGGGGTTCGAGTTGTTGATGACTTCAATCGGGCCGCTGGGAAAGTTGTCGAGCGCGCCATCAGCTGCATTGACAGGGTGCCGGCCTGACACGGACCAGTGAAGCAGCAGAGCAGCCACGATGATGCACGTCGCCAGCAGATGGAGATGTTCTGCCCTCAGTTTGCTCGACACCTGTAGCCTCCCCACGCTCCCTCGGTCAGCCCACCCAGATATTGAGCGGCCAGCTTGCCAAAGGCTATTGCGAAGAGCATATGGTATTTGGTATACCAAAGCAACTCCAATATCCTGGGGCAAGTTTGCAGGGAATTCAGCAATGAAAATTCGATCGGTTCGCGCCCGCGTTTGGACATGGAAGGGACCTACCGTCCCGCCCGCCGCGCATTTCTGCACCAATGCTTCGGATGTGCTGCGCGCGAGTCCCGACTCGATGTCGAGTTTTCGCTTCCATCAGTGGCTCACTTGCGAGGTCGAGACTGAAGATGGGACGGTGGGTATCGGTAATGCAGCCATCGCGCCATCGATCGTGAAGCAGGTCATCGACGAATACTTCGCGCCGCTGGTGATCGGTGAGGACCCCTTTGATTATGCGTATATCTGGGAAACACTCTATCGCAGAAGTCACGCCTGGGGACGCAAGGGAGTGGGGATGGCAGCCATTAGCGCCATCGACATCGCGATCTGGGATCTGATGGGCAAATTGGCTGGCAAACCGGTGTTCAAACTGCTGGGCGGGCGGACCAAGGAAAAGATCCCTGTCTACTATTCGAAGCTCTATGCTGGGCCGATCGATGAGATGCAGCGCGAAGCGGAGCTGGCTCTCAAGGGCGGCTACAAGGCTTTCAAGTCCCGCTTTGGTTTCGGACCGAAGGAAGGCATGGCCGGCATGCGGGAGAACCTGAAACGGGTCGAGGCCGTGCGCGAGGTGATTGGTTATGACAATGACCTGATGCTTGAGTGCTACATGGGCTGGAATCTGGACTACGCCAAACGCATGTTGCCGCTGCTGGCTCCGTTCCAGTTGCGATGGCTTGAAGAGCCGGTCATCGCAGACGATGTCGCGGCCTACGTAGAACTCAACAAGATGAACATCATACCTATCAGCGGGGGTGAACACGAGTTCTCGCTGCTGGGATGCGCCGAACTTTTGCAGCGCGGTGCTGTCAGCGTGCTGCAATACGATACCAACCGTGTTGGCGGAATTACCGCGGCCCAGAAGATCAATGCAGTCGCCGAGGCAATGCAGGTGCCGGTTATCCCGCACGCAGGCCAGATGCACAATTATCACCTCACCATGGCAAACTTCAATTGCCCGATGAGCGAGTATTTCCCCAAGTTCGATGTCGAGGTGGGTAACGAGCTCTTCTACTATATTTTCGAGGGCGATCCGGCGGCGACCGATGGCTATATCCAGCTCGACGACGATCTGCCGGGCCTGGGCCTGACCATTTCCGACCAGCACCTCGACCAGTTCGAGATTGAAGGGTGATGGCCGTGCAGCGCTTCGATAACCTGATTGGCGGCCAGTGGGCGCCTGCCGATGCATATTCCCGCAATATCAATCCTTCGGACGTCGAGGACAACATTGGCGAGTTCGCATCGTCCTCCAACACAGACATGGATGCGGCGGTCGAGGCAGCGCGATCTGCCTTTCCCGCCTGGGCAAATGCAAGTCCGCAGCTTCGTCATGATGTGCTGCACAGGGTTGGCGAGATCATCATGCGAGACAAGGAGATGCTCGGAACACTGCTCAGCCGGGAGGAGGGCAAGACGCTCGCCGAGGGAATAGGGGAAACTGTGCGCGCCTCGCAGATTTTCACGTTCTTCGCCGGTGAGGCACTGCGTTTGGGCGGTGAAATCGGACCGTCGGTGCGTCCCGGAGTGGATGTGATGGTTGAACGCCAGGCGGTCGGTGTAGTCGGCCTCATAACCCCCTGGAACTTTCCCATTGCGATCCCTGCCTGGAAAGCGGCTCCTGCGCTTGCCTTTGGCAATTGTGTGGTCCTCAAGCCAGCCGAGCTGACGCCAGCTTGCTCCTGGCATCTCGCCAGGATCATCAAGGAGGCCGGCTGCCCAGATGGCGTCTTCAATCTTGTTATGGGCAGTGGCAAAACGGTTGGACAGGCGCTTGTTGAGAACGACCGGGTGGATGGCGTGAGCTTTACCGGGTCCGCTGGCGTGGGGCGGCAGATCGCCACCAACTGCGCGGCAAGCGGCAAGCGCTTTCAGCTTGAGATGGGCGGTAAGAACCCGATGGTCATTCTGGACGATGCCGATCTTGAGCTTGCTGTCGACGTGTCGATCAACGGTGCATTCTTCTCGACTGGCCAACGTTGTACCGCTTCGTCGCGGCTGATCGTGTGTGAGCAGATACATGACGAATTTCTTGAGCGCCTGGTCAGCCGAGCCAGTGCCCTGCGCGTCGGCAATGCCCTCGATCAGGATACACAGGTGGGGCCAGTTGTGAGCGAGGAGCAACTCAATCAGAATCTTGGGTACCTCGATATTGCCCGCGACGAGGGTTGCGAAGTCATTGGAGGAGAAAGACTCGATGGCTCTGGCCATTTTCAGCGTCCGGCCGTCCTCGCGAGAGCAACAAACGACATGCGATCAAGCCGGGAAGAGATCTTCGGACCGATCGCCAGTGTCATCAGGGTAGGCGGCTACGACGAGGCGCTAAGTGTTGCAAACGACACGGACTTTGGCCTTTCGGCAGGGATCTGTACGCGTTCGCTTGCGCACGCCACCCACTTCCGAAAGCATGCAAGAGCCGGGATGGTAATGGTGAACCTGCCAACGGCTGGTGTAGATTACCATGTTCCTTTCGGAGGCACCAAAGCGTCCAGCCATGGCCCGCGCGAGCAAGGCACTTACGCCCGCGATTTCTACACCACGATCAAGACGAGCTACATAACAGCATGACAGCCTATTCCGGAATCTGGCCCGTAGCTCCCACTCCGTTCAACGAAGACGGGACCGTTGACGTTGAGGGCATGCGGCGGGTGCTCGACTGCATGATCGACCAGGGATCGGATGCGATCTGCATACTGGCGAATTTTTCGGAACAGTTCGTGT
>CAYXTJ010000046.1:0-16370 GCA_964467715.1 uncultured Sphingomonadaceae bacterium
TTATAACTTCGTGACCAAGCGTGGCGCTTGCCGCGGGAAGAACTCGAAGATCTCCTGGACGCAGGTTGAGACCGGTTCCGCCGTCACGTGGAAGTATCCCAGTTGCATTCTCCAGGGAGATAACTCCGTTGGCGAATTCTACTCGGTCGCCATCACCAACAATTACCAGCAGGCCGATACCGGCACCAAGATGATCCACAACGGCAAGGGCAGCCGTTCGACGATCATCTCCAAGGGCATTTCGGCGGGCAAGAGCAACAACACCTATCGCGGCCTCGTCCGCGTGGGGCCGAATGCGGACAATGTCCGCAACTTCACCCAGTGCGACAGCCTGCTGCTCGGCTCGACCTGCGGTGCGCATACCGTGCCCTATATCGAGGTGAAGAACCCCACCGCGCAGATCGAGCACGAGGCGACCACCAGCAAGATCAGCGACGACCAGCTGTTCTACGCCATGCAGCGCGGCCTCGGCGAAGAAGAGGCCGTGGCGCTGATCGTCAACGGTTTTGCGAAAGAGGTGCTTAAAGAGCTGCCGATGGAGTTTGCCGTCGAGGCGCAGAAGCTGCTGGCGATCTCGCTTGAGGGGAGTGTGGGGTGACCGAACGCAAGAAACTTGAACTCCGCGTACCTTCCGAGGACGCCGAAGCGCCTGAGCTCAAGAAGAAGGGCCGCGGGTGGGAAATTTCCGAGGCGCGCCTCGACAATCTGCACGATCAGGCGCGCAAGCTGCGGCGGCATTCGTCCGAGGCGCACAAGGCGCTGGCGGCGAAGTTCACTGCGGCTGACATGGAGCCTTACACCTTCAAGCGCCACGCCGTTGTTGGCAGCGCGATTGTCGACTTCAACTGCCACAAGCTCGGCATGGCCATCGTGATCGACGAGGAAGGCCAGAACGAGACGCTGGCGAAGCGCCGCGACAAGAGCCTGGAATCGGTCGGCATCCGCGTGATGCGGATCAAGGCGAGCGATATCCTCGAGAATATCGACGATGTGCTGAAGCGCATCACCGCCGGCATGCGCATGCGCATCGGTGACAAGAAGCAGGCCCGCGCCGCGCATGGCAAGCAGATGCGCGAAGGGCGCGTGGGGCGGGAGCGTCGCGACTGATGGTCGAGCTGTTTTCAGCCCTGATCGGCGCGGTCGTGGGTGTGGTGGCCATGCTGCTCACCCACAAATACCGTCGCAACGCCAAGCGCGAGGAGCAGCACAGCCGCTTCGAGAGCTTCTATGCCGCGCTGGCAACCGCCGGAGAGTCGGAAATCGCCAGCGTCCTCAAGCTGCGCGCTTCGGAAGACTTCACCGTGCGCGAACAGGCTTACCTCATCTGGTACCTGACCATCTGCGAAGGGGTGTTCCACTCCAAGCGCTACAAGCACGCGGAAGACATATACGTCGATACCTTCATGGAAAGCTTGAAGGTGAAATACGGCAACTGCCAGACGCTGGCTGCGCTGCTCAAGCCCGAAGGCTTCGACCATGATTTCGTGGCCGCGATCACCCCGCAACAGGAGGCCGCTCATGGCTGAGTTCAAGTTTGGTGCAGTTGTGCTGCTGGCGCTTGCCGCGTGCGGCGATGGCGGCGCGGATGACCTTGCTTCCTGCCAGACCGAACTCGCTGACCTGCAAGCAGAGCGCGAGGCTTTCGTGAACGATGAAATGGGCGGCACCGGCAACATGCGGGCCGAACTGGATGGCGGGCAGGTCTCGATCGAGGAGATCGAACGCTTTGCCGAAATGCGCAGCCGCCTTGATGAATTTGAAAACCGCCTCGCGGTCCAGCAGCAGCGCTGTGACGAGCTGGCGGGTGGACAGGAATGACAATGCTGAAAATCGAAAACCTCCACGCCGAGATTGACGGCAAGGCAATCCTCAAGGGCCTCACGCTTGAAGTGGGCGCGGGCGAAGTGCACGCGATCATGGGCCCCAACGGTGCGGGCAAGTCCACGCTCGCCTATGTGCTGGGCGGTCGTCCGGGGTATGAGGTGACGCAAGGCTCGGTCACCTTCATGGGCGAGGACCTGCTGGCCATGGACCCGCATGAACGCGCCGCTGCCGGCATGTTCCTCGGCTTCCAGTACCCGGTCGAGATCCCCGGCGTTTCCAACGTGCAGTTCCTGCGCGAGGCGCTCAACTCCCAGCGCGGGACGCGCGGTGAAGAACCGCTCTCGGGCGGCGATTTCCTCAAGCTGGCGAAGGAAAAGGCCGGGCTGCTCAAGCTCGACATGGAAATGCTCAAGCGCTTCGTGAACGTCGGCTTTTCCGGCGGCGAGAAGAAGCGGGCAGAGATGGTCCACATGGGCATCCTCGACCCGAAGCTGGCCGTGCTGGACGAGACGGACAGCGGCCTCGACATCGATGCGCTGAAGACCGTGGGCGAAGGCATCAATTCCATCATGCGCTCGGCCGAAAAGGGCGTGCTGCTGATCACCCACTACCAGCGCCTGCTCGACTATGTGAAGCCGGACCATGTCCACGTGCTCGCCAATGGCCGCATCGTGAAGAGCGGCGGGCCGGAACTGGCCCTGCAGCTCGAGAGCGAGGGCTACGAGGCGGTGGCCGCATGAGCGCACTCCCCACCATCAGGGACGAAGACTGGCGCTATGCCGATTTCGATGCTGTCGGGCAGTTCGCGCCCGAAGCGATCGACAGCTGGCGCGAAGTCACCGTCGAAGCCGGCGAGACCTTCCGCGAAAGCGTGGTCATCGACGGCAGCGATCCGTTCCTCAGCCGCATCCGCGTGAACGTGGGCAAGGGCGCACGGGCGGAACTGTTCGCGATCAATGCCTGTGCCGATTACGCCCGTCTTGAAGTGCAGGTCTCCCTTGCGGAAGGCGCGCATTTCGAGTTCGGCGGCGTCACCATTGGCGGCGGCGATGCTGTGCGCGAATTCGTGACCCGCACCGACCATTCCGCCCCCGATGCCACCTCCAACCAGGTCGTCCGCGCTGTCCACTGGAACCAGGCGACAGGCAATTTCCTCGGCCGGATCGATGTCGGCCGCGAAGGCCAGCGCACCGATGCCGCGCAGGATTTCAAGGGCCTGCTGCTGGAAAAGGGCGCCAGCGCCAACGCCAAGCCCGAGCTGGAAATCTATGCTGACGATGTGAAGTGCGCCCACGGCGCTGCCATCGGCCAGATGGACGAGATGGCGCGCTTCTACATGGCCAGCCGCGGCCTTTCACCTGATGCGGCGCGCCGCCTGCTGATCCGCGCCTTCATTGCCGATGCCTTAGCAGCGATGGAAGACGAGGCCGAGGCTGAGCGCCTGTTTGAAGCCGCGCTGGCCGTGCTGCAAACGATGGACGGTCAATGACACGCACACGCGCCCTCCTTGCCCTGTTCCTCGGCGCGCCTCTCGCGCTCGTCGCTTGCGGTCCGCAGCAGCTGGAAACCGGCATCGCGCCCAACGCCAGCTACAGCCCGCTTGCGCTGCCTGCGCAGGTGTTTGCCGATAATGATGCGGTCATCGCGCATTTTGTCGGCACGACTGGCCGCAGCAGCGCCAGCGAGAGCCGGATCGGCGATTATCCCGGCGATGCGGGAGACCAGTTGCTAGTCTTCTCCGCCGATGACCTCGAAGACGATTCGGTTGCCGCCATGCAGTGGCGCGTGCTGGTAAAGGACCATGGCGCCGGCGTGCGCGTGGCGAATGCCGGTGTGCGCCAGCGCTGCGCCCGCAGTGGCAGCCGTGAATGGACGACAGCGCTATGTCCGTGACTGACCCACCCCGCCTTTCGCTCAAGGGCGATTTCCCCGGCCTGCAGACCGTTGCAGGCGATGCCTGGCACTACCTCGATTCGGCTGCCACGGCGCAAAAGCCGCAAGCTGTGATCGACGCGATGACGCGCGCTCTGGGCGTGGATTACGCCACCGTCCATCGCGGTGTTTATGCCCGCAGTGCGGACATGACGCTTGCCTATGAAGCTGCACGCCGCCGCGTGGCGGCATTTGTCGGCGGCAAGGAAGAGGAACTCGTTTTCACCCGCGGCGCGACCGAGGCTATCAACCTAGTCGCCGCCACTTGGGGCAAGGCGAATATCAATGCGGGCGACCGCGTCCTGATTTCGCAGTTGGAACACCATTCCAACATCGTGCCGTGGCAGATGCTGGCGGAACGCAAGGGGGCGAAGCTGGATATCTGCCCGCTCACCGAAGACGGGCGCATCGATCTCGACGCGGCGCAAGCCATGCTGACGGGCGACCACAAGCTGGTGGCGTTGGCGCATGTTTCCAACGTGCTCGGCTCGGTGCTGGATGTGCAGCGCGCGGCAAGGCTGGCGCACGGCGTTGGTGCGAAGCTGCTGGTCGATGGCTGTCAGGCCGTGCCGCGCCTCCCTGTCGACGTTGCCGCGCTGGGCTGCGACTTCTACGCCTTCAGCGCGCACAAGATCTATGGCCCCACCGCCATTGGTGCCTTGTGGGCGCGGAGTGAAATTCTCGCCGACATGCCGCCCTATCAGGGTGGCGGCGCGATGATCGACAAGGTCAGTTTCGAGCGCACCACCTATGCCCCGCCGCCGCAGCGGTTCGAAGCTGGAACGCCTGCGATTACGGAGGCTGTCGCCTTCGGTGCTGCGTGTGATTACGTTGCGGAAGTCGGGCTGGAGACGATCCAAGCGCACGAAACTGCGCTTGTCGCCCAGTTGCGCGATGCGCTGGTGGGCATGAACGATGTTACCCTGTTCGGGCCCGAGGATTCGGCGGGAATCGTCAGTTTCCTGATCGATGGTATTCACCCGCACGATCTCGGCACGATATTGGACGAGGAAAATGTGGCCATTCGCGCCGGGCATCATTGCGCCCAGCCGCTTATGGATCACCTCGGCGTGTCGGCCACGGCCCGCGCCAGTTTCGGCCTCTACAGCGATGAGGCAGATGTCGCCGCGCTCCTGCGCGGCATTGAACGCACCAAGAGGATTTTCGGCTGATGGACAAGCCAGAGGACAAGACAGATTTCGTGGCGGCACCGCCCCCGAATGCAGAGATCGTCGATGCGGTCGAGAAGCCGCAGCGCGCCAAGGTCGCCGATGCGGAAGAAACCGCGTCCGAGAAGCTGGAGCGCAAGCGCGACTATCTCGAGGTCTTCCTGCAGAAGAAGCCCGAAGCCGCGAGCACGGGTGAGCCGGGCGGCGTGCTGTACGAATCCGTGATCGATGCGCTGAAGGACATCTATGACCCGGAAATCCCGGTGAACATCTATGACCTCGGCCTAATCTACGGCGTCGAGGTTTCGGAAGAGGCTGACGTGGCCGTCACCATGACGCTGACCACGCCGCACTGCCCCGTGGCCGAAACCATGCCGGGCGAAATCGAGCTGCGTGTCGGCTCCATCCCCGGCGTGCGCGATGCCGAAGTGAATGTGACCTGGGACCCGCCGTGGGACCCTTCCAAGATGAGCGACGAGGCACGCCTCGAGCTCGGGATGCTGTGATATGACCGAAACCACCACCAAACGCCCCGCTCCCAAGGCCGCCGTGATCCTCACGCCCGCTGCCGAAAAGCGCGTGGCGGACCTGATGGCCAAGGCGCCAGAGGATGCGATCGGCGTGAAGCTGTCCACCCCGCGTCGCGGCTGTTCGGGCCTCGCCTATTCGGTCGACTACGTCAGCAGCGAAGACAAGTTCGACGAGAAGATCGGAACGCCCGGCGGCATCTTCTACATCGACGGCGCTTCGGTGCTTTACCTCGTCGGCAGCACGATGGACTGGGTGGAGGATGATTTCACCGCCGGTTTCGTGTTCGACAATCCCAATGCCAAGGGCGCTTGCGGCTGCGGCGAAAGCTTCATGGTCTGATGCCTTGGGGCGGGTAACGGTTTCCAGCCACTTCGCGCTCCCGCCCGAAAAGGTGTGGGAGCAGGTCAGGCGGCCTGCGCTGCTGCTTTACGTGGCGCAGCCGATCCTTGCGTTCACGTCCCGCGATGGCGGGTGGCCTGCGCAGTGGGAACACCGCGTCTACCATGCGGGCCTGCGCGCTTTCGGCGTGCTGCCTGTGGGTGAGCAGGTGATCGGTATCGAATACCAGCCGGAGCAGCCTTCAGGCTACAAAATGCGCGACAAGGGGCGCGGCGGCCTTATTTCCAGATTGGATCACATGATGGTGATCGAACCCGAGGGCGACGGCACGCGCTATACTGACCGCGTCGAAATCGAGGCGGGGGTGCTGACACCCGTCGCCTGCGCCTTCGCCAGGTTCTTCTACACTCACCGACAGAAGCGCTGGCAGCAGCTTATCGCGCAGGATTTCGCCCAGTTGGGCTGAGCGAGCCTCAGGCCTCGCCGGTTTCTTCGGCGATGAATTCCAGCAGCGCCGCGTCATACGCGTCGATCTGGCCGTTGTCGGCCATCTGCGCGTCGAGCCAGTCCTGCTCATACGGCGTGAATTCGGCAGCCTGGGCCACCTTGTCCCCATGCGAGGGAGCCGGCTGCTTCTTGCCGAAGACCACACCGAAGGCATTGGGGGCAGACTTTGCCATCTGGCCCATGAAGCGGCCGATCTGGGGCTTGGTGTCTGCCACGAAGCTTTCCAGCTCCAGCCTCCGGTCACGGCTCACATGCGCACTCTCATTGGCGAAGGCGAGCAGGTAAATGCCCACGCCCTGCACGAAAATGCGCTTGAAATCGGGATGGTTGGCGCTTTCCAGCGTAGCATCCTTCAGGCGGAACAGCATTTCTGCCTCGCGTTGGCTGACCGCGCCGGGGCGATCGCTGGCAAGGCCGAAGACAACGCGGCGCAGCATCCTGGCTTCGGCTTCGCTGACGTGGGTATCGGACAATTCACCGCCACAGCGGGTGGGGCCAGTGCCGGTCAGGACTTCGCGCTCGAGCGTTTCGAGCACGAAGGCCTTCAGCCTTTCGGGAACGTTGCTGCCCATTTCGATCACCTGCACCAGCAGCTCAAACTCGGTCAGGGAGCAGACTTTGCCGTCTGCTGCGACCACGCGAATAAGCCACTCGGCCTCTTCCTGGCTGGCATAGCCGCGCGGTTCGGAGCCGTTGAGCACATAGGTGCGCAGCGCCTCGACGAAGAAATCGCTCCATGTTTCGGTAGGGGCGGAAAGCGCGTGCTGCAGGGCAAAGATCGCCTCTGCCTCTTCGCGCAGGATGTGCCCGTCAGCCCAGCCGGACTGGCGCAGGGTCAGGATTTCCTCGTCGGTAATCACGCCATCGGCAGCGGCCTGGCGGGTGAAATCGGCAAATTGCGCAGTCATGTCTATCGCTTTGTTCCCTCGTTCGGGGCGCAGTCTTGCCGCAATAGGCTTAAATTCGGGTTACCTGCCGCGCATCCCCGTCAGTTCGAGCGGCGAAGCGCCTGCATGCAGGCCAGCCGGTCCACTTCCGCACCGTCGCTGGCGCGGCGGGTTTCGATCCAGGTGGCCACCGGCTCGGCATCGGGCCGCAGCGGGTAGAGGAAGATATCCATCACGCATGCGCCGGAAGCGAATTGCAGCTTGCGCATGTCACCTTCCGCCACGTCGAGCCGTGGCTGACCGAATTGCGCCACCAGCGAATTCGCCCCTTCGCGGATCACGCCGGACAGGCCCGGCCCCTGCATGATTTCGGGCATGCGGAAGCCCTCCACCGGCGGCGGCGGAGGCGCGCTGGGCGGCACGGATTGCGACTGCGCTGGCGGGCGCGGCGGTGGCGGCGCGGTTTGCGTGCCGCTGGGCGCGGTGGCGCAGGCCGACAACAGCATTGCCGCAAAAACAGGAACAGCCAGCCTCATGTCACGCCTCTCGCTTGCGGTGGACCAGATGCGTCGCACTCGCCGCTCCCAGCACTGGCGCGAGGAAGTTGACGAAAGGTAACGCCAGCAGGGCGGCCACCACACCGCCCAGCAGGAACCGCTCTACGCCCGAAACGGGGCAAAGTTCCGTAGCAGCCCCCGCTTCCTTGCCAGCGCCCTTGGGCGCATGGCGCAGCCACACCATGTCCTGCATCTCGCGCCCGATCAGCCGGGCATTGACGAACCAGAACAGCAGCGCCGTGCCCACGCCTGTAAACAGCAGCGCCAACGCAAAGGGGAGGGCAACAAGGTTGGCCAGCAGCGCCCGGCCTGCGCCACCAAGCGCCGCGCGGAGCTGCTCGCCCGTATCGAGATCGCGCGCAGCGCTCGCTGCTTGCGGATAATGCCGCGCTTCCACCGCGCGCACCACGTCCTCGGAATAGAATTGGATCACTGCCATGGCGACCACGCGCCACACCAGCCACAGCCCGGTCACGGCCAGCAGGAAGGATGCAATCTGCCGCAAGCCGCCAGCGCCGGCAAACCGCGTATCACCCAGTCCGGCCCATTCCAGCGCGGCATCGAAAGCATACCACCCCGCCGTCGCCACGAGGACGAAGGCCACCAGCGTCACGCCAATGCTCCTGGCGAGGATGCGCAGCACCTTGCCATCGCTCAACTGGCCCAATGCGCGGGTGAAACTGGCGAGGATGGCGGTCATTCGTCCTTGCGATTGCTGTTCCTAGCGTCCAAGTCAATGGGAGAGAGAACTGCTCCACGATACAGGGAATTCCATGTCCGAACCACGCTATGATGTAATCGCCATCGGTAACGCTATTGTCGATGTAGTGTCCTCCTGCTCCGACGAACTGATCGAGGAGCTGGGCATGCCCAAGGGTGGCATGACGCTGATCGACGCTGACCAGGCGACGGCGCTGTATGACGCGATGGGCCCCGCCCGCGAAATCAGCGGCGGTTCGGCGGCCAACACCCTCGCCGGGCTTTCCGCCCTTGGCGCGCAATGCGCCTTCGTGGGGCAGGTCGCGGCAGACCAGCTGGGCAGCGTTTTCGCGCATGATATCCGCGCTGTCGGCATCGATTACGATACGCCCGCCCGTGAAGGCGAACCACCCACCGCCCGCTGCCTGATCTTCGTGACACCCGATGGCCAGCGCACGATGAACACCTTCCTCGGCGCCTCGCAGTTCCTGCCTGCCAGCGCGCTGGATGAAGAGGCCATCGGCGGCGCGAAGATCCTCTACCTCGAAGGCTATCTGTGGGATCCGGAAGAGCCGCGCGCTGCCATGCGCCGCGCCATCGAAACCGCCAAGGCCGCTGGCCGCAAGGTCGCCTTCACCCTGTCCGATGCCTTCGTGATCGCGCGCTATGGCGATGATTTCCGCGCGCTGATCAATGACGGTCTGATCGATATCCTCTTCGCCAACGAGGTGGAGCTGGGTGCGATCACCGGCGAGGAAGACTTCGACGCCGGTATCGCCGCGCTGAAGGACAAGGTGCCCACGCTGGTCGTGACCCGTAGCGAGAAGGGCGCAGTTGCCATTTCCGGCGGCGAGACCGCTTCGGTCGCGGCAGAGCCGGTCGATGCGGTGGTTGATACCACGGGCGCGGGCGATCTGTTCGCGGCAGGCTTCCTTGCCGGCTATGTGAAGGGCGAGAGCCTGGAAACCAGCCTGAAGATGGGCGCCATCGCGGCGGCTGAGATCATCAGCCATTACGGCGCGCGTCCGGAAGAAGACCTCGCCAAGTTGATGGCTTCCAAGCTGGGATAAGGCCGCTCCGGCACGTTCCGTTTTCCGCTTTGTTTTAAAGGCGTGGAACACATGGAACACGGTCCTGAAGCGAAAAACCCGCCTGCCTGATCTGCACGTTGAAAGAGGTGTGCAGAGAAGGGCCGGGCGGGTTTTCATTTGCGCCGGTGATGGAGGGGGGAGCGGGGTGTAGGAAAGCTCGCCCTCGTCATTCCCGGCTCCGCGGGAATGACGGAGCAATGGATCACCCCCGCGCGATTTCGCGCCAGCCGATATCGCTGCGATAGAAGCCGCTCTCGAAATCGATCTTCTTCACCGCAGCATACGCAGCGTCCTGCGCGGCCTTGATGTCGGTGCCCCTGGCGGTCACGTTCAGCACGCGGCCGCCATTGGCGCGCAAGGTCCCGTCATCATCCAGCACGGTGCCTGCGTGGAAGACCTTGGCGCCGTCCGCCTCGGCATCGCCGATCACGATCTTGCCGCCCTTTTCGGGCGTGCCGGGATAGCCCTTGGCGGCCATCACCACGGTCATCGCGGTGTCGCTGGAGAAGCGCGGTCGCTCCATGCTGCCCAGCGCATTGTTGGCGCAGGCGAGCATGTAATCGGCAAGGTCTTCCTCCAGCCGCATCATCAGCACCTGGCATTCCGGATCACCGAAGCGGCAGTTGTATTCCACCAGCTTGGGGCCTTCGCTGGTCAGCATCAGCCCGGCATAGAGCACGCCGGAATAGGGCGTGCCCTCGTCCGCCAGCTGGCGCACGGTGGGGGTGATGATCTTCTGCATCACCTCGGCACGCAGTTCGGGCGTGATGATCGGGGCGGGACTGTATGCGCCCATGCCGCCGGTGTTGGTGCCGGTATCGCCGTCGCCAACACGCTTGTGATCCTGCGCGGTGCCGAAGGAGACGATGCTGGCACCGTCCGTCAGGGCGAAGAAGCTGGCTTCCTCGCCTTCCATGAATTCCTCGATCACCACTTCCGCACCTGCTTCGCCGAACTGGCCGCCGAACATGTCTGCCAGCGCGTCCTCGGCTTCTGCCAGCGTTTCGGGGATCACCACGCCCTTGCCCGCGGCGAGGCCATCGGCCTTGAGGACATAGGGCGGGTTGAACCGCGCCAGCGCTTCGCGTGCCTGTTCCAGCGAAGTGGTGCGCACGTAACCGGCGGTGGGGATATTGGCGCGGTCGCACAGTTCCTTGGTGAAAGCCTTGCTGCCTTCTAGCTGGGCGGCGGCCTTGCTCGGGCCGAACACGGCGAAACCTTCGGCGCGCAGCGAATCGGCAAGGCCATCCACCAGCGGCGCTTCGGGGCCGATCACGACGAGGCCGACCTGCTCCTGCTCGCAGAAGGCGATCACCAGATCATGGTCGGTCACATCCATGTCGAAACATTCCGCATGGTCTGCGATTCCCGGATTTCCGGGGGATGCAAACAGCTTTCCGCCCTCTTTGGCGATCACGCGGGATTGCGCCAGCTTCCAGCTCAGCGCATGTTCGCGTCCGCCCGATCCCAGCAAGAGGATATTCATGCCCGGTCCTAACTCCGATTTCGATTCTGCAAGAGATGGGCTGGTAGCCAAGGAGAGCGCCGGGGACAATTCCGCTGCGCTGACCATCACCGAGATTTCGCAGGCGCTGAAGCGCACGGTGGAGGACCGTTTCGGCTATGTGAAGCTGCGCGGCGAGCTTTCCGGCGTGAAGCGCGCCGCCTCCGGTCACCTCTATTGCAGCCTGAAGGACGAGAAGGCGGTGATCGACGCGGTGATGTGGCGCGGCACCACACAGCGCCTGTCCTTCGTGCCGGAGGACGGGATCGAAGTGGTCGCGACGGGCAAGATCACCATATATCCCGGTCGTTCGAAATACCAGATCGTGATGGAGAGCATGGAGATCGCCGGCGAAGGCGCGCTGCTCGCACTGCTGGAGAAGAACCGCCGCCGGTTCGAGGCGGAAGGGCTGTTCGCGTCCGAACGCAAGCGGGGCCTGCCCTTCATCCCGCGCACTATCGGCGTGGTCACATCGCCCACCGGCGCGGTGATTCGCGATATCCTCCACCGGCTGGCAGACCGCTTCCCCAGCCACGTGCTCGTCTGGCCCGTGCTGGTGCAGGGACAAGGCGCGGCGGAGCAGGTGGCGGCTGCCGTGCGCGGTTTCGGCGCGATGCCCGAAGGCGCGCGGCCAGACCTGCTGATCGTGGCGCGCGGCGGCGGTTCGATCGAGGATCTGTGGGCCTTCAACGAGGAAGTGGTGGTACGCGCCGTGGCCGGTTCGCCCATCCCCGTGATCAGCGCGGTCGGTCACGAGACGGACACAACCCTGTGCGATTTCGCGGCAGACAGGCGCGCGCCCACGCCCACGGCGGCAGCGGAAATGGCCGTGCCGGTGCGGGCAGACCTCGCCAATAAGCTGGATGACCTCAGCCTGCGCCAGCGCCGCACCGCGATGCGCCCGGTGCAATTGGGCCGGGAGCGGCTGGAAGCGCGCGCCCAGCGCTTGCCCAGGCCTGACCAACTGCTGCAACCGCAAGCACAGAAACTTGACGATCTGGCGGAACGCCTGCGCCGCGGTCTGGTGGACAAGGCCGCGCATGGCCGCGAACGGCTGGCGCAATTGCGCCTTTCGCCCGCCGTGCTCACCCGCAATTTGGCCGAATCGCAAGCGCGGCTCGAGAGGGTGCGCCTTGCCCCCGCGCTCGTCACCCGTCCGATTGCCGACAAGCGCCAGCAACTCGCCTCGCTCGCTCGCCTGGCCGAACAGCTCCATCCGGAAAAGCCGCTCTCGCGCGGCTATGCCATGGTGCTCGATCCGGAAGGCCACGCCGTGACCAGCCGTGCTTCAGCGCAGGGAAAGCCTTCACTCGCTATACGGTTCGCCGATGGCGACTTGCAGGTGGTGCCGGGCGGCGCGAAGAAGAAACCCGCGCCAAAGCCCGCACCGCCCGAAACCGGGCAGCCCAAGCTGCTCTAGGCCGAAATTGCTTTGAACCCGCCCTGTTGTTAGGAGGCGCTCCATGTTGATGTCACCGTCAGACGAACCCGCCACGCTGATCTACGGACCCAACGGCTTTCGCGTGGTCCGCCCCGGAAATTACGTGCTGTGCGCGGTGACCGGTGAAACCATCGCGCTGGAAGAGCTGATCTACTGGAGCGTGGAGCGGCAGGAGCCCTATTCCTCCTGCGAAGCATCCACTCGCCGCGCGCTGGAGGGCTGAATGCAGCGCCTCGCCCTTGCAGCCATTCCTCTGTGTCTGGGGGTGCTGCTGGCAGGCGGGTATGCCGCTGCTTCGGCTAGCGCTGAAGACACCGCCGCACAGCCCGCTGCCCCCGCAGCGAATGAACCCGCCCCGCGCACGCAATTCGCGATTCTTGGCGAGCGCACGCAAGGCGGCTGGGTCCGCGGCCTTGCCCCCACCGGCGCTGTCAGCGCGCGGCTGGGCACGCAGGAGCTGGTGCTGGAACCCGACGGCGCCTTCTTCGCCGCCTTTGACCGCGATGCTGCCGGGCAGGAAGAATTCGTCGCCACCATGGCAGACGGTTCCACCATCGCCACGCCGGTTGTGATCGCGCCGCGCAACTGGAACATCGAACACGTCAATGTTGCGCGCAGTGCAGGCGGCCCCAGCGCATCCTTCATGGAGCGCCGCCGCCCCGAACTGGCGCAGATCAACGCCGCGCGTACGCAGGATGCCCCCGCCACCGGCTGGGAAAAGGATTTCATCTGGCCGCTCACCGGGCGCATCTCGGGCCGCTTCGGCTCGCAGCGCATCTATCGCGGGGAGCCGGGCAGCTATCATTCGGGCATCGACATCGCCACGGGCGGCAGCGGCAACCCCTTTGTCGCGCCTGCAAGCGGGGTGGTGACGCTGGCCACGGACAGGCCCTTCAGCCTTGAAGGAAACCTCCTCATCATCGACCACGGCCACGGCCTCAATTCCGCCTTCCTGCACCTGTCGGATATCGCGGTGAAGGAAGGGGACGTGGTGGAGCAGGGCCAGCTCTTGGGCCATATCGGCTCTTCCGGGCGCGCCACCGGCCCGCATCTGCACTGGAGCATCAAGTGGCGCGATGCGCGGCTTGATCCGCTGCTGTTCACCGGCCCCATGCCGTAAGCCCCTGTCCTTGGGGCGCATCGCAGTGAAATTTCCCAAGCGGCGACTGGCAGCGCTGGCGCTCCTGATGCTGGCGCTGGCACCCGGCACCTGGTTGCGCAGCCCGGCCGCCGAGGGTGCCTCGACCGCAATCACGCTCACTCACTTGTCGGTCACCGCGGAGGAACGCGGCGGCTTTGTGGTGTGGCTTGTGGGAGCTGGACGGCTCCGGCGTGGAGTTCGGCGGCTATTCGGCGATGGGCCTGCTGGATGGCGAGCGCCTGCGCCTGTTTTCCGATCGCGGCACGCTGCTCACCATGCCGCGCCCTGACCTGGACCCTGATGCGGCACGGCAGGCGAGCATGCAGCGCCTGCAACCCACCGGCATTCCGGTGGACTAGCTGTTTGATATCGAATCGGTGACCTACGACCACGCCGCAGACCTGTTCTGGGTGGGATGCGAGTTCCGCCACACGATCTATCGCTATGCCGGCGATGGCGTGCCCGATGGCTATCTGGAGCTGCCCTTTGCCCGCAACTGGAGCAAGAATGGCGGGGTAGAGGCGATGGCGCGGCTCGATAACGGCCATTTCCTGTTGCTGCGCGAAACGGGCAGCGAAGGCTATCTGATCCAGGGCGATCCGGTGGTGGGCGCGCGCTATCGCCGCTTCCGCGCCCGCTATCCCGAAGGATACAGCCCCACGGACATGGCGCAGCTGCCCGACGGGCGCGTGCTGATCGTGCTGCGCCGGGTGGTGCTGGCCAATCCGGTGTTCGAGGCGATGATCGCCGTGGCCGATCCGGGCGAACTGGGCGTGGAGGAGGAATTGCCCGTCACCCCGATCCTGCAGCTGGAGGAACTGGTCCCGCGCGAGAACTGGGAAGCTATCGCCATCGAACCGCGCGATGATGGCGCGGTTACCGTGTGGCTGGCATCGGATGACAACCGCTCGATCCTGCAGCGCAGCCTGCTTGCCAAGCTGCGCTTCGAGCCCGATTCGCCATCACAGGAAGACAGGCACGAAAAAGGGCGCCGGGCAGAAGCCCCAGCGCCCTGATTCGAAACGCGCCCTGATGTCGTGGCCAGCCTTGCGGCTTCGCCCGATCAGGCAGCAGCGATAGCCTTCTTCAGCTCACGCTTCACCTTCTGCGCATTGGTAGAAAGCTTGGTGTCGCTGGTCTTCAGCAGCCAGTTGTCGAGGCCACCATTGTGCTCGACCGAGCGCAGGCCCTGCGTGGAAACGCGGAACTTGAAGCTGCGGTCCAGCTTTTCGCTGATCAGCGTGACGTTCTGCAGGTTGGGCAGGAAGACACGCTTGGTCTTGTTGTTGGCGTGGCTGACATTGTTGCCGACCTGGCGGCCCTTGCCGGTAAGTTCGCAAATGCGCGACATGGCGAAAACTCTCTCGCTCGAGTGTGAATCAGTAACAGCTAATGCTGGAAGAAGGCGCGCGCATACATGTGAGGCGCACCCCCGTCAAGCAATTGACGCCCCGAAAAAGCGCCGGAAACCGCCCATTGCCGCCTTTGCGCAGAGAGTCTAGCGAGAATCGCATGACTCGCTGGCCCCTTCCCGATCCGATGCTGCAGGCGCTGGCCCATGCCCGCATTGCCGGGGAATCGGGTGAAGTGCCAGTGGGCGCGGTGGTGGTGAAGGACGGGATTGTGATCGGCGAAGGCCACAACCTCACCCGCACGGACCATGACCCCACCGCCCATGCGGAGATCGTGGCGCTGCGCATGGCTGCGCGCGCGCTGGGCTCCGAACGCCTCATCGGCTGCGAGCTCTACGTCACGCTGGAGCCTTGCGCGATGTGCGCAGGCGCGATCAGCCATGCGCGCATCGCTCGCCTCGTCTACGGCGCGGAGGACCCAAAGGGCGGCGCCGTGGCGCATGGCGCGCGCGTGTTCACGCAGGACCAGTGCCTGCACGCGCCCGAAGTCGTCTCTGGAGTGGGGGCCTCCGAGGCAGCTGACTTGCTGACGCGCTTCTTCGAGGAGCGGAGATAGCCATGCGGGTTCTCGCACCGCTGGTGTTCGCCAGCATTGCCGCCTGCGCGCCGCAAACGGAGGATCCGCTGGTCCACTTCATGTCGCCTGGAGTCGGGCTTGGTGTCTACGCCTTCCAAAAGCGGCTATGGGGCTGGGGGCTGGCCAAACACCAGCACACCGGCTTCTGGCAGGCGCGGGTTGCTGGTGCGGTTGCGGCAGAACTCCGGGCTCCAGCTCAGCGCGAGGGTATAGCCATTGACCGGCATCTGCCGCGTGGGCCCGTCCTGCTCGATGCGCGGCACCGATTGCGGCGCAGTGGGGATGGTGCACTGGTAGGCTTGCTCATGGACGGTCGCGGAAAGCAATGGCGCCATCATCGTCATCGCGAGCGACACGGTCGCGCGGCGATCCAGGGAGGTCTTGCGAGGCGGCACTGGATTGCCGCGTCGCCTGCGGCGCCTCGCAATGACGAATGGAAGGCGGATCATAGCGGCGTGAAGTCCAGTCCGATATCGGCAGCAGGCGCGCTTTGCGTCAGGCGGCCGACGGAGACGTAGTTCACACCCGTCGCGGCCTTGGCGGCAATGGTATCGAGGTTGATGCCGCCCGATGCCTCGAGCGGCACGCGGCCTGCCACCATGGCCACGGCTTCGCGCAGCGTTTCGGGGTTCATATTGTCGAGCAGCAGATGGCTTGCCCCTGCGGCCAGCGCGGGTTCGATCTGGTCGAGCCGGTCAACCTCGCAGATGATGTCCTTCACGCCAGCTTCCACCGCGCGTCGCACCGCTTCGCCCACGC
>CAYXTJ010000047.1:0-16005 GCA_964467715.1 uncultured Sphingomonadaceae bacterium
GAACCACCAGCCGCCCCAGCCGAGCTCGTAATAAGCCCAGTAGGAACCAGCAGTGATGCCCACCGTCAGCAGGCACCATGCGCCCAGCACCCAAGGGCGCATCACGCGGGCAAATTCCGGTGTTACCTGCCGCGTCAGCAGCGCGCCGACCACAAAGCTGAACGCCACCGACAGGCCGACATAACCGAAATAAAGCGTGGGCGGATGGAAGGCGAGGCCGATATCCTGCAACAGCGGATTGAGGCCGTTACCCTCCATCGGCGCGACCGGAAGCCGCTCGAACGGGTTGGAACTGAACAGCAGGAAGGCATAGAAACCCAGCGCAACGAAGGCCTGTGCGCCAAGCGTTGCCAGCATGGTCTTTTCTGGCAGGCGCCGCTCGATAAAGGCGATCAGACCGCCAGCCAGCGCCATCACGGTGACCCACAGCAGCATCGAGCCTTCATGGTTACCCCAGGTACCAGAAAGCTTGAAAATCAGCGGCTTGGCAGAGTGCGAGTTTGCCGCAACCAGCGCCACGGAAAGGTCTGTCCGGGCGAACAGCCAGAGCAAGACGAGGAAGGATATACCGCACAGCAAAGCCTGCACCAGCGCGGCCGGACGCGCCAGCACGGCTATCCCTCCGCCTCCAGGGCGCAGGCCCATGAAGCCGGCAAACAGCTGCAAGCCCGCAAGCGCAGCAGCGAGCCAGAGCGCGGCAAGCCCGAATTCTGCAATCATTCCAAGGTCGCCTCGATCTCGGCACGGACTTCTTCGGTCGACATGCCTTCCAGTTCGCGCGGCATGTAGTTCTCATCATGCTTGGCGAGCAGGTTGGTAGCAATGAAAGTGCCATCCGCGCCCATGCTGCCTTCGGCGACCACACCCGATCCTTCCACGAACAGCGCCGGCACGATGCCGGTAAAGCTGACCGGCACGCGGGCATCGCCATCGCCGACGATGAACTGCACGGTCACGCCGTCCTCAGCCGTGTTGATCGAGCCCATCTCCACCATGCCACCAAGGCGCACCGCCTCGTCTGGCCCCGGGGCTTCGGACACGATTTCGCTGGGCAGGTAGAAATAGTTGGCCTGGTTGCGCAGCGCCCATGCCGCGAGCAGCCCTGCCCCCACAAGCGCCACCAGCGCGATGATCAGCAGCACCAACCGCTGGTGTTTCGGTTTGATCCCGGTGCTCATTTCTCGGACCTGTCGCCTCTCGCCTCGTCACGCCTTTTCTCGGCCTTGCGCATGGCAAGCCAGCTCCAGCCCAGCAATACCACCACGCTGACAATCGTCACCGCATATGCGCCATGCACGAAGGCCATCATGTCGAATGTTTCGCGCATTGGTAGCTCTCTTAAAGTCCCTCTGCCGCCTGCATGGCCTTGCGGCGCAGGCGCGCCTCTGCCTGCATGTCTGCCAGGATCGTGCGCATCCGCATCAGCACCAGCGCCCCGAACAGCAGGCTGAAACCCAGCGTAGCGCCAAGGAGCGGGTAGAGATAGACCGGATCAATCGCGGAATTGCCCATCGTCAGGCTGGGCGGCTGGTGCAGCGAGTTCCACCACACCACCGAACGGTTGATGATCGGGATGTTCACAGCCCCCACGATGCCGAAGATCGCGGCGATGCGCCTGGAAGAACCTTCGCGCGCCAGTGCCGAGGACAGCGCAATATAGCCAAGATAGAGGAACAGCAGCACCAGCATGGAAGTGAGCCTGCCATCCCAGACCCACCATGTTCCCCAGGTCGGGCGGCCCCAAATCGATCCGGTGGCAAGGCAGATGAAAGCAAACACCGCGCCGGGCACTGCCGCCGCGCGCGCAGCGATGGCTGCCAGCGGGTGCCGCCACACCAGTTCCACCAGGCTGGCGATGGCAATCGTCGTCCAGCCGCCCATCCCCAGCCATGCGGCGGGAACGTGGATGAAGAGGATTTTCACCGAATCGCCCATCAGCCTGTCAGGCGGGGCGTTGGCATAGCCGGGTACCAGCGAAACGAGGGTCAGCACGACACCGCTCACCAGCAAAAGCGGGGTGAGCCATTTGGCGAGCCTCAGGAAGCGGGCAGGATTGGCAAAACCGTGCATCGGAACAAAGAATTTCAGTCGCGAAATTGAGCTTGTCCCTTTGGCAGTTGCGGGACCGGATCACAAGGGCGAGATGCCCGAATTGCGCCGATTCCGCCCTTGCCGTCAGCTTGCTGTCAGCGACCGATCAGCTTGCGGGCCATGTCACCCGCCACAATTTCCGCGCCCTGCCCTTTTTCCGCACTTTGGTGCCAGATTTCGCGCAGCCTGTCGGGGATCTGGCCAATCCGGCGATTCACCTCGTCCACGGTGCACGGCTGGCCGTCGCGCCGGGCGAGATATTCGAGGCTGACATTGATGATGCCACCAGCGTTGATCACGTAATCGGGCGCATAGAGAATATCGCGCTGCCACAGTTCCAGCCCGTTTTCGGGCCGCGCGATCTGGTTGTTCGCACCGCCTGCCACGATCGCGCAATCGAGTGTAGCGATGCCGGTAGCGTCGAGGATCGCGCCCAGCGCATTGGGCGAAAAGACATCGCACGGCGTGGCCATGATCTCGGCCGCCGCAACCGCCTTGCCGCCGACAGCGTCAGCCAGCGCCGCTGCCTTGGCGTCATCTATATCGGCCACGGTCAGTTTTGCGCCATCGGCTGCCAGCAGGCGCGCCACGCCGCCGCCCACGCTGCCGCAGCCTTGCAAGACCACATGCACGCCCGCCATGCTCGCCTTGCCCAGCTTGAATTCCACCGCCGCCTTGATGCCCTGGTAGATACCGAAAGCCGTAAACGGTCCGGGATCTCCGCCCGCCATGCCCGGTTCTGCCGGAAGGCCGCAGACGTGACGGGTGCGCTGCGCAATGGCGACCATGTCCGCTTCGCTGGCGCCAACGTCCTCTGCTGTCACGTAAGCGCCGCCCAGCGCTTCCACCGCATCGCCAAATGCGGCGAGCATCGCGTCAGTCTTGCGCCGGTCTGCATCGAGCAGCACCACCGCCTTGCCGCCGCCCATCGGCAGACCCGCCATGGCGTTCTTGTAGCTCATCCCGCG
This sequence comes from uncultured Sphingomonadaceae bacterium, assembly GCA_964467715.1. Lineage (GTDB taxonomy): Bacteria > Pseudomonadota > Alphaproteobacteria > Sphingomonadales > Sphingomonadaceae > Alteraurantiacibacter. Next base: position 3,060 of record CAYXTJ010000047.1, read on the forward strand.
TGAAAGGCGCAGGGCATCGGTCATCGCATCGGCCGGATCGGCATAATGCCAGAAGCGCGTGCCGCCCGCGCCGGGGCCACAATGGGTGGAGTGCAGCGCAAGAATGGCCGTGAGGCCCGATACCCGGTCATGCACCAGCTCGATCCGCTCGTGCTCGTCCCAATCGGGTGAATTGAGGAAAGTCGCCATGCTGCCTGCCCCTTTTCTCGGCATTCAAGATCGGCAGCTATGCAGGGGGGGAAAATGGGGCGATCGAGGGGTCTCGAACCCCCGACCTCCGGTACCACAAACCGGCGCTCTAACCAACTGAGCTACGATCGCCATATTCCCGGGCAACGCATGCCAGGATGCGTGGCTGGTAGGGCCCTGCGCGCGCCGGTCAAGTGGCTAATCGCGCGGGAGGCCGCCTCTTGCACAAGGGACGGCTCTTGCAAAGCAAAAATTGCGTGTTCGCCCTCCCACAGCCAAGATTGTTGCCGCGCTTGCCTCTGCCCTTGGCCGCACTATCACCCTCAGCATGGCGAATCCCCTTGATACGAGCACTGCGCGCCTGCTGGCGGAAAAGGGCATGCGGCAGGTCCCGACAGACCGGCTGGAGCTGCTGTTCTGCCCCGATTTCCTGCCTGCACCGCTGTGCCAGCGGCTGATCACGCTGATCGACAAGAATCGCCGCCCCTCGACCATCGCCGATGCCAATGGCGACAATTACTTCCGCACCAGCGAGACTTGCGACCTCGACGCGCGCGAACCGGCAGTTCGCGATCTTGAAAGCCGCTTGTTCGCGCTCAACGGTATCGACCCGGACCACGGCGAGCCGGTGCAGGGTCAGCGTTATGACGTGGGGCAGGAATTCAAACCCCATACCGACTATTTCGAACCGGACGGGCCGGACTTCGAGAAATTCTGCTCCGTCGCGGGCAACCGCACATGGACCTTCATGATCTACCTGAACGATGTTTCGTCAGGCGGCGGCACACGGTTCAAGACCATCAAGAAGACCTTCCAGCCCGAAACCGGCACACTGGTGTGCTGGAACAACCGGCGCGAAGATGGTCGCTACAACCCCAACACGCTTCATCACGGGATGAAGGTGCGCCAGGGGCTGAAGTATGTGATCACGAAATGGTATCGCGAAAGGCCGTGGGGGTGATGGCACGATGATCAGGACAGGCAGCTGCCACTGCGGATCGGTGCAGTTCGAGGCGGAGGTCCCGGAGGAGCTCAGCGGATCGCGCTGCAATTGCTCGATCTGCGCGATGAAGGGGGCGGTGATGGTCTATATCCCGCTCGAAGCTCTGAAAGTGACTGCGGGCGAGGATGCGCTCACCTGCTACAGCTTCAACACCCATGCGGCGAAGCATCACTTCTGCGCGAAATGCGGCATCCATTGCTTTCACCAGCCGCGATCCGATCCGGATATGTACGCAATCAACGCCGCCACGCTGGAGGGCGTGCGTCCTTACGAGGATTTCCCCGAGATTCCGGTGAACGATGGCCAGCATCACCAGCTGGATCACGGTGGCGAACGACGGCTGAGCGGCACGTTGACCTTCACGCCCTCGCCCGACGGGAAGTGGGGCAAGGACGGCTGGTAGCACCAACGAAAAAGGGCGGCCCCGCAGAACCGCCCTTTCGAATGTCGCTTGCGAGCGCTCGCTTACTTCTTGAGCGAGAGACCGCCGAAACGCTTGTTGAACTTGGCAACGCGGCCACCGTCCTGGATGCGCTGCGGGCCGCCGGTCCATGCCGGGTGGCTGGTCGGGTCGATTTCCAGCGTCATGGTGTCGCCTTCCTTGCCCCAGGTGGAGCGCGTCTGGAATTCGGTGCCATCGGTCATCTTGACCGTGATCATGTGGTAATCGGGATGCGTATCGGCCTTCATGGCATTTTTCCTTGTCTGTCAGACCGGTTCCGACCGGCCCGAAGGATTGATAAGTTCCTCAAAGGCGCGCCCTTACAGGCGCAACCTTGGTATTTCAAGCCCAAAACCCTGGTCGCGGCAGCCAAAGGGCGACTGCCCGCCCGGACCGCCCCCGGACTTCATCCGGGGGGAGGTATCGACCGGGAGGATGAAGGCGCGGATGCGCCTTCGCACATAAAATCAGGCGATCATCGCCGTGAACTGCACGTCGCAGGTAACCTTGCCGTCCACGCTGGCCTTGCCCCAGAACTTGCACACCTTGGCGCGCTGCTGGACGAAGCCGACGTTGAGCTCGAGCAGGCAGCCCGGCTCCACCGGAGCGCGGAACTTGGCGTTCTCGATCGCCATGAAGTAAACGAGCTTGCCACTGCCGGCGAGTTCGAGCGTTTCCACGGCGAGGATACCGGCAGCCTGTGCCAGCGCTTCCACCTGCAACACGCCCGGCATGATCGGGCGGCCTGGGAAATGGCCCTGGAAGAAGGCTTCGTTGAAGCTCACCGCCTTGATCGCGGTGATCTCCTCGCCAATCTTCAGCTCGGCCACCCGGTCTACCAGCAGCATCGGGTAACGATGCGGCAGGGCCTGAAGGATGCGTGCAATGTCGTATGGCTTATCGCTGTCGCTCATGCCCTGCCCCTCGTCTTCGCCGCTTAGTTGCGACGAACTTCCTCACCGGAAGCCGCCTGGCCACCCTGCTGCTGCGCCTGCGCGGCCTGCTGCTGCGCGAAGATCGCGTAGATGCGCTGCACTTCCTGCATCAGTTCCACGGTTGCCTGGTTCGGCTGCCAGCCCTGCGGCGGCGTGATCGAAACAGAAGGCAGGCGGGCGTTGAGCGCTTCCACCACCAGCGCGGTGACATCCAGACCCTCGACAGCGAAATCGACCGCTTCGGGAGCCAGCATCACCTTGATGTCGCGGTTGGTCATTACCTGGTCGACAGCAGCCGCGTAGTTCTGGCCGACCTGGTTGACGACATAAAGGCGCGCAAGCTGTGTCGGCCGCTGCAGTTCGCCGATCTGCGATTCCAGCTGGCCGATCTGCTGCACGGTGGGGTTGCTCTCGTTCAGCACGGCCTGCTCGGCTTCGTCGAGGTTGCCATCGTTGTTGGTATCGAGCTGCTGGACCAGCTGCATACGCTGCTGGTTAAGCTGCTCCACCTGCGTGATCTGCGACTGGTAAGTGGTGTTGATCTGCTGGAAACCGGTCTGCAGGGCCTGCGAATTGGCGACCGTAAGGCCGATGTTCGAAGTGGCCATGCCGTTCACCTGCGCGCTGGCAGGAGCGGAAATGGCAGCAATGGCGAGGCCAGCTACGAGCGCCGGCTTGATGATCTTAAACATTAGAATGATGTTCCTACGTTGAACGAAAGCGTTTTGGTTTCATCGCCTTCCTGGCTGAGAAAAGTGTGAGCAAGGTCGATCCGGAACGGGCCGAAGGGCGAGTTCCAGTTCACACCTACGCCCAAGGAAAGACGCGGCTTCGGTGAGTTGCCAAAGAAGTTTTCCTGGAAAGGCGGCAACTGCAAACCGATGGGCGTGTTGAGCGAGCCATCGGGCGCGATCGGGTTGGTAACCACGGTCGCACCGGTGACTGCACCAGTGTCGTCACGGACAAGCTGGGTGTATTGGGACAGGCCGTTGCCATCACGCTGCGGAATGAACAGGCCATCGGGCAGCGGGCTCTGCACCAGCGTGGGCGTTTCCACACCCCAGACCGAACCGATATCGAGGAAGACCGAAGGACGGATGCCCATTTCGCGGGCACCGGTGCCCAGCGGAATCTCCATTTCGGCACGACCGAAGTAGAAATACTTGCCGCCCAGCGCATCATCCTGGTTGTTCCGGCGATTTTCGCCAGTCAGCGGCAGGAGCACGTCGTTGCCGTCTTCATCCTTGACGTAGAACTGCCTGATCACGCGCGGACCGACGCCGCGAATGTCAAAGCCGCGCATGTCCGGCTCGCCCAGGAAGAAGCGGTCTGTCAGGCGCACACCGTCACCCAGACCGTTGATCGCACCGCCTTCTGCCTGCAGCGAGAAGATGAAGTTGCTGCCAAGATTCCAGAACTTGGCGGCCTGCGCGTTGAGGCGGACGTAGCGCGTGCTGCCGCCCAGGCCCGCAACATCGACACCCACGGTCACGGTTTCGCCGCGGGTCGGGCGCAAGCGGGAATCCAGCGTGTTGTAGACCGCCGAAAGGCCGAGGATCGAATTGGTGCGACTGCCGATGGCATCGCACAGATAGCGCCCGGCCAGCAACGGTTCGCACTGCGTGGTGCCGTCACCGTCAAAGTCCGCGAAGAACTGCGATTCGTCGATCGTGATGTCTTCGAAGTTCAGCGTGTAGCGGCCGATAACCGAGAGATATTCCGTGACCGGAACGCCAAGACGCAGGCCGATACCCGTGGTGGACTGCTCGTAGGTCGCGCTCTGGCGGTTGAAATAGCCGTTGTTGTAATCCTGCCGGTAGATGTCGATCCCGGCGAAGATGTTGCGATCGAACAGATAGGGTTCCGAGAAGCTGATCGAGCCCGAACGCGAATAGCGCGAATAGTTGAGCGACAGGCCCACCGTCTGGCCACGGCCGCGGAAGTTGTTCTGCCGGATCGAGCCCTGGAAGATGAAGCTTTCGAGCGAGGAGAAGCCAGCCGAGAGCGACAGTTCGCCAGTCGGCTCTTCCTGCAGGTTGGCCTGCAGGATGATCCGGTCAGCCGCGCTGCCTTCGACCTGCTCGATCTCGAAGTTCTCCTGGAAATAGCCCAGCGAGTTGATGCGCGCGGTGGAGCGCTGAACCTGCAGCGAGCTGAAAGCGTCGCCTTCTACGAGGCGGAACTCGCGGCGAACCACCTTGTCCTGCGTCAGCGTGTTGCCGTTGATCTGGATCTCTTCGACGTAAACGCGCGGGGCGTCGGTCAAGGTGAAGCGCAGGCCCATGGTCAGGTTTTCGCGATCCGGGAAGAATTCCGGGCGCACCTGCGCGAAGGCATAGCCGAAGGTGCCGGCGGTTTCGGTCAGGCCTTCGATGGTGTTGTCCACCAGCTCGGCATTGTACCAGTCGCCCGCTTCGATCCCCAGTGATGCGGTGAGCAGGTCGCTGTCGAAATCGCGCAGCTGGCTGATCACCTCGACATCGCCGAACTTGTAGCGTTCGCCTTCTTCCAGCACATAGGTGATGATGAAGTCGCGCTTGTCGGGCGTCAGTTCCGCCACGGCCGAAACCACGCGGAAATCGGCATAGCCTTCGGTCAGGTAGTACTGGCGCAGCAGCTGCTGGTCATACTGCAGCCTGTCCGGGTCATAGCTGGTGTTCGAGCTGAAAATCTTCAGCAGGCCGGATTCCTTGGTGACCATCTCGCCCTTCAGGTCACCATCGGAGAAAGCTTCGTTGCCGATGATGTTGATCTGGCGAACCTTGGATTTGGGGCCCTCGGTAATCTCGTAGATCACGTCAACGCGGTTCTGGTCCAGCTGCACCATCTGCGGTTCGACCACGGCGGCATAGCGGCCCTGGCGCTTGTACAGCTCGATAATGCGGGCCACGTCCGCGCGGACGCGCGAGCGGGTGAAGATCTGGCGCGGGGAGAGGTTGATCTCCTCGATGATCTCGTCATCGTCGAGGCGCTTGTTGCCTTCGAAGATGATGCGGTTGATGATCGGGTTTTCCTCGACCGTGATCAGCACGTTGCCGTTGTTGTTGGCGATTTCGAAATCGGCAAACAGCTCGGTCGCGGCAAGATCGATCAGCGCCTGGTCAGCGCGGGCAGCGGTATAGACCTGGCCCACGCGCAGCTGGATGTAGCTGATGATCGTTTCCGGCTCGAGGCGCTGGGCACCGGCCACTGCGATCGTGCGGATCACGTCGCCCTGTTCCTGCGCGGCAACAGGTGCCGGGGCAGGGCTGGCCTGTTCCAAACTGGCACTGGCCGCTGCCGGTTCAGCATCGGCATCCTGGGCAAACACGCCAGAGGGCAATCCTGCAAGGATAGTGCAACCCATCAGGGCCGCGGCAAAGTGCGAAGCTTTTGTGCTATTCGCCTTGGAATTCATCATCCCGTCCATTTCCATCGGCCCGAAACCAGACCCTTGCGCCATTGACCTTGCGCTGCCTTGACCCAACCCCCATCGGGCCAAATTCGAAAACCATTCACAAGGTGAAAGGCGCCCCTTGCCCGATGCTGCCCGGACTATCAAGCGATGAGGGGTGTTTCGCGCGGCTAGCCGTGTCCTTTTCCCCGCCTAGCTGCCCCAGAAAGTCAGCTTGGCAATATCCACCAGTGTAACGAACAGCATCAAAGCCAGCACGAGTGCGAGGCCGGTGCGGAACGCCCATTCCTGACTGCGCGCGCTGGCTGGTTTCCGGCGGATCGCTTCTGCCGCGTAGAAAGCCAGGTGCCCGCCGTCGAGGACAGGGATTGGCAGCAGATTGATGAATGCCAAATTAAGCGAGATGAAGGCCACGAAACTGACGAATTCCGGCCAGCCGAGGCTCAGCTGCTCGCCGGAATACTTGGCCATGGTGATCGGCCCGCCCAGCTCCTTCACGCTGCGTTCGCCCATGATGATCTGGCCGATACCGGTGACCATCATCTTCAGAGCGTTCCAGCTTTCGTCCACCGCAAACACGGTCGCCTCGATGGGGCCGACGGTCACGAATTCGCCGCCTTGCGGGGCAATGCCGATCATGCCGAGGCGCGATTCATTGCCGAAGCGGTCAACCATTTCCACGCTGTTGATGGTGACAGGAATCGTCTCCACGTCGCCATCTCGCTCATAGGTGATTTCGATGGTCTTTTCGGGGAATGCGATCACCATGTTGCGGATATCGCGGAAGTCGGCGATTTCCTTGCCATCGACGGCGATGATCCGGTCGCCCTCTTCCATGCCTGCGGCAAGGGCGGCGGCATCCTCGGCGAAGGCGCCGATCACCGGCGGGATGGTGGGCTTGCCGTAAGCCATCGCAAAGGCAGCAAAGATCGCCACCGCGATCAGCAGGTTGGTGACCGGGCCTGCCGCCACGATCAGCGCCTTCTGGTAAAGCTTGCGCGCCTGGAAGCACTTCTCGCGCTCTTCCGGCGGCAGGGCAAGATATTCTTCGGACGGCTGGCTGGCAGGGCTCATGTCGCCGGCAAACTGGACATATCCGCCCAGCGGCAAGGCGGAGATGCGCCAGCGGGTGCCGCGCTTGTCGGTCCACCCGGCAACCTCTTTACCGAAGCCTACGGAGAACACGTCGGCCTTCACGCCGAACCAGCGCCCGACAAGGTAATGCCCCAGCTCATGCAGGGTGACGAGCGGCCCCAGCATCAGCAGGAAGCCGACGATCATCATCCAGAAGGGAACGCTCTCGATTGTATCCGTCATTCAGCCATCAACTCACAATAGCTCCATCGCCCGGCGCCGCGCTTCGCCATCCACGCCCAGCACTTCTGCAAGGCTTGCGGGCGGCGGAGGCAACTGCTGGTCGAGGGTTCTGGCCACCAATGCCGAAATTTGCGTGAACGTGATCTGACCGTCAAGGAAAGCGGACACCGCCACCTCGTTCGCGGCATTGAGCACGGCGGGGGCCGCGCCGCCCGCATGGACCGCCTCTCGCGCCAGTTTCGTGGCGGGAAAGCGGTCCTCGTCAGGCTCGAAAAAGGTCAGCTGGCCGATGGTCGGCAAGTCCAGCGGCTTGCAATTCGTGTCCATCCGGCCGGGCCAGGCAAGGCAGCTGGCAATCGGCACGCGCATGTCGGGCGGGCCAAGCTGGGCCAGCGTGGAACCGTCGCGATATTCGACCATCGAGTGGATCACGCTTTGCGGGTGGACCACGATACGCAGCCGGTCCAGCCCCACGGGGAACAGATGCCACGCCTCGATGAACTCCAGCCCCTTGTTCATCATGGTGGCGGAATCGATGGTGATTTTCGCGCCCATGTCCCAGTTGGGATGCTTCAGCGCCTGTTCGCGCTTGGCCTGCGCGAGCTGTTCGTGGCTCCATTCGCGGAACGGGCCGCCGCTGGCGGTCAGCGTGATCCAGCGAATATCGGAGAGTTCGCCGCCGTCGAGGCACTGGAAGATCGCATTGTGCTCGCTGTCTGTCGGCAACAACGTGGCGCCGTGTTTCGCCACCGCGTCCATCAGGATGTCACCGGCAGAAACCAGCGCTTCCTTGTTGGCGAGAGCGAGGGTCTTGCCCTGCTCCACCGCTGCCATCACGGGCGCAAGACCCGCGCAGCCGACGATGGCGGCCACGGTCACGTCCGCGCCGAGTGCGGCTGCCTCGCACAGTGCCTGCGCCCCGCCCTCTGCGCGGATGGATGTGCCGGACAAGGCTTCGCGCAGGTCGGCAAGGCAGGTTGCGTCACCCACCACCGCCATGTCCGCGCCGAATTCCACGGCGAGCGCCGCCAGTTTCTTCGCCGAGCAATTGGCAGTGAGGGCTCTCACGTCCCACGCATCGCGGTCCTGCCGGATCAGGTCCAGCGTACTCGCGCCGATGGAGCCGGTGGCGCCGAGGATTGTGATGGAACGGGTCATCAGGTCAGCTGTACGTTGGCGAGGATGCCCAGCGCAATCGAAACGGGGATGAGGCCATCGGTGCGGTCAAAGAACCCGCCGTGGCCGGGGATGAGGTTGGACGAATCCTTCATGCCAGCCCGCCGCTTGAGCCAGCTTTCGAGGAAATCCCCGGCCTGTGCCAGCACTGCCATGATCGCGCCGCCCAGCGCAAAGGCGAGGATCGGCCAGATTGAGAACGACTGCGGTTCGGGTGTTTTGCCTGCAGACACGGCGAATGCGAGATAGCCGAGCCAGCCCATCAGCAGGCTCGCCATGATCATCGCGCCGAACAGGCCGGCCCATGTCTTGGAGGGGCTGATCGACGGGGCGATTTTCTTTTTACCAAACAACCGCCCGCTGAAATAGGCGGACACGTCCACCGTGACCACCACCGCCACCACCAGCAGCACCAGCACCGGATCGCCTGTGGTGAGGAAATATGCTGCCGAACCGGTGTAGACCGCGCCGAACAGCAGCCACGCTGCCGTCCCGGTTGCGCCATAGCCGCCGCGCAGCACCATGCGGACCAGTTCCGCAAAGGTGCCCAGCGCGACAAGGTAGATGAAGCCCTTCAGCCACCAGCCCCCGGCCGCAAACGCGCCTATCGCGATAGCCAGCATGACCACGGCAGACAGCGTGCGGATGCCAAGGTCAGATTTCTTCTTCGGTTTCTCTGCCGCCTCAGCGTCCGCCATATCGCCTCTCCCTCTTCGCGAATTCATCCAGCGCGGCGCGCAGGTGCGTCTCGTCGAAATCGGGCCATAGCACATCGGTGAAAATCATTTCGGCATAGGCCGCCTGCCACAGCAGGAAGTTGGACAGGCGCACCTCGCCGCTGGTGCGGATCAGCAGGTCCAGCGGCGGCAGGTCTGCCGTATCGAGATGGGCCGCGATGCTGTCCACGCTCACCTCGCCAGCCGCAGCAGCCTTGGCCGCAGCGCGCGCGATTTCCTGTTGCGCGCCATAGTTCAGCGCCACCGCCAGCGTGCGCGAACCACCGCTGGTCCTGGCCAGCGCATGTTCCAGCCGCTCGACAATATCGGGCTGGAAGGCCTTGTAATCGCCGATGATCTTCAGCTTCACGCCCTGTTCCACCATGTCATCGAGATTGGCCTCGATGAAACGGCGCATCAGGTTCATGAGGTCGGAAATCTCCTCCTCGTCCCGCTTCCAGTTTTCGGAGGAGAAAGCGTAGAGCGTCAGGCAATCGATACCCAGCTTCTCGCAAGCCTTGACCGTACGGCGCAGCGCCTCCCCGCCCTCGCGATGGCCCATGGCGCGCGGCAGGTGCCGCTTCTTCGCCCAGCGGCCGTTGCCGTCCATGATGATGGCGACATGGCGGGGTGTGGTCAGGTCCGTCATTTCCGTGATCCGTGTGCGATAGGCCGCGCGATCACTGCGTCATGATTTCCTTTTCCTTCTGCGTCGCGGCAGCATCGGCATCGGCAACATATTTGTCGGTCATCTTCTGGACTTCGTCCTCCAGACGCTTGCGGTCGTCCTCGGAGATTTCCTTCTTCTTCTCGTCTTCCTTCAGCGCTTCGTTGGCATCGCGGCGCACGTTGCGGATGGCGATCTTGGCGTTCTCGGCATATTTGCCCGCCAGCTTGGCCAGCTCCTTGCGGCGCTCTTCCGTCAGGTCCGGCATGGGCAGGCGGATGGTCTGGCCGTCCGTCATCGGGTTCAGGCCAAGGTTGGCGTGGGCGATGCCCTTTTCCACCGCGATCACATTGCCCTTGTCCCACACCTGCACGCTGAGCATGCGCGGTTCGGGCGCGGAGACGGTGGCGACCTGGTTGATCGGCATCATCGCGCCATAGACCTCGCACATCACCGGATCGAGCAACGCGGTGTTGGCGCGGCCCGTGCGCAGGCCGCCAAGATCGCCCTTCAGGCTCTCGACCGCACCCGCCATGCGACGTTCGACATCGGCCTTGTCATATTTTGCCATGGTTCAAGCTTCCTCTTCAATTCTGCACGATGGTTTGCACGCCCTCGCCCGCCAGCACGCGCGCGACATTGCCCTTTTCGCGGATCGAGAAGACCACGATGGGAATGTCGTTATCGCGGCACAGCGCCACTGCAGAGGCATCCATAACCTTGAGATTATCTGCCAGCACCTTGCCATAGGTGACGGTATCATAACGTTTTGCATCCCGGTTGCTCTTGGGATCGGAGTCGTAAACCCCGTCCACGCTGGTGCCCTTCAGCAGCGCATCACAGCGCATTTCCGCTGCACGCAGTGCGGCGCCGCTGTCAGTAGTGAAGTAAGGCGCACCCACGCCCGCTGCAAAGATCACCACCCGGCCCTTTTCGAGGTGCCGCTCTGCCCGGCGGCGGATCACCGGCTCGCACACCTGGTCCATCTGCACCGCGCTCTGCACGCGGGTGTGGACGCCCAGCTGCTCCAGCGCGCTCTGCATCGCCAGCGCATTCATCACCGTGGCGAGCATGCCCATGTAGTCTGCCTGCGCCCGGTCCATCCCCTGCGCCGCGCCGGACATGCCACGGAAGATATTGCCGCCACCGATCACGAGACAGATCTGCAAGCCGCTGTCCTTGGCGGCCTTCACTTCCTTGGCCAGTTCCAGCACGGTGGCCGGATCGATCCCGAACTGCTGGTCCCCCATCAGCACCTCGCCCGATAGTTTGAGCAGGATACGTTTGGAATCGGGAAGGAGCATATCGGACAAGGCCTCTTGCGGGTGGTTTGCGCCCTTATAGAGTGCGGCGAAGCGGTGCCAAGTGGGTAGGCGGCGCTTGGGGAGAACTTGGCCTGCTCCGTCAGCAGCTTACTTTCCTACAGCTCGCGTGTCGAGCCAGCGTCGGGGGGACCTTTTGCCATACGGTGCCCGCATTGGCCCCATCACTCGCCCGCTTGCCGCTTCCACCTTGCCAAACGGACGATTCTACCGCGAGATTTTTCTGCTTCAGGTCCGTGTTCCATGTGTTCCACGCATTGGAATCACTCGACAATTCCGTGCACAGCGAATCACCGGCGGCCCACAAGCAAAACGGCCGCCGAGGTTTCCCCCGGCGGCCGCCTTGTGTTCGTTTTCCGGTAAAGGAAGGATCAGCCGGCGACGGCGGCAGCCACTTCTGCGGCGAAGTCACTGGCTTCCTTCTCGATGCCTTCGCCCAGCTGGTAACGGACGTAGTCCACCAGCTGGATGGGCTTGCCGGCTTCCTTGCCAGCTGCAGCCACCACGTCAGCGATTGCGGTCTTGTTGTCCATCACGAAGACCTGGCTGAGGAGAGCGTTCTCCTTGGCGTACTTCTTGATAGCACCATCGACCATCTTTTCCTGAACTTCGGCAGGCTTGCCGCTTTCGGCAGCCTTTTCCGCGGCGATCTTGCGCTCGCGCGCGATCACTTCGGGGTCGAGGTCGTCAGCGGTCAGCGCCTGCGGGAAAGCGGCGGCGATGTGCATGGCAAGCTGCTTGCCCAGCGGTTCGAGAACGTCAGCACCGGCTTCGGATTCCAGAGCCACCAGCACGCCGATCTTGCCCAGGTTGGGGGCAGCGGCATTGTGCATGTAGGGCACCACGAGACCGCTGGAGACCGACACGGTCTTCATGCGGCGAACCTGCTGGTTCTCGCCAATGGTGGCGACGTTGTTGGTCAGCTTTTCCGACACGGTGCCGCCATCGGGATAGGCAGCAGCCTTGAGGGCTTCCACGTCGTTGCCGTCCACGCCGAGGGCAACCTCGGTGGTCTTGCGGACGAAGTCCTGGAACTGGTCGTTCTTGGCCACGAAGTCCGTTTCCGAGTTCACTTCCACGGCAACACCGCGCGTGCCGGCAACGGCCACGCCCACGAGGCCCTCTGCCGCGGTGCGGCTGGACTTCTTCTGGACAGCAGCAAGACCCTTTGCGCGCAGTGCATCGACTGCAGCTTCCAGATCGCCGTTGGTTTCTTCCAGGGCCTTCTTGGCGTCCATCATGCCGGCACCCGACATTTCACGCAGTTTCTTAACATCAGCGGCAGTAAAAGCAGCCATCTGTCTGTTCCTTCTTGTTTGGTGTTGCGCGGCCAGGCCCGCCTTCACAGGCCCGGCGCGCTAACTTGCAATTGTGACGCGCGCCTTACTCGGCGGCGGCAGTCTCGGCCGGAGCTTCTTCAGCAACGGCTTCTTCTGCGGGCGGAGCATCCATGGCGCCGATATCGGCACCCGAATCCGCCACGTTGTCGACATTGCCCTTGGTCGCAGCCTGGCTCATCGCATCGCAATAGAGGCGGATGGCGCGGCTTGCGTCGTCGTTGCCCGGAACCGGGAAAGCAATGCCCGACGGATCGACGTTAGTATCAAGAATGGCGATAACAGGAATACCAAGCACGTTGGCTTCCTTGATCGCCAGTTCCTCCTTGTTGGCGTCGATCACGAACATCACGTCCGGAATGCCGCCCATGTCGCGGATGCCGCCGAGGGACAGTTCCAGCTTGTCCTTCTTGCGGGTCAGTTGCAGGACTTCCTTCTTGGTCAGGCC
>CAYXTJ010000048.1:0-15885 GCA_964467715.1 uncultured Sphingomonadaceae bacterium
GAACAATTGCAGGCAGAAGCCAATTCCGCCCGCGCGGCAGAACTTGCCGCTGTCGACCTTGGTACAAGGCCTTCCAGCGTGCCGCAGGCAAGCCCTCGTGTGCCGCAACCGATTGCGACAACTGCCGTATCTCCCTCCGTTGTCGCAGCGCGCACCGCGATCGAGCAGGCGCGCACGACCACGGGCACTCAAAGTCCGAACGCAGCGGGTGCCAGCTATGCGGAAAGCGCCACTGTCGCGCCGCGCTTCTCCGGACAGCAGCCTGCTCCGGCTCCTGCGCCTGTCGCGGCGCGGGCAACGGTGGTAGCCGCCGCACCGGCAGTTGCACCTGCTTCGCGCAGCAGCGGGCCGTGGAGGGTGCAACTCGGTGCCTTCGGAGTGCGCAGCAATGCCGAGAACCTGTGGAACCGCCTGAGCAACCGCAGCGAGATTGCCGGTCGCGAACGCCTGCTGGTGCCCGCTGGTCGGGTGGTGAAGTTGCAGGCGGGCGGTTTCGCTTCGCAAGGCGAGGCGCAGGCTGCATGCAACGCGCTCAAGCGTTCCGGAGAGGATTGCCTTGTGACCCGCAACTGAGCCGCTAAAGCCTTCACACCAAACGGGTGAAGGCGATGGCGACAGCAAGCGAGGATGATGGGCAGCAGGCTGCGTCCGCGGCGCCGATGCGTCTGGATAGCAGGCTGGTCAGCCTCGATGTCATCCGCGGCCTTGCCGTGCTGATGATCCTTGTCGCCAATGTCAGCGCCTTTGCTCATCCTGACCTGGCCTATTACTGGCCGCCAGCCTTGCCGGGCGGCGCGAATGATGGCGATGCGCTGGTATGGCTGGTGCAATTCGTGACCGTGGACGGCAAGTTTCGCGGGCTCTTCACCATCCTGTTCGGCGCCAGCATGCTGTTGTTCCTCGACAAGTTCGAGAACGAGGCGCGCGGCGTGCTGATGCAGGGCAGGCGGCTGTTCTGGCTGTTGCTTTTCGGCCTTGCGCATTTCTTCCTGCTGTTTCGCGGCGATATTTTGTTCAGCTATGCCGTTGCGGGCGTGGTGGCTTTGCTGTTCGTGCGCATGAGCGGGGACCGGCTGCTGGCGCTTGGCCTGATCTGGGCAGCCATCGGCGGAATACGGTCTTCGCTTGATTACCTCACGCCTGCGCTGATCGAGGCGGGCAGCGAGCCTGCCGTGGCCGGCGCGATTGCCTATTACCGTGATTACTGGGCGGAGCAGTTGCTGGAAGCGCAGTTGCAACAGGCCCTGATTGGCAATGGCAGCTACTGGCATATCCTCAGCTACCACTGGCAGAGCGGCGGCGGCTTGCTGTCGAGCTATGTGATCTACTGCTTCTTCGAGACGATTCCGCTGGTGCTTATGGGCATGGGGCTGTTCCGGCTCGGGGTGTTTTCCGCGCCCGACGACGGCGAGCCATGGAGCAGGCTGGCCATTGCCGGCGTGGCAGCCTCGTTGCTGCTCAACCTCGCCATGGGTCTTTACGTGATGCGGGCCGGTTTCCCGCCTTACCAGACGCAGCTGGTGTTCTTCGGGCTCACCGGTGTGACCAACCTGCCTTTCCTGCTGGGCGCTCCGGTCCTGCTGTCGCAATGGGCATGGACTGCGCGTGATGGCTGGCTGGCGCAGCGACTGGCATCGGCGGGGCGCATGGCGTTCACCAATTACATCTGCACCTCTCTTGTCATGGTGCTGGTGTTCCAGGGCTGGGCAGGCGGACTTTTCGGCCAGTTGCACCGCGTGGAGATGCTGGTGGCGGTGGGGCTTGGTTGGGCACTGATGATCACCTGCTCGCGCATGTGGCTGGCAAGGTTCCGGCAAGGGCCGCTCGAATGGCTGTGGCGATGCCTGTCCTACCGGCGGCTTTTCCCGAACAGGCAGAAGAGATTTTGATAATCACTCGCAAGAGGCTTGCTAATGCAAGCAATTCGCATTAACTCTTGCCTCAGGCAAATCGAGTCGAGCGAATATGTACATCTGCATCTGCAATGCGATCCGCGAGAATGACCTGCGCGCTGCTGCCCTGCGCGAAGGCGGTGATGCGGAGCGTGTCTACGCATCGCTGGGCAAGCGCCCTGATTGCCGCCAGTGCCTGGAAGAGGCGGACGATTTCATCGACGGAGTTCGCAAATGTGCCTCGCTGTCGAGGATCGCGGCGTAAAAGCCCACTCCTGAAATGCATTTGCAATAGGGCAGAATTCTGCCGATTTTGCCCCGTACACCGGTGGGTTTCGCTTGCCAGACCCACCCCCCGCACCGCTATGATGGCGACAACAGATAAACAGGAGAAGCTGTCATGAAGGGCGACGAAAAGGTCATCGAGTTCCTCAACAAGGCACTCACCAACGAACTGACGGCGATCAATCAGTACTGGCTGCACTATCGCGTGCTCGACGATTGGGGCGTGCACAAGCTGGCCGAATACGAGCGGCACGAATCGATCGACGAGATGAAGCACGCCGACCAGCTGGCCGAGCGTGTTCTGTTCCTCAACGGGCTTCCCAATTTCCAGGCGATCCACAAGCTGAAGGTGGGCGAGACGGTGGAGGAAATCCTCAAGGCCGACCTTGCGATGGAGGAAGAGGCGATCCCGCTACTGCGTGATGCCATCGAATATTGCGAAAGCGTGCGTGACTATGTCAGCCGCGACCTGTTCGCCTCCATCCTCGAAAGCGAGGAGGAGCATGTAGACTTCCTCGAAACCCAGTTCGACATGATCGAGCGAATGGGCCTGCAGAACTATGTGCAGCTCAATTCCAAGGCGCCTGAGAGCGACTAGGCGTCATCGCAGGACCCCGCGCCGCTGCATGGCGCGGGCATAGAGCCAGTTGAGCACCACACCGACAAGGATGATGGCGGTCACCACGGCGGCTACGTTGTTGGCGTAGACCCTGGAGGTGCCATTCGTGAGGTCGTATATATCGATGAGCAGGATCACCACTGCCGCCAGGGCGAAAGCCTGAACCGTCCATGCTCGCCGCAACAACAGCGCCAATGATCCTGCGACCGTGGCGACAAGGCCGAGATCGGTGACCAGTTCCTGCCACACGGGTTTAGCCGCGTAATAGGCGGCTTCCTCGGGCGAAAGGCCGGGCAGGTTGGCGTGCTGGCCCATCATGATGGTGATCGCCCCTGACAAATACCAGAACAGCGAAATCGCGCCCACCAGCCATAAATGCCACGGTGTGCGCGGCGATGCCGATTGAGAATTATCCATCTTCTCTCCCCCTCACGAAGGGGAGGCTATCACGCTTCGGGAATTTCCCAATGTGCGAAGATGTTCGGGCCTAGCGGCCCTCGCCGCCGCTATACTTGCCGCCACCGCCCCTGTTCGAGTCATAAGGGTTCTTCGGGCTCTTGAAGGTGAGCCGGACAGGCACTGCGCCAAATCCCAGGTTCTTGCGGATACCGTTGATCAGGTAACGCTCATAGCTGGTCGGCAAATCCGCCAGACGGGATCCGAAGATAACGAAACGTGGCGGGCGGGTGCTCACCTGCGTGATGTAGCGCAGCTTGATCCTGCGGCCGCCGGGCGCCGGCGGCGGATTTGCACCCAGCGCATCGTCAAACCAGCGGTTGAGCGCAGAAGTGGGTACGCGGCGGCTCCACGCATCGCGCAGATCGAATGCAGCGCCCAGCATCGGGTCAAGCCCCTTGCCGGTCATGGCAGACACGGCGAGCACAGGCACGCCCTTCAGCTGCGCCAGACCTTCGTTCAGCGCTTCGCGGATGCCGTTGAATAGCTGGCTGGGGTCCTCGGCGATATCCCACTTGTTGATCGCCACCATCAGTGCGCGGCCTTCTTCCAGCACGAGGTTGGCGATCTTGAGGTCCTGCACTTCCAGACCGCGCGTGGCATCGAGCAGCAGCACCACCACTTCGGCATAGTCCACGGCGCGCTTGGCATCGGCGACGGACAGGCGTTCCAGCTTGTCCTGCACCTTGGCGCGCTTGCGCATGCCGGCGGTGTCGACCAGCTTGATATCGCGCACTTCGCCGCTGCGCGGATCAGTCCATTTCCAGTCCACAGTGATGGAATCGCGGGTAATCCCCGCTTCTGGGCCGGTCAGCAGCCGGTCTTCCCCCAGCAGGCGGTTGATCAGCGTGCTCTTGCCTGCATTGGGGCGGCCGACAATGGCGAGTGACAGGGGCGCAGCGGGATCGTGCTCGGGCTCGTCCTCGTATTCGCCCTCGATCTCCGGCCAGGCCTCGTCGTCCCATTCCTCGCCGTTTTCCAAGGCCTCGGCACGGGCGGCGGCACGTTCGGCACGGGCTTCGTTGCGTTCCGCACGCTCGCGCGCCTTGTCTTCGGCGATGGCTTGCTCTGCCTCGAAATCGAGTTCGAGGCTTTCGGCCTTGTCTGCCAGCAAGGGCATGAGCGCGGAATAGACTTCCGCCATTCCCTCGCCATGTTCCGCCGAAATACCGATGGGGTCACCAAAGCCGAGCGCATAGGCTTCGATGATGCCGTTGTCGCCAGCGCTACCTTCGGCCTTGTTGGCGAGCACTACCACCGGCACATTCTGCTCGCGCAGCCAGCGGGCCACTTCCTCGTCCAGCGGGGTAATCCCGGCGCGGGCATCGAAAACGAACAGCACTGCGTCCGCACCCTTTACCGAAACCTCGGTCTGCGCGCGCATGCGGCCGGGCAGGCTTTCGGGATCGTCGTCTTCCCAGCCAGCGGTATCGACAGCTTCGAATTCCAGCCCCAGCAGGCCGGCAAGGCCGATGCGGCGATCGCGCGTGACTCCGGGTTGGTCGTCGACCAGTGCCAGCTTCTTGCCGATCAACCTGTTGAACAGGGTCGACTTGCCGACGTTCGGGCGGCCAATGATGACCACCTGGGGATATTTGCGCTGCGCCATGGGCGGGTCAGGTGGCGGGGGGCTTGCCGTTTGGCAAGCGATTCCTCACCAGCTGCCGGTGTTTTCCATGCTGGCCCAGGGCTCCTGCGGCTCCAGATGGCCATCCTGCAGCAGCTCGATGGAAATGCCGTCGGGCGTGCGGACAAAGGCCATGTGGCCATCGCGCGGCGGACGATTGATGGTTACGCCTGCGTCCATCAAGCGGTGGCAAGTCGCATAGATATTTTCGACCCGATAGGCGAGGTGGCCGAAATTGCGGCCACCGTCATAGGTCTCCGGCGCAGTGCCGTCTTCCGGCGGCCAGTTGTAGGTGAGTTCCACCTCGGCCGCGTCCTTCTGGCCGGGCGCTGCGAGGAACACGAGCGTAAAGCGGCCCTGCGGCACGTCCTTGCGCATCACTTCCTCAAGTCCGATCAGTTTGAAGAAATCCAGCGTGGCATCCAGATCGGTGACGCGGATCATCGTGTGCAGATATTTGACCATCGGGTTGCAAACTCCATTCGTCGCTATTCAAACACGGTTCATCGCCGCCCAGGCACAGTGCCACGATCGACATGACCCAGCGGAGAACCTCACATGACTGCAGATAGCGAAGACACCACCCCTGTCGCCACCCCTTTCTGGAAGTCGCCATCGACCGGCCTGGTACTGGGCGCGGCGGGGATACTGGCCGCAGGCCTTGTGGTTGGAGGCTATTTGCTGGGAGACGGGCTGACGCGGATGAAGATGGCGGAACGCTCCGTCACCGTGCCTGGGCTGGCGGAACGAGACGTGACAGCAGACCTGGCGACGTGGACTATTTCCTATTCCGCCACCGCCACCGACATGGCGAGCGCGCAAGCCAGCGTGGACCGCGATACCGCCAGCATTATCGCCTTCTTTGACGGTCTGGGCTTTCCCGAAGACGCGCTGCAACCCAAGGGCGCCAATGTATCGAGCTATACCAGCAACGGCATAACCACCTTCACCGTTCGCCAGCGCATGACCTTGCGCACCAACGATATCGAGCGGGCCGAGCGCGCGGTGCGTCAGCAGGCCGATCTCGTCCGGCGCGGCGTGTTGCTGGAGGAAGGTTCGGGCATGTCCTACGCCTTCACCGGCCTCAACGACATCAAGCCGGAGATGGTGGCAGAAGCGACGCGCGATGCGCGTGCGGCAGCGCAGCAGTTCGCCGAGGATTCCGGAGCCGATGTCGGCGGGATCCGCCAGGCAACACAGGGCTACTTCGATATCAACGCGCGCGATGGCGATGGCGGCGGATGGGGTGTGGCGGATACGCCCTACAAGAAGGTTCGCGAGGTCACGACGGTAGACTTCTATCTCGACTAACGGCCTCCGGCGGAAAAGAAAAGGGCCCGCCCGGTTGCCAGGGCAGGCCCAGATCTCGCTGTGTTGGCGTGAAGCTTAGAAGCTTGCAGCCAGCGTCACGACCACAGTGTCATCGGTGAAGTCGTATGCCGGGGCAACGATGTCACCTTCAGCACCGATGTAGGCAACGCCAACCGACAGGGTGTCACCCAGGGCAACGTCGAGGCCGACCGACCAGTCGAATGCCTTCGAGTTGTTGGTGAAGGTCAGGAAGCCATCGGTGTAGCCGACGTGGCCGGTGATGGACACCGGCGAATCGGGGATGCCGATGCCGAGGTCGGTGTAGATGTAGAAGTTGTCAGTGCCGCCCAGCGAATCCTGGTCAGGTGCGTAGGCGACGCCGACGGTTGCTTCTGCCGGGCCGAGTGCCGCGGTGACCGAGCTGTAGAATTCGATGTAATCGAAGTCGCCCGGACCTGCATTCGGGTACAGGTAAGCGAGAACGCCGATGTCGAACGACATGGTGTCGGAGATGTCGGTGCCCCAACCGGCATAGATGTCCAGCTCGGTGTGACCGTAGCCGACGGTGTTTTCGTCAAGCGAAGAACCCCAGGTGCCGATGTAGAAGCCGCCGATTGCCGCGTCCACGCCACCCTGGATGGCGATATCGCCACCGGAGAGGTCAACACCGCGGAAGCGGTATTCGCTGACGATTGCAGCGTTTGCGGAGATGTCGACTTCCTGGGCTGCAGCAGGAGCTGCAACGAAAGCGGAGCCGGCGAGAACAGTAGCAGCCATCAGGCTGCGGACGGACGTAAGCATGGGCAATTTCCTCAATTGCTTGGTGTTGAAACTAATGCCTCGTCCCACCTGCGTTTACGCGCTTCGGCCTCTGTTTGGCGTGCCGATATTCGCGATCACGCAAGGAAAGTGCCCATTCATGTTGCATTGCACAAGGATAATTGCGCGCATTTCCGCAATCCGGCTAATTGTGTTGATTTTTGGCATCACATTCAGGAGGGGGACAGGATATTCTGCAACTATCCGGCAGGATTCGTGCCCATTCCGGCTGCTCGCGCGTTATGAAAAGGCCAATTGAAAGACGCCCCCACTCTATGTTGCAATTCCTCCGCTCCTTGTTCTCCGACTCTACAGAATCCGCGCTTCCGGCTGTGCCGGCAGGCGAGCGGGCCTATGCCATCGGTGACATCCACGGACGGCTTGACCTGTTCGAGGCGCTGATCGCAGCGATCGAGCAGGACGATGCGGAAGCCTCCGCAGCGGATACAACCGTGATCCTGCTGGGAGACCTGGTGGATCGCGGCCCGGATTCCGCTGGCGTGGTGCGGCGCGCGCGCGAATGGCAGGACCAGCGCAAGGTCCGCATCCTCTGCGGCAACCACGAGGAAATGTTCCTGCGCAGCTTTGAAGACCTTGAGATGATGCGCCATTTCCTACGTCACGGCGGCCGCCAGACGGTGCTGAGCTATGGCGTAAAGCGCGATGCGCTGGCCGATGCCAATATCGAGAAGGCGCAGAAACTGATGAACAAGGCAGTGCCGCAAAGCGAGCGGGACTATATTGCCAGCTTCGAAGACCTGATCGAGATCGGCGACTATCTGTTTGTCCATGCGGGGATTGATCCTGATGTGCCGCTGTCTGGCCAGCGCAAGTCCGACCTGCGCTGGATTCGCGAGCCCTTCCTGTCGCATTCCGAACCGCTCGAAAAAGTGGTGGTGCACGGCCATACCATCTCCAATCTCCCCGAAGATCGCGGCAACCGCATCGGCATCGATACCGGGGCTTATTCCAGCGGCCGCTTGACGACATTGGTGCTGGAAGGTTCGCGGCGGCGCTTTATCGAGGCGGTGGAAGACGAAAACGGCAACATCACCGCCGGGCCCGCCACGATCGCGCCTGACTGAGCGGACCTGCGCGAAGTAGGAAAGTGCCAGGGGGCCTGTAAGCCGGGTTCTGTCCTGCAACCGGTATCTTGCGACCAGCGCTGCAGGGGCAGCCATTCATCTGCGCGGCGGATTGCTCCGACGCTCTAGCAACCAACCCGGGTCTCTCGGAGCGAAACACTCCTGCCTCTTGCAAGGCGCGAGACCCCTATTTGGTCTTGCTCCGGGTGGGGTTTGCCATGCGGGCGCTGTTACCAGAACCCCGGTGCGCTCTTGCCGCACCCTTTCACCCTTGCCTGTGAGGTTTCCCTCCATCGGCGGTATACTCTCTGTGGCACTTTCCCTGGACTCGCGTCCGGCGGGCGTTACCCGCCACCCTTGTTTCGTGGAGCCCGGACTTTCCTCGCGAGAGTTTCCTCCCACGCGGCTGCCCGGCCCCCTGGCAGCGCCTATCTAGCGATGCCTCGGTCTCTATCCAAGAGCAGTTGGAACAGGATCGCACGAATCTCGCTGTCGATCTCGCCATCGATGCGTTCGGGCCGCCAGCGGCGCTGGAATGCCGCCACCGCCTTGCGCCCGTCGGTAATGTCATAGCCGAAGCGTTCCAGCGCGAGGTAGAAGGCGCCGTCCTTGTCGAACGGATCGCCAAGCTGCAGCTTTTCCGGTCGCGGCAGGCACAGCTTGCACCGCGCGAGCCTGTCCCACGGGAAAAGCTCGCCCGGATCGATCTTGCGCGCCGGCGCAATGTCCGAATGCGCCACCACGTTCGCACGGGCGATGTCATGCGTCTTCACGATCCGGTCGAGCAGCGGCAGCAATGCCTCGACCTGGGCTTCTGCAAATTCGCGATAACCCAGCGCGTGGCCGGGGTGATCGAGTTCGATCCCAATACTCGCAGAGTTCACATCCTCCTGCCCGCGCCAGTAGGACCGGCCCGCGTGCCATGCGCGCTTGTCTTCGGGGACGAGGCGGATCACCTCGCCCTCTTCGGTGATGCAGTAATGCGCGCTGACTTCGGCTGCCGGGTCGCACATCCGCTCGATCGCGGTCTCGACAGGCTTCATCTCCGTATAATGCAAAACCACCATATTGATGGGGCATTTACGCTCGTTCCAGTTGGGCGAGGGAACCTCGCGATGGACGAGCGGATCGGAGCCGAAGCTGTCGGGCATCAGCTGATCAGGCCTTCCGGCGCTTTCATCGTCACGCCAAGGATCAGCCGGTCTTCCGCATGGGCGACCTGGATCTTGCCGTCCTGGTCCTGCAGCAGCAGGTGCACCATGTGGGCAGGGGCGGTGCGGCCGGAAAGCTCGGTGCTGTCCAGATTGCCATCCAGCGCGCTGCCGATACTGGCATCGAACACCACCTTCTTGCCGGTGGCGGCGATCACCAGCTCGGTCTGGTTGCCGCGCGTTTCCGCGCCCACTTTCAGCTCACCGCCGGGCACCAGCGCATCGATGCCGATTGCCGTCAGGTTGAGCAGGATCTTGACCGCAGGCTTGGCCAGCTTGGGTTCGGCCACGTGCCAGTCCAGCGACAGGCGGTCGTTTGCATCCACCAGCGCTTCGATCAGCTGCTGTGGTTCCTCGCTCGGTACCATTTCTTCAAAGCCACCGGCTGCGCCAAAGGCGAGGCGGAAGAACTTCAGCTTGTTGGCGCTGGCCTTGGCACTCTGCTCCAGCAGTTCAAGGCAGCGCTGGCGCATTTCGGGGTCTTTTTCATCCGCCAGCAGTTCCAGCCCGTTGTTGATCGCACCAACGGGGCTCAGCAAATCATGGCACAGGCGCGAGCACAAAAGGGCGGCAAGGTCGAGTTGGCTAGTGGCGGTCATCACATCCTCTGGATCGTTCCGGCGCACCCGATTTTACGGATGGATGGAACACATGGAACACGGTTCTAAAGCGAAAAACCTCTTGCTGCCAGCCGCGCCGTTAAAGCGTGCGCGAAGGGCTGGTGGCAAAGCGGCGTCATGGGCGGCGGGTTAGACCTGTTCCACCGCGTAGGGAAGTGGTTCGAAGCCAGCCTCACCGTCTTTCCAGAACGTTATGTCGCCCGCCTCTCCGATGATGGCCCAGATGCTCCCGTCACGCGCCGCCATGGCCTTGTCTGTGGCCGATGGTTCGGGGGCAGAGTGCGGGTGCGAATGGTAATAGCCAACAACGTGCGGTCCGCCGGATCGCGCCGTCCGGTGCGCATCGACCAGCGCCTGCGGATCGATCTCGAAATGTGTTTCGGGCGTGGGGTGCACATTGGCAGCGGGCGCGATGCCGGTGATGTTTGCAGCTTCGCCGAGAAGGATGCCGCAGCATTCGCGCGGGACAGCGGCGCGGGCTTCGCGCACCATATCGGCCAGAACAATGCTTGTCACGCGTATCGGAATTGCCCATGCACCTATCATGAGTGAGGCAAAGACCCTTTCAGGCATTGTGGATAAGGCCGGGCGGCTGGACAAGGTCCTTGCTGATGCCATCGAGCTGTCGCGGGAGCGGGTAAAGGCCCTGATTTCTGCGGGTGACGTGGAAATTGACGGCAAGCCTGCGAACAGTGGCTCGGCCAAAGTTCAACTTGGGTCGAGCTTTTTGATCCACATTCCACCCCCCGATAATCCACAGGCTGTTCCACAGGATATCCCCATCACGGTGGTGTATGAGGACGAGCACCTGATCGTGGTCGACAAGCCCGCTGGCATGGTGGTGCACCCTGCTGCCGGCAATCCCGATGGCACGCTGGTGAACGCGCTGCTGCATCATTGCCGGGGTCAGTTGTCCGGAATCGGCGGCGTGGCGCGGCCGGGCATTGTCCACCGGATCGACAAGGACACCTCCGGCCTGCTGGTGGTGGCGAAGAGCGACAAGGCACATGAAGGGCTGGCAAAGCAGTTTGCCGACCATTCGATCGAGCGGCGCTACCTCGCCGTTTGCAACGGCCATCCCAATCCGCCCTCTGGCACCATCAGCGGGATGCTTGGCCGCTCCGACTCGAACCGCAAGAAGATGGCGGTGCTGCCGGACAACGCCTCGCGCGGCAAGCGCGCGATTACGCATTATCGCGAGGTGATGCGCCTGTGGCACTCCTCGCTGATCGAATGTCGGCTGGAAACAGGGCGAACTCACCAGGTCCGGGTTCACCTTGCGTCAATCGGTAATGCGCTATTGGGAGACCCTGTATATGGACGCCCAAATGCACAGATTCGCCCTGTTCTCAAGGATTTGGGGTTCGAGCGACAAGCGCTCCACGCCGCGAGTCTCGGCTTCGTGCATCCCGTTAATGGTAACTTCCTGCGCTTCGACAGCGAATTGCCTGCAGATATGCGGGAACTAATCGACGAATGTGGTCATTCCAATCGATGAAATGCGTCCTATCTGGTGCAGGTTCGGCTATAAAGGCTGGATCAAAAATGTGGCCGCGAACGGTCGGGTGCCCATCAGGGGCCTGCAAGATGCGGTCGACGATAGAAAGGTAAGGGAAAAAGTGAGCAGCAATCGACCTAGCGTGCCAGCCCTCAGCGGAGAGCAGAGCCTCAACCGCTACCTGGCCGAAATCAAGAAATTCCCCGTGCTGACGGCGGAGCAGGAATATATGCTGGCGGTGCGTTACCGCGAGCATGAGGATTCCGATGCTGCGGCCCAGCTGGTGACGTCCCACCTGCGCCTCGTGGCCAAGATCGCCATGGGCTATCGCGGCTATGGCCTGCCGGTGAGCGACCTGATTTCCGAAGGCAATGTCGGCCTGATGCAGGGCGTGAAGAAGTTCGAGCCCGATCGGGGCTTCCGCCTCGCTACCTATGCGATGTGGTGGATCAAGGCCTCCATGCAGGAGTTCATCCTGCGCAGCTGGTCGCTCGTGAAGATGGGCACCACCGCCGCGCAGAAAAAGCTGTTCTTCAACCTCCGCCGGATGAAGAAGCAGCTTGAAGCCTATGAAGACACGGACCTGTCGGCCGAGGACGTGACCAAGATCGCTACCGATCTGGGCGTGCCGGAGCAGGAAGTGATCAACATGAACCGCCGGATGATGATGGGCGGTGATGGCTCGCTGAACGTGCAGATGCGCAATGGCGAGGAAGGTTCTGGCGAATGGCAGGACTGGCTGACCGATGATCGTCCGCTGCAGGACATGGTGGTGGCGGATGCCGAAGAGGCGGAGCTGCGGCGCGAAATGCTGGTGGAAGCCATGGCTTCGCTGAATGATCGCGAAAAGCACATCCTCACCGAACGCCGCCTGACGGACAATCCGCAGACGCTGGAAGAGCTGTCGCAGGTTTACGACGTGAGCCGCGAACGCATCCGCCAGATCGAGGTGCGCGCGTTCGAGAAGCTGCAGAAGGCGATGCATCGCATCGCCGGCGAAAAGCTGATGCCCGTCGCGGCCTGATTTTTGCGGTAATGAAGGAAGAGGGCGGCCAATGTGCCGCCCTTTTTCGTTTGTGCTTAGCGCGCTGGAGCCAGATCGAGCACGGCGGCGATCATCGCTTCGGTCCCGGTGGTGATCGATCCGCGCGGGTCCACCTTGAACAGCGGCGAGTGATGGCCGGGCACGGTTGGCCCGCCATTGCGGGCGGCGGCCATGACCTCGGGCGATGCCCCGCCGACCGAGAAGTAATATCCCGGCACGCCCTGGTCCGGCGTCACGAAATAGGCAAAGTCCTCACCCGCCATGTTGGTCTGCGCAAAAGGCAGCAGGGCATCCGCGCCGAAGGTGCGCGCCATCACGGCGTTGAGCCGCCTGGCAAGTGCGGGATCATTGCGGGTGACGGGCGTTCCCGGACCCACGGTGACGACGGGCAGCTTGTCCTCCGGCAATCCGCCGGCACGGCCGATGTTCAGCGCGATCCGCTCGATGGCGGCGATGGTCTGTTGGCGCACGGCATCGTCATTGCTGCGCACGGTCAGTTGCAGGTCCGCCCGGTCGGAAATGATGTTGTGCTTGGTGCCTGCGTGAAAGGCACCCACGGTAACCACAACGGGGGACAGCGGCATGATTTCGCGGCTGTCGATGGCCTGAAGCGCCACCACGATCTGCGATGCGATCAGCACCGGGTCACGCCCCAGATGCGGGCTGGCACCATGCGTGCCGATGCCGGGCACCATGATGTCCACATTGTCCGAACTCGAAGCCTGGATGTCTTCCGATGCTGAAACCGTGCCGATGGGCATGCCGGAGGCAACGTGGAAGGCGAGCGCATAGTCCGGCTTGCCGAAGCGATCCCACAGCCCGTCTGCCAGCATTGCCGGCGCGCCGCCCAGCCGCTCTTCCGCAGGCTGGACGATGAACATCACCGTGCCGCTCCACTGGTCGCGCATGTTGGCGAGCAGGCGCGCGGTGCCGACCATGGAGGTGATGTGCACATCGTGCCCGCAGGCGTGCATCACGTGGTAGTCCACGCCATCGGTGCCGGTCTGCACAACCTCGCTGGCATAGGGGAGGCCGCTGGCTTCCTGCACCGGTAAGCCATCCATGTCTGCGCGCAGCAGGATCAGCGGTCCGTCACCATTGCGCAACATGCCCACAACGCCGGTGCCGCCCACGCCTTCAGTGACCTCGACGCCAGCCGCGCGCAGTTCCTCAGCCATGCGGGCGGCTGTCTGCGTTTCGAGGAAGGAGAGTTCCGGGTTGCGGTGGAAGTGGACGAACAGTTCTTCCAGATGCGCGACATATTCGGCTGCCGCTGCCGCTTCGACCTCCGCAGGCCCGGCAAGCGCAGGGCTGGCCGCAAGCAGGCTGGCCAATGCGGTGGATACGAGACTGCAGCGAAAAGACACCATGCGCGAAAACCCCTGTGCGACCTGTCCGGGATAGACAGCAGAGCCGCAGCTTCAGGGCAAGCGCGTTTCACATTAGCGATAGGTGCGGCAAAAGTCCTGCGTGGTCGCAGTGTCAAGAATTGCGCGTTAGGCGGCGTATTCGCCATCGCCTTCGCGGATTAGGCCGTATGGGGCATCCGGCAGTTGTTCTTAGGGCACCAGCGCGATGGGGCAGGCGACCGGGACCAGTTGCGATCCCGCGCCTTGTTGTAGCGTGGAAAGCAGGCCGAACATCCGCCGTTCGCGCGTGGCGCGGTCGAGCATGGCCATGCGGTACTGCCCGCTTTCGCTGGTGACGAGGTAGGTGTGGCCCGAAAGGTGCGGCAGCGAGACGAAACCGGCCTGGGCAAAGCCTGCGTCGGCGCGCTTGCTTTCGGCCCCACAGAAGTGGCGACGGGGCGCGGCGATGGCCTGCGCCTCCTCGCTGCCCATCGCGACACGCATTTCGCCTTCATGGCAGACTTGCGCGAGGAAGATATCGTGCTGCTGGAAGGGCCGGACGGCTCTTTCGCTAGCTACCGCGTCACCAGCTTTGCCACCGTGCGGTGGGACGAATTCGCCATTCCGCGGGATCTGGGCGGCGAGTGGCTGGTGCTCTCCACCTGCTGGCCCTCCAATGCCACCGAGGCGAGCCCGTGGCGGCGCGTGGCATGGGCAAGAAGGGTTGGTGAACAGTGATCTAGGCGGCACCGGATTGCTCGGCTAAGAATGCGCCAATGGTCACCCGCATTGCATTCTGGATCGCCAAGGCGCTGCTGATTTTCGTCACCCTCAGCATTGTGCTGGTGGTGCTGTTCCGCTTCGTGCCGGTGACTTACAACGCCACCATGCTGATGGACGAGAACGCGGTGACGCGGGACTGGGAATCGCTTGCCAGCATCGATCGCAACATGGTCTCCGCCGTGATCGCGGCAGAGGATTCCAAGTTCTGCAGCCATGACGGGTTCGACGTCGAAGCCATCGAGGAAGCGCTGGACGAGGCTGCTGCCGGTGGCCGCCAGCGCGGCGCGTCCACCATCAGTCAGCAGACCGCGAAGAACGTGTTCCTGTGGCAAGGCGGCGGCTGGTTCCGCAAGGGGCTGGAGGCATGGTTCACCTTCCTGATCGAGACCGTGTGGGACAAGCGGCGGATCATGGAAGTCTATCTCAACGTCGCGGAAACCGGCATCGGCACCTATGGCGTGGAAGCAGGGGCGTGGCGCTATTTCGACCATTCCGCCGCGCGCCTGACGCGTGACGAGGCGAGCCGCATGGCTGCCGCGCTGCCCAGCCCGAAAACCCGCGCCGTGGTCAATCCTGCGGGCTTCACCCGCCGCTATGGCAACACGATTGAGGCACGGATCGGCGTGGTAAGGCGTGACGGGCTCGATTCCTGCGTCTACGAATAGGCTGATGGGGCTGGGCCACTCACATTCGCACGACCAGCAGCACGGGCATCACCACGGTCCGGGCCACAGCCATGCGCCGAAGGATTTTGGCCGTGCCTTTGCCATCGGCGTCGTGCTCAACACCGCTTTCGTCATTGTCGAGGCGACCTTCGGCATCTTGTCAGGCTCGATGGCGCTGGTGGCCGATGCCGGGCACAATCTGTCAGACGTGCTGGCGCTGCTGATCGCATGGGGCGCGAGCATTGCCGCCAAGCGCCCGCCGTCGCGCCGCTTCACCTATGGCCTGAAAAGCTCGACCATCCTTGCGGCCCTCGCCAATGCCATGCTGCTGTTGATCGCCATCGGTGCGATCCTGTTCGAGACGGTTCACCGCCTGATCGATCCGGTGGAGCCCCAAGGCTGGACCATGATCTGGGTGGCAGGCGTCGGCATCGTCATCAACACCGCCACGGCGCTGCTGTTCATGGGCGGGCGCAAGCAGGACATCAACATCCGCGGGGCATACCTGCACATGGCGGCAGACGCGCTGGTTTCCGTGGGCGTTGTGCTGGCGGGCATCGCCATCCTGACAACGGGTCTGGTACTGATTGATCCGCTGGTCAGTCTGGTGATCGTGGCGG
>CAYXTJ010000049.1:0-3033 GCA_964467715.1 uncultured Sphingomonadaceae bacterium
GGGGTCGGGGTCGGGGTCGGTGTGGGAGTTGGCGTCGGGGTGGGTGTCGGAGTGGGCGTGGGCGTAGGCGTTGGCGCTGGCGCTGGCGCTGGCGGCGGCGTAACCACAGGTCCGCTGCTTCCGCCGCACGATGCCAGCAGCGCGCTTGCCAGCGCAATCGTGGCTACCTTTGCCTTCAGGTAACGTCCTTCTGCAACAAGCATTGGCTTTCCTTGTGAATTTACGACCCAGCAGCACGGCATTGTCACCGCTGAAACCGGATTTGTCCAATCCGCATTTGCACGACAAGGCTGAACATTCGATTGCGCCTTGCCCGCAGCCACCATGCAAGCTAGCGGCTTGGCCGAAAAGAATTACCGCAGGGGAATGGGCTATGAGCACCGATCTGGAAAATGCCATCGAAGCCGCGTGGGAAGCGCGCGATACAGTTACGCCTGCCAGCAGCGATGTTCGCGAAGTGGTGGAAGCCGCGCTGGACATGCTCGACAATGGCAGCGCCCGCGTGGCTCAGCCCGATGGCAACGGCGGCTGGCACGTGAACCAGTGGCTGAAGAAGGCGGTGCTGCTGTCCTTCCGCCTCAACGACAATGTCGTGGTGCCCGGCGGCGCAGCCGGTGCCCCCGCTTTCGACAAAGTGCCCAGCAAGTTTGATGGCTGGGATGAGAACCGCTTCCGCGAAGCAGGCTTCCGCGTGGTGCCCGGCGCCGTGGCGCGCAAGGGCAGCTTCATCGGCAAGAACGTGGTGCTGATGCCCAGCTTCGTGAACATCGGCGCTTACGTCGATGAAGGCACGATGGTGGACACATGGGCAACCGTGGGCTCGTGCGCGCAGATTGGCAAGAACGTGCACATCTCCGGCGGCACAGGCATCGGCGGCGTGCTGGAACCCATGCAGGCAGGCCCGGTAGTTATCGGCGATGGCGCCTTCATCGGCGCGCGTTCGGAAGTGGCCGAAGGCGTGATCGTGGGTGAAGGCGCAGTGCTCTCCATGGGCGTGTACCTCGGTGCATCAACCAAGATCGTCGACCGTGCGACCGGCGAAGTGCACATGGGCAAGGTTCCGCCCTATGCGGTAGTCGTTCCCGGCGCGATGCCCGGCAAACCGCTGCCTGACGGCACGCCCGGACCAAGCCTTTACTGCGCGGTGATCGTGAAGACGGTGGACGCGCAAACCCGCTCCAAGACCGGCATCAACGACCTGCTGCGCGACTGATCCTGCACCTATGGGCCAAAGCACGTAGGGCGGATTCCGGAACATTGGCGGCTCCCAACCGTATTTTCTGCACTCCAAGACAGAAAATACGGAAGGGATCATTTATGAACCGCCAAGGTGATGAAGTTCACATCGAGACCAACGAAGCCCGTGGTGGCAGCACGCCCAACATCATGCGCTGGGTGCTCGCGATCAGCCTGGCGCTAGCAGTGATCGCCATGTCCGCCGTGTGGATCATCCCCGCGATCACCGGGTAGGACCAGTGGCGGCCGCGAAATCAAAGGCCAAGCAAAAGGCAGCCGGTGCGGCGCTTTCCGCAAAGCGCGGGGAAACCAGTGTTGGTGACCTTTTAGGGCGCTTCAAAGGAGATGTATGACACCAGGTCCGAAGCCGAGCTGGAGGATCTTGCATCGACGGACAGGAAGGACCTGCCCGACCACAAGGCAGATTGATACCTAGCTCACCGGGCTTTCAATGGGAGCCATGTCACCTTGGCTCGCCGCATAGGCTTCCGCTTCGCGCATGACGCGCATCATGTTGCGGCTGGCGATCTTTTCGAGATCCTGCTGGCTGTAGCCACGGCGCGCCAGTTCCACGAACAGCGCCGGATAGCCCGAGACATCCTCCATCCCGACAGGGCCAGTGGCCATGCCGTCGTAATCCCCGCCAAGGCCGATGTAGTCGATCCCCGCGACAGCACGGATGTGATCGACATGATCGGCCATGTCGGAAACCGTCGCAAGCGGCGTGGGGTTGGCGGCTTCCCAATCAGCGAGCGCGGCAGCAACAAGCGAAGGCTGCCCCTGCAGCAGGGGAACGAGACGGGCGCGTTCGGCCTGCCGCGCGGAAGCCCAGACACGCTGGTCCTCGCTTAGATATCCGGGCAGCCCCACAACCATCACGATCCCACCCTGCTCTGGCAGGCGCGCGAGAACATTGTCAGGCACGTTGCGCGAATGGCCGTTCACGCTGCGCGCACCCGAGTGGCTGAAGATCACCGGAGCATCGGTGGCGTCCATCGCATCGAGCATGGTCGCCTCGCTCACATGGCTGAGATCGATCAACATGCCGAGGCGCGCCATCTCGCGCACCACCAGCACGCCGAAATCGGTCAGCCCATCATGCTCGGGATCATCGGTAGCGCTGTCCGCCCACGGCGTATTGGCCGAATGGGTCAGCGTCATGTAGCGCGCGCCAAGGTCGTACATCTGGCGCAACACGCCAAGGCTTGATCCGATCGAGTGCCCGCCTTCCATGCCCAGCAGGGACGCGATCCTGCCCTGGTCCATAGCTGCCTGCGCTTCGTCCGCCGTCAGCGCCAGTGCCAACTCATCGGGATATTGCGCGATCAGGCGCTTGGTCACGTCGATCTGCTCGACGGTGGCCTGCACCGCTTCGGCCTCGGTCATATTCACGCTGACATAGACGGACCAGAACTGCGCACCCACGCGGCCCTGCTCAAGGCGCGGCAGGTCGGTGTGCATGGCCTCCTCCGGCGCGCCGCCCCAGCCCGGTTCGGCATGGGTATCGTGGAAGTCGAACCCTTCGAGCACGTTGCCGCGACGGCCCCGCAGCTGGATCGGCACATCATTGTGCCCATCCCACACCGGTGCCGCATCCAGCGCCGCCTCGGCCACGTCCTCCGGCGTCTGCTGGCCATGAGCAGGCGAGACGAGAGCCGCGCTGGCGAGGAGCAGGGCAGAAAGGGCAGAAAGGCTGGTTTTCACGAATTGCGATCCTTTTCGATGCGGCGGGCGGGAACAAGCCTGTTCCGACGATGAAGTTGCAGGAGTAACCGCTAGGCCGCCAGGCGCAAGGCG
>CAYXTJ010000049.1:3133-15391 GCA_964467715.1 uncultured Sphingomonadaceae bacterium
AAGCCCATCGCAATACCCTGGAAGGCCTGCTTGCTCTGGTATTCGAGGTTGGTGACGCGACCGTCGATCACGTCGATGCGGGCGTTCAGCGTGTTCACCGCGCTGGTGAGCTGGCCGAAGGTTGCCACATCGTTCGCGGCCACACTGTCAGACACGCCGGACACGCGGCCCGTCGAGCTGTCGAGAATGATCGAACCAGCCATCACATCGCCGGTCACCGTGACGATATCGCCGCTGGTGGTCGAGATGCCACCGCCAGCCGTGACGCTGCCGTCTGCGGCGATGTTGCCGCCAACTGCGAGGTCGGAGCCGATGGTGGCGTTGCCGGTGTTGTTGATGGTGGTCGAGTTCACCGTGGTGATGTTGCCGAAGCTGGCGTTCACCGTGGTAGCGTTCACCGTGCCGATGTTGCCGGTGGTGGCATTCACCGTGTCGGAATTCACCGTCGCGATGTTGCCCGTGGTGGCGTTCACCGTACCAGCGTTGACCGTGGTGGAGTTCACCGTGCCGATGTTGCCGGTATCGGCGTTCACCGTACCTGCATTGACCGTGTCGGTGTTGACCGTGCCGGCATTGACCGTGGTGGAGTTCACCGTGTCGGAATTCACCGTACCGACGTTGCCCGCAACCGCGTTGATAGTGCCGACATTGTTGATGTCGTTACCCGTCATGTCGAGGTCACCGGTCAGCGTCGCGCCAGCTGCAGTGATGGTACCTGCGAAGGTGCCGTTGCCTGCGTTATCCAACGTGAAGGTGCTGCCGTTGGTGGAGTCGGTCACCGCGATGCCGTTGTTGTCGATCAGCACGTTGGTGGACGTGGTGCCGCCATGCAGCGTCAGGGCGTCATTAGTGATTTCGACATCCGCACCGCCAGCAGGCTGACGGTGGACGCCATGGTTGCCAAGCTGGGTGACATTTCCGGCAAGCGGGTGATCGACCTTGGCGCGGGCTATGGGGGTGCCGCCCGGGTGCTGGCGAAGAAGCATGGCGCACACGTCACCTGCCTCAACCTCTCGCTGAAGGAAAACGCGCGAAACCGGGAACTGACGCAAGCTGCAGGCCTGTCGGACAAGATCAGCGTGGTGGACGGTTCGTTCGACGACATACCGTTTGCTGACGCGGAATTTGACGTGGCGTGGAGCCAGGATGCGATCCTTCATGCGCCTGATCGCCTGGCCGTGTTGCGCGAAGTGGAACGGGTTCTGAAACCCGGCGGGCAGTTCGTCTTCACCGATCCGATGCAGGCAGACGGGCTGGTGGATACGCACGCGTTGCAGCCGATCTATGACCGGATTCACCTGGCAGACCTTACCTCGATCGGGTTTTACCGGAAGGCCCTGACCGATCTCGGATTCGCGGAGTGGAAACGGACGAGCTCACGCGGCAACTGGGCAACCACTATGCCCGCGTGCGTGAAGTCATGTTGGAAAAGCAGGAAGAGTTCGGCCTGCCCGATGCCTTTGTTGAATGCATGGGCGATGGGCTGGAGCTATGGATCAAAGGCGCAACCACACGTCAGCTGAGCTGGGCGATCATGCATTACTGCAAGCTGGGCTGAACAAGCGGCCCGCTGCAGCGGGCGCAATCGGCGGCGATCAATTTGTTTTGACAGCGAAGACGCCGCCGCTAGTCTCGCTTTTTGATTTGTTCAACTGATGGAAGGATCACACAATGGTTTCAAAGCGTTTCCTCACCACCGCACTTACCGGCTTTGCCGCAGCATCGCTGCTGGCAGCTTGCGGAGATTCGGCAAGCGAAGAAGAAGTTGTCGAAGTGACCAGCGAAGAAACCGGCGAACCCGATGCCATCAGCCAGCGTCAGGCGCTGCTGGAAGAAATGGGCGACGCGTTCACCGTCATCCGCGAACAGCTGGAAGGCGATGGCGATATCGAAGCCATGACCGCCGCTGCCGCAACCATCAACGCCAATGCCGCGCAGTTCATCGATTACTTCCCCGAAGGCACCAGCATGAGCTCGGGCGCTGACACGGAAGCGCTCGACACCATCTGGGAAGATCCCGAAGGCTTTGCAGCAGCGCACCAGCGCCTGCTCGATGAAAGCCAGAAGATGGTCAATGCTGTCGCCACCGGTGACCTTGGGCAAATTGGCGAGCAGGTGATGCCGCTGGGCATGTCTTGCGGCAATTGCCATGACACCTTCCGTTACGACGACGAAGCATAAGCGATCTGGCTGTGAGCGACGACAAGGGCGCTGACAGCAGGCCGGGGCAGGTGCGCATCTGGGATTTACCCGTGCGCATCTGCCACTGGGGTTTCGTGCTGCTTTTGCCGGTTCTGTGGTGGACAGCCGAAAACAGCGAAATGCGCTGGCACATGCGGGCTGGCGGCCTGCTGCTGGCGCTGGTACTGTTCCGCATCCTGTGGGGTTTTGTCGGCAGCAGCACCGCGCGTTTCGCCAGTTTCGTTCGCGGACCGCTGGCAGTGATCGCTTACCTTCGCACTATTGGCAAAACCGGCGGAAAGTCCGTGGGGCACAATCCCGCTGGCGGGTGGAGCGTCGTCATCCTGTTGCTGCTGCTGGCAGCGCAAGCCTTTTCGGGCCTTTTCGCGGGGGACCCTTTTGACGGGGCGACCGGCCCGCTGAACGAGGGCCTTGGCATCAAGTTCTCCAGCCAGATGACGGACTGGCACGAGCTCGCATTCAACCTGATCCTGGGCTTTGTCGCTCTCCACCTTGCCGCCATTGTCACTTATCGCGTGTTCCTGCGCGACAGACTGATTGCCCCCATGATCACCGGCAAGCGGGAACGCGGATCGCTGGTCGGGGAGATGGCACCGGTGCCTGCCTGGCGCGCACTGGTTTGCGCTGTGCTGGCCGGTGGCCTTGCGCTGTGGGCCTATTACGGCGCGCCGGGGCTTTAGCGCAGCAGGTCAGGCCTGCCAGGCATCGATGAATTCCCCCATGTAGAGACCGTGCGGGGCTGGAGGATTATCGGGTGGAAATCGCCCCAGACGGCACCATCGCCATCGTCGTGGCATGCGAAACACGCGGGCGGATGCGTAAGGCCCGGCCGCTTTCCCGCACCTAGTATCCGGGCGTCTGACACCCGCTGAAAGACGGGCATCGCCCGTGCCCGGCGCAGCAGCACCGGACACGGGTATTTGCGATCAGTCTTCCTTGCCGGCCACGCCGTAGTTGATCTGGGCGTTGCGGGTCTTCTGGAACTCGGGAACCGAGAGGCCCTTCATTGCGGCATAGATATCGATATTGCCGATACCGGTGACCGCGCCGAGCTTTTCGAGCATGAAGAAGATCACGCCGTAATGGATCATGCCGATCCAGTCCCGCTCGCGAACCAGCCTCTTCTCTTCCTCGGTCAAGCCGCCCTTTTCGTAGGCTACTTCTTCATCCTCGCGGAACAGCTTGCGCATGCCCGGCTGGGTGAGTGAGTGAAGGAAGTGGTTGAGGCGGAAGCCCTTGACCGAGCGTTCGATGGTGAAG
Organism: uncultured Sphingomonadaceae bacterium; assembly: GCA_964467715.1. Classification (GTDB taxonomy): domain Bacteria; phylum Pseudomonadota; class Alphaproteobacteria; order Sphingomonadales; family Sphingomonadaceae; genus Alteraurantiacibacter. Next base: position 6,596 of record CAYXTJ010000049.1, read on the forward strand.
GGATAGGTCCCTTCCATCTCTTCCGCGCCGACATAGTCACGATCCGCGCGGGCACGCGTCACTTCGGGATCTTCGACAGGAGCCTCGTCCCGCTTTTCTTCCAGGATCATTGTGGCGATGGGGCACATGGAGGGGAGGAAATAGGTCTTGTGGGTGCATTCCACCTCTGCCGCCAGCGCACCGCGCATCATCAGCCACATCACGACCTCCGCGCCTTCCCAGCCGCCCAGCTTGGCCAGTTCGGCCACGGTCATGTCGAGCAGGCTTTCCGGGTCCTTCTCGAGGCGTTCCATGAACTCGGCATCCCATTCGGGATTGTTGAAGCCGCAACCTTCGCCGTGGACCTGGTGCGACAAGCCTCCGGTGCCGGCGATCGCCACTTTGATGTCTTCCGGATAGGACAGGATCGCCTGGCGCAGGCTCTTGCCGAACTTGTAGAAACGGCGCGCGCTCGGGAGCGGTACGGTCAGTACGCCGCAAACCACAGGCAGCAGCTTGCAGGCCCAGCCGTCCTGCTCGTTGTAATCGACCATGACCGACAGCGGCGAGAATGCGCCGTGGTCCAGCCCCTTGCCCTGGAAATAGGACAGGTCGAATTCGTTGGCGACCATCACGCGGGCAACGTGCTCTGCGAACTTGGGATCGCCCTTGATGGCGGGAATGTCGCGCGGGCCGCCACCTTCGTCCGCTGCCTTGAATTCCTCGCCCACGCCCAGCGCAAAGTGGCTGTAGTGGTCGAAGAACGAGGTCATGTGGTCGTTGTAGATATAGACCAGCACATCGGGCTGCTTTTCCCGGAACCATTCCTGTACCGGCTCGTAACCTTCAAAGATCGGTTTCCAGACCGGGTCATCCTGCTTGCCGCCATCCTTGGCGAAAGCGATGGTTGGGGTATGCGACGTGGCGACGCCGCCGACGATCTTGGCCATGTGTAACGTCCTCTCATTGACGCAGGGGCAATCCGCACCGCGCTGGTTCTGATCTGTGAACGGCCTTTTGCCATGCGGGCAAGGGGGGCGACAAGGCGATTCTTACATATGAGCGAAGTTTTCGCGCATGTGAAACGCCCAAATGTCAATCCCAGCCAATCAGCACGACCAAACGGAAAGGAACGGGTTCCAATGGCGAATGAAAATCTCGATCGGGTCTACACCGCATCTGGCGACAAGGAGATGCGCAAGATCTACGACGAATGGGCGGAGCAATACGACAGCGACGTGTAAGGCAATGGCTACCTGACGCCAAAGCGCGTGGCGCAAGCCCTGGCCGAGCACGTCAACGATCGGGAAGCGCCGATCATGGATTATGGCTTCGGCACAGGCCTCTCGGGCGTTGCGCTGGACGAGGCGGGCTTCAAGAACATCGACGGCGCCGACCTCTCCGAAAAGATGCTCGATATCGCCCGCGACACCAGGGTCTATGACAAGCTTGACCTCATCGAGCCCGAACAGGACCTCCACCGCGATCTCGGCAGCTACGATACCATTGTGGCGGTCGGCGTGATCAGCAAGGGCGCTGCCCCGCCATCGCTCTACAATGACTTGCTCAGGGTCATGGCCCCCCGGTGCCAAGCTGGCCTTTTCGATGAACGACCTGAGCCTGGCGGAAGACGAATATGACGCACTGGTTCCTGACAGCGTGGATGCCGGCAAGGTCAAGCTGCTGCACGAGGAATACGGACCGCACCTCACCAAGTATGGCGACAATTCGGGCTCCAAGGTCTTCGTGGTCGAAAAGCGCTGACTACAGGCGATTGCATCACTCCTCAACTGGCGTAAGCTGGCGGAAAAACGGGAGGATGCATGACCTTTTTTTCATCCGGCAAGGGCTGGCTGGCCCTGATAGCTGCCGCCTGGCTGCCCCTGGCGCAGGCACCCGCTCTTGCGCAGGGCAATTCCCCTGCGCGCGAAGTGCTGGAGCAGGCTGCCGAAGCGATGGGCGGGCGCGAACGCCTGGAGGCGCTGGACAACGTCGTGCTCACCGGCTTCGGCCAGCGGGTCTACCACAATGGCGGCGGCCTGATCACAGGTGAGCGCATGGCTCCGCCCAAATGGCAATCCGTCACAGATGCGCAGCGGACCTTCGACCTCAAGGCGGAACGCGCGCTCAACCAGGAACGGCGCGCCTACCAATTCCCCTTTGCCGGACTGTTCGGGCTCAATTTCGTCCGCAATTCCGCTGAGCAGCGCGGCGAGCAATTGCTCGACCACCCCTTGCCTGCCCTGCTCGAGGCGCTGGATGCGGAGACGCAGCTTGGCGCGGTGTCCACAGAGGATGGCGTCATCGTGGTGCAGTTCACGCCGCAGGGTTCCGCGGCCCCGGCGTGGCTGGGGATCGACCCGCGCACGCACCTGCCGGTGTTCTCGCGCTGGATCCAGGGTGATGTGAACCTGGGTGACCTTACCGTAACCGCATGGTTCACCGGCTATGCGCCGTTCGACGGCGTACAATTGCCGATGGGACTGATGAACCAGCTGGACTGGCGCGATGTCGTGACCTTGATGTTCCAGGTCGATTCCTATCGCGTGAATGTGCCGCAAGCCCAGCTGCCCGTCTTCCCTCAACCAGCTCCAGCACCAGATCGCGCAGCTGCGGCCAGCGCCACGGTGACGCAGGTTGCCGATGGCGTTTGGGACGTTCGCGTGGGCACATCAGGCGGCGCGGTGGTCGAATTTGCAGACCGGCTCGTGATGTTCGAGGCCTATGGCGGCGAGGCACAGACGCTGGCCCGCATCGATGCAGCCAATGCGCTGGTGCCCGGCAAGCGCGTGGAAGCGGTAATCGTCAGCCACCACCACTTTGACCATACCGGCGGGATCAGGGCTGCGGTTTCCCGCGGGCTGGAGGTTATCTCCCACCGCAACAACGAAAGCATCATCCGCGAAGAGGTGACGCGCCCTGCCTTGCATTTCCCGGATGCGCTGGCGCGCAATCCGCACGATCTTGTCTTCACCCCGGTGGACGAGGAACTGGTGCTGGAGGACACCACGCGCCGGCTCGAAATCTATCGCGTGGTGCAACACTCCCACATGCCCAACGCGATCTTCGCTTACCTGCCCGAAGAACGGATCACGATGGAAGGCGATCTGGGTGACGAGGCGTGGAACTTCCACTGGTGGGCTGGCGCGCTGGCTGCGAATATCGCGCATTACGGGATCGCGCCCGAAACCAATATCGCGGTGCATTCCAGCGGCCCCCTCTCGATTGCAGAGACACTGGCCAACAATCAGCGACAGGCCGAAGCGGCGCAGGCCTACTGCGAGGAGACCGAGGCAGGCGGGCGCTATGTGTTCGGTTGTCCGGTGCAGTATGACAGCACGGGGCCGCTGGCGATCGAGCCGCGATAAACCGACACGCTGCAAAGCAAGACGGGCGGCGCACCGCAAAGGTACGCCGCCCGCTTGTCTCACCCGAAGGTGAAGAGATTTAGCTCAGGTGCTTGGACACCGCAGCGGTCATCTTGAACATGGAGATCTGGTCATTGCCGATCACGGCACCCAGCTTGGCGTCGGGGTTGATCTGGCGCTTGTCCTTGGAATCCTGCAGGTTGTTGGCCTTGATGTATTCCCACACCTTGGAGGTAACCTGTGCGCGGGTCATCGGGCCCTTGCCAACCACGTTCTCGAGCTCACCCGAAAGAGTCACCGGCTTGTTCAGCGCGTTGTTCTTTGCAGCCATTATACTTTCCTTCCCTTACAAAAATTGCCGGAGCCGAGCTGATCAGCTCAGTCCTCGTCCTCGGCGTCCAAATCCAAATCATAGTCGCCGCCCTCTTCGCGGGCGTAAGTCCCGGTCAGCAGCGATACGGCTGTCACATGGCCTTTCATGGCCTCCACCAGGTCTTCCCGGCTTGCCCCCGGCATCAGCGTAAGGGGCAGGTCAAGCGCGAAAAGCTGGAATACGTAATCATGCGGCTGTGCGCCGGTCGGCGGATCGGGCAGCAGCCATTCGGAATTGCCGAAGCTGTTCTTGCCCACGCGCAGCGGCACTTCGCCTTCAAGGATCTGCCCCTTCTGGCCGGGCATGCCCCAAACCAGCCAATGGCAGAATGGCACATCGCCGGGAGCATGGGGATCTTCCACCACCAGCACCACTTCCATCGACCCAGGCGGAGGCGCAGTCCATTCCAACGGCGGTGCGACGGAATCGTCCTCGTCCGCGGTAAAGCAGGGATCGAGTTCGCCGCCATCGCGGAACGCGGCCGAGGTAAGCGCGAAGCCGCCCTTACCGAGCAATTTCTCGTCCGCAAGCTGTGCGACTGCCAGCCCGGCATGGCCGGGACCGGGGTTGTGCAAGGCCTTGCCCAGCCAATCGGGCACGGATCGAGACATGGTTCCTCCTGGCACGTCCCGTAAGCGGGATCTGTGCGGTTTTTGCCCCTTAACGGGGGCGAGTCACCCCCGATGTGCCTCCCCTGAGGCCCCTTGGCAAGGGCAGTACGCCCTACAACTGTCGATCAATTGTGAATGAGTGCGCTTTTTCAAACCTGTAAGCCCGCAATTGCCCTTGCGGCACCCTTGGGTGGCCTATACCGTCACGACTGAAACTTTTCCTCTTCGCCCACACGGAAGTCGCAGTTCCATGAAATCATCGCGTATCGCCTTGTCGCTCGCCTGTGCCGCGATGGTTGCATCGTGCGGGGGCAGTTCGGGCGGCGGCGCCACCGGCAACGTGCCCACGCCTACGCCGACGGTCAGTCCTACGCCCACACCCACACCCACAACAGCGCAATGCTCGCTTTCCTCGCGGCAGGCATGGACGCTGGCGCAGTTGCAGGAATGGTATCTCTTCCCCACCCTGCTCAATACCGGGATCAACGCGTCGAACTTCGCCACCGTGCAGGATTACATCGATGCGCTGGTGGCGCCTGCCCGGTCGCAATCGAAAGACCGCTTCTTCACTTACATCACCTCGATTGCAGAGGAGAACGCCTTTTTCCAGCAAGGCGTCAGTGCAGGTTTCGGCATCCGACTGGGATATGACACCGCAGCGCGCCGTGTATTCGTGATCGAAGCCTTCGAAGGTGCGCCCGCTTTGGGCCAGAACCTTGATCGCGGCGCCGAACTGCTTGCCATCGGAACCAGCGAGGCGACCTTGCAAACGGTCAATTCGCTGATGGCGTCGCAGGGACCGCAGGGCGTAATCAATGCGCTGGGTCCGGACACCGCGGGCACCACCCGCGTGATCCGCTTCCGCGATGCCAGCGGGATCGAGCGGACCGCCAGCTTCTCGAAAACCGAATATGCGCTGGACCCGGTTTCGGACCGCTATGGCACGAAGATCATTAACGATGGCGGCAAGCAGGTGGGCTATATCAACCTGCGCACCTTCATTGACACCGCCGCGCCGGACCTGATTGACGCTTTTGCAGATTTCAAGGCTGCGGGCGTCCCCGAGCTGGTGATTGACTTACGCTACAACGGCGGCGGGCTGATCTCGATTGCAGAGCTGATGGGTGACCTGATGGGCGAAGGCCGCGCGGGGCAGGTGTTTGACCGGATCACCTATCGCGATTCCAAGTCGCAGTTCAATTCCGAATACCTCTTCGATCCCGGCCCACCCTCGATCCAGCCGACCAAGATCGCCTTCATCGCCACCGGCGGCACGGCCTCTGCCAGCGAGATGGTGATCAACGGTATGCAGCCTTACCTGCCCAACACCGCCCTCGCGCTGATTGGCGAGAACACATTCGGCAAGCCGGTGGGCCAGATCGCGCTGGACCAGTCCGCTTGTGACGACCGCCTGCGCGTGATCGCCATCGCGGTGGAGAATGCAGCAGGCAATGCCGACTATTTCACCGGCCTTGCGGACACGGTGCCCAACACCTGCCGCGCACAGGACGACATTACCGCGCAGCTTGGCGATCCGAACGAGGCGATGATCTCGGTCGCGCTCGATTTCCTCGAAGGCGGCGCGGCGGCCTGCACGCCGATTACCGGCGGGCCTGCCACCACGCAAAGGCTGAGGGATCGCGATTTCCTGCGCCCTGCACGTCCTGACACGCGCCAGCGCAACGTGCCGGGTATCTTCTGATCGCCGTGGCACCGAAACTGGTGCTGACCGGCTTCGGCCACTTTCCCGGCGTGCCGGACAATCCGACGCAGGCGATTGTCGAAGCGTTCCGCAAGGACCCAAATGGCCTGGCGCAGCCGCACAAACTGGCGCTGCTCGACGTGGCTTATCGCTCCGCCGGATCGATGGTGGATGCGCTGCTTGATCCTGCGCCTGATGCGCTCGTGCTCACCGGCTATTCCAACCGCGCAACCATGGTCACGCTGGAAGCCCGGGCGACCGATTACTGCGCGCCCGACCAGCCGGACATCTGCGGCACCATCCCGCCCCTGAAGTCCGATCCCGCTCCCCCGCTGACGACCAGCGCCCCGCTGGCGAGCCTCTCGATTGCCTTGAAGGAGGCGAGCATTGCGGCGGAGATATCTCAGGATGCCGGGGCCTATCTCTGCAACTACACATATCGCCACGCGCTGGAGCGGGTGAACGAACGCGCGCTCGATACCACGGTCCTGTTCGTGCATCTGCCTGCGCTGGAAGGCACCGAACTGGCGAAGGATGCAGCAGGCACGATCAGCATGGCTGACGCAAAGCGCGCGGTTTGCCTTATCGGCACAATGCTCACTAGCAAGGGCTGAGGCAGGGCCGCAGCTTCCCCCTGCCTATTCCCCGCCTGTCGCCGGTTGCCTGCTGGTCGATGCGCAGCCGTTGCGCTGCTCGTCACCCACCTGCAGCGTGGCGGTGAAGGGATAGACGTAGTCGCTCATCCCGTCCGAACATTCGCCCGGCGTAATCATCACATCGACAGCCAGGCCATCCAGTTCGCCGCTGAACGACAGCCCGCCGCGACCGGCAAAGCGCTCAACGGCGATGCGCTGGCCGCTCATGTGTTCGGGCGTGGTGTAGTTGAAGAACCCGCCCTTGATCTCGCCGCCCCAGAACGGCTCGGTGCCATTGAGCTTTATCGTCTCGCTCTCGACAATGCCGGCATAGGGCCGCTCGTCCTGCAGATTGCCGGGCAACTCTCCGTCAGGCTGTGAATTGCAGGCTGCAAGCAGCAGGGCGACGGCAGGGATCACGAGATAACGCATGCTTTCTCCATAGCGTGCCAGCAAGCGGCTTTGCCAGTCCCCTCGCAGCCGCTAGTGTCAGCCACGCTTTTGGATGGAGAGGCGCACCCGCATGATCGCCCAGTTGCTCGTCGCCACGCTGATGGTCCTGTGCACCGTGACGATCCACGGCGTGGGCCTGCTGTACCTTGCCCGGATGCTTAGCGAGGAACGAGAGGAGGAGCGCGAAGCCAACCTCTCCCCGCTGTCGATCCGCGGCATCAGCACCACCTTGGGCGTGGTGCTGGGCCTGTTCGCCCTGCATGGCGTGGAGATCTGGCTTTACGCCATCGTCTACACCGCGCTCCACGCCCTGCCGGACTTCCAGACCGCAGTCTATTTCTCGACCGTCACCTACAGCACGATCGGCTATGACGATGAAGGACTGGCCGTGGCCTGGCAGATGGTCGCCGCTGTCGAAGGGATGAAAGGCGTGCTACTGATGGGCTGGTCCACCGCCTTCTTCATTTCGCTGATGGGCAGGCTGCGGCGTTAATCCGGCGCGCCGCCCAGCAGCGATGCGTCAGCCACCTTGCCCAGCAGCCTGACCTGGCAGCGGTCAGACCCGCCAGCGAAGGTTGAGGGCACCAGCAGCGTCTCGGTATTGCCGCTGCAGATGGTCGTCCGGCTGTTGGTGTCGAGGGCGATCTGTTGCGCGAAATCGAGATCGTTGCAGGCCCCGAAGACCTCGAACAGCCGGTCATCATTCGGGCCGGTGGACACGATCAGCCGTTCCTCGCCGTTTTGCCTGCACCACTCGATCTTTCACAGGCTCACCTCTATATTTACAATTTTCTAGATATTCGTGAAAACCTCTACCGGGGAAAGGTTCTCGACGAGATTGAGGGCCAATTGATCGAATGGCTAGAACCTCGAACCGAGGCGGCGACCATTATTCGTTCGCAGCAAACTCCCTACATATTGGAGCGCGACGCCTATAATTGGCAGGCCGACATTTCAAGCGCACATGAGGTAGATCGAGTGCCCGTAATGCAAACCATCGCCTCAAATGACATTGCTGAGGCACAGTTTGGCGCCGACCACCAACTGATCATCTTCCTTTCGTCTTTTACTTCCAGTGGCTCCTGGCGTTATTACACCATACGTTTTGTTTTGATACGCAAGTCAGATAACATTGTCTGGGAATATATTTATGGAGGTGAGCGCATGGTATTGTTGAGTGAAAGAGAACGATCAAAGTCACGTGCTCAAAATAATCATGGAGCTGGAAGAAGCAATGGCGGCAGACGGCATAATAATTGGCATGATTCCGGAGCCGGACACTGCAGGTCAATAAAACATCACGAGCAGGCCTGCTTTGGTCATTGGAATTCGAATTACAGTGACAGCTTAGAATTACGGGGACAGTTTACTCAACCCCCAAACTCTCAACCTTCTTGGCGGGGACACGCAATAGCATGTCCCCGAGCAATTAACCGCAACCCTCAATCATGCTCCCGATCGCCAGCACCCATGTACAGTTCGCGCCCGGTGTCCTCGTAGACCTTGCTCATATCCTCCATCCCCTTTTCCGCCTCGTCTGCGGCAACGAACTCGTCCGAGGACTGGTTCTGCAATTTCGCAAATTCGCGCACTTCCTGCGAAATCTGCATCGAGCAGAACTTCGGGCCGCACATGGAGCAGAAATGCGCGGTCTTGGCGCCTTCTGCGGGGAGGG
>CAYXTJ010000050.1:0-15125 GCA_964467715.1 uncultured Sphingomonadaceae bacterium
AAGTCCATCAGGCAATAGCGGACGAAAACGCGCTCGCGGCACTGATTGTTCATTTCCAGCGAGCTTCTCGAGTACATGGACAGGCAACCATCCCCGTTGTCGCGCGTAGCATCCCAGCAGCCATCAGCATCCACAGAATCTCGATAGCCAGCCGATGCGCTGGTCGCGAGAGATGCGGTGCAAACGATGAACTTGCGCATGGATTATGATCCCCCAAGGCTGGTCCCGGCAATGTCTGGCACGCGTAACGGTTGGCCATTTACCAAGTAATTCCTTTTTACTGGATGCGAATACCCTGCCGCCCACAACATGCATGTGCAACCCTGTATTGGGGATTTTTGGTGTGAATTACGGTGATCCTCTACCCAATGGACTTAATTATCCTGCTATCAGCAGGAAATAAACATCGCCTTCGGGCCAAAACAGCAGGGACAGGCAATGGCTGTTCCCGGGGTTGTGTGTCCCCAGTCGCGTCAATAGCGCCCCTACCGACCCGATGTCCTACACCCCATCGGCCAAAAGCACTTCAGGCTCGCGCGCCGGTCAGCCCCACTGCAAGCTCCAGCACCTCCAGCGTGTCGTCGGCGCGAAGCGCTGCTTCCTCACCCGGTTGCATGCGCACCACGCTCCAGCGCCTGAGTTCCTCGCCGCCAATCTCGCCGCCGCCGCTTGTGACAAACAGGAAGCGCAGCCTGTCGCTCGCCTCGAGCGTGCAGGTGCCGCCCTGCTCGATCTGCAGGCCAGCGATGTCGAGCTTGCGATGGGGGAAACTGCCGATCTGTTTCACCCTGATGTCCGGCTTGTCCGTCGGCTGCCAGTCAAGCGCTTCGGGCCTCATGACAATGGGTGTCTTGTAGACCGGCTCGACATAGGCCGGGGACGCTTGCTTCACATGATCCCACACGGCTTCATAAGCGTCGCGATTGGTGCGCTTGCCATTGACGGTGCGCGTATAGACACCGCGCTCGAAGCTGCCGGCCTGTTCCATTTCCAGCCGCGCCTGTTTCAGCGCGTCAGGGCCGATGAAGCCTTGCCCGCTGGCGCCGCCGAATTGCAGCAGCAGGACGATCCTGTCCTCCCCGCCTTCCTGCGGGCCGTAATGCGCGGCTTCGGGAAAGTAGCCGATCTCCCCCCCTTCGATGAACAGCCCCTTGGCGATGGGGATCTTGCCTTCAAGGCAGAAGCGGATCTGGTCCCACGGGTGGCGATGACGCGGCGAGAAGTAGGTGTTGGGTTCGCTCGACATGACCAGCATGTAATTGTCCGGGCTGCCTTCCTCGCCTTCGAACAGCCGCTTGTGTGCCATGCCTGCGGTGGCACCGCGCTGTGCGACCAGGCTCTCGCCCCACGGCATTTCGGCACAATGGATGATGTCGACCATGTCAGGCCTCAGCGGCCGCTTCGCGCGCGGCGATGCGTCCGAATGTCAGCGCGCGCAGGACCGAAGTGCCGGCGGGGTATTCCTTGTAATATAGCCCCGTCACTTCACCTGCCGCGAAAAGGCCGGGAATGGCCGTTCCGTCCTTCTTCAGCACTCTGGCGCGTTGGTCGGACCGGATGCCGCCGAAAGTGAAGGTGATCGCGGTGGTCATGGGATATCCGATGAAAGGACCGTTTGCGATGGGCGTGGCCCAGTTGGACTTGGGCGGCTCGATGCCCCTGGTGCACTTGCCATCGCGGATTGCCCGGTCAGTCTCGCCCGACTGGATGGCCGCGTTATACTCGTCAACCGTGGCGGCGAGTGCGGCCGGATCGAGGCCGAAAGCTTTCGCCAGCTCTTCGATCGTGTCTGCTTCGACCGGCGGTTTGTCGGTCAACATGATGTCAGCAACATTGGGCCAGTCGAGGATGGCCTTCTCGCCGATGAACCATGCTTGCTGGTCCTGGTTTGCCCAGATCTCGTACCCCAGTTTCTCGAAGGTGGAATCAAAGCTGTCCTGGCCTTCATCGAAGAAGCGCCGGCAATGACGATTGACGACAATGCCGAAGGGGTAGCCGTAGATCACAGCGTCCGGCTTGTCGGTGCGCGTGTCCACCGGCTCGCCATGGAACATGTCGAACTGCCCGGCGACATCGCCGCCCAGCGGGGCTGTCAGGCGTATGCCGTCGCCCTGGTTGTTGACCAGCGTGGGCGCGATCACGGGCATTTCCGGGCCGCGCGGACCAAGATGTTCAACCAGCAAATCCGCTGCACCTTCGAACCCGCCGCATGCGATGACCATAGCCTTTGCACCCAGCAGTGCATCACCCTGCGGCGAGCGGACATGCACGCCGGTTACCCTGCCGCTCCCGTCCGTCTCCAGCGCCGTTGCCGCGGTTTCGTAATGAATTGCTGCGTTGGGCAGGCTGTCGATCCTGGCTGCGAGAGTATCGACAATCGCCACGCCGCCGGGGACGGGCATTGCAAGTCCGCCGCCCGTATTGCGGTTGGCAAAGGGTTGCTCGAAGTACACCCACGGCACGCCATGCCGGTCAAGGAAATCGAAAGTCGCGGGCACTTCCCGGGCATAGGCCCGGCAATATTCGAGATCTGCTTTGCCTCCGCCGAGTTCCTCCATCATGCCGATAAAGGCCGGGTCGAGCTGGCGATCCTTGGTGATGCGAAACCAGGAGCTGGTCCAGCGGGTTGCCCCGCCGCGCCCCTCTTGCGGGGCACGTTCCAGCACCGCGATGCGTGCATCCTCGCCAGCTTCTTCGGCATAGGCGACCGCAGCCGAAAGCCCGCCCGCTCCGCAGCCGATCACCACTAGGTCATAGTCCATGTCAGTCCTCTCTGCCGGTCTTGAAGGCAATATCGTTGCCCGTGTCGATCCACACGCTCTTGGTTTCGCAATAAGCCTCGAGCGCATCGGACCCCATTTCGCGCCCGATCCCGCTTTGACCGTAGCCGCCAAAAGGGAGGGTATGTCCGACAATGCGATAGTTGTTTACCCACACAGAGCCCGCCCGCAAGCGGTGCAGCAGGCGATGGGCACGGCTGATGTCATTGGTCCAGATGCCCGCGGCCAGGCCGTAGCGCGTGTCATTTGCCAGCTGCACGGCCTGCTCCTCGCCTTCGAACCGGAACAGCGAGGCAACCGGGCCAAAAACTTCCTCGCGGGCCAGGCGGCTGTCCGGCGGGACATCGCGATAGACCGTTGGCGGGACAAAGTAGCCGCTGCGCTCCATCCGCTTGCCGCCGGTCATGCAGTCCAGTCCCTCGTGTTCGGCTATCGCGAAGTAGGAGAGCACTTTGCCCAGCTGTTCCCTTGATGCGAGCGGCCCAAGCTGCGTTGCCGGATCAAGCGGATCGCCAGCGAGCATCTCGGCGCCGCGTGTTGCCAGCATTTCGGCAAACCGATCAAAAACGGCGGCTTCAACCAGCACGCGTGAGCCCGCCATGCAGCTTTGTCCCGTGGCAGCGAAGATACCTGCCATCACGCCGTTTACCGCGCGGTCCAGATCGGCATCGGCAAAGATCACCTGGGGCGACTTGCCACCCATTTCCAGTGTCACGCGGGCACTGCGCAAGGCGGCGCTCGAGGCGATGGCCTGGCCGGACGCGGTGGAGCCAGTGAAGGCAATCTTGTCGATTTCGGGATGCTCCACCAGTGCTTCGCCGGTTTTCCGTCCGCCGGTAATCACGTTGACGACGCCGTCAGGAATACCTGCTTCGTGGCAAAGTGCGGCCAGCATCAGCGTCGACGTGGGTGTAATCTCGGAGGGTTTGATCACCACCGTGTTCCCTGCCGCAAGCGCAGGAAACAGTTTCCAGCCCAGCAGGCCAAGCGGTGTGTTCCAGGGAGTGATGGCCGCAACGACGCCGATTGGCTCCTTCAAGGTGAAGGTGGTGAAGCCGGGGCGCGAGGGCGGGACGCTGGCCCCGTTATGGGCCTCGGCAAGTCCGGCGAAGAAGCGGCAATCGCCAGCCAGCGCCTGCGTTCCGGGCGCCATTTCGGAAACAAGCTTGCCATTCTCGAAGATTTGCTGGGTCGTGAGCTGGTCCGCGTTGCACTCTATGAGGTCGGCAAGGCGCAGCATGATGCGCGCTCGCTCGCCAGCCAGCAGGCCGGACCAGCGTCCGTCGCGGAAGGCCTGCCGCGCAGCAGTCGCAGCAGCGTCAACATCTTCTTCCCCTGCCTCGGCGACTGCGCCCCAGTCCTGCTCCAGAAAGGGATCATGTGCCGGGCGCGTGCCGCCATTGCGAGCTGCTTGCCAGGTGCCATCGATCAGTAAACGGAAGCCCTCGCCTGCCTGTGCATCTGCCGAGAGCCCTAGTAGCGGTCTTGCGCGCATGCCAATCAATCCTGCTCCCTGTTTGCGGGCAGCCTATTGGCAATGCTGCCACGTGACAACTCGGCATGCGCGCTCATGGCTCGCTGGATGACGGCGGAGCTTCGCAAGCGTCCTTCAGTCTGGGCTTGGCGCGGAAAAATGGGCCGCTCGGCCGCAAACGCGACACGCGCCGGAGGTCACAAGCGTTGCAAGGGTGAACACTGCCCGGGAAAACCGCCGGAACCTTCCGGTGTATATCCATCAGGGTGATTGTCTGCCTTGACTGAGTGGTGCCGCTTACAGGACTCGAACCTGTGACCCCATCATTACGAATGATGTGCTCTACCAACTGAGCTAAAGCGGCCCTCGCGCCGGGAAAGCGCGATCATGTGTGGAGGCCCGAGCCGGAATCGAACCGGCGTGCAAGGATTTGCAGTCCTCTGCGTAACCACTCCGCCATCGGGCCTCTTTCCCCAATGAGGAGGCGGGCAAGTAGCGAAAGCCGGGGGGCGATGCAATCATTTCGTTACACTCGATGAAACGGCATCGCTTGCCGCCGGAAAGCGCGAAGGTTAGATCGTCTGCTCATGGCCAATAATGATGTGAAGATGAGCCGCGTCGAGGGGCATAGCGAGGACCGTTTCCTCGGTTCCGACGTGTTCGAATCCAACGCCCGCAACCTGCCGCAGCCCAATGGCAGCGGCACCATTCGCGAGGATGCGCGCGACATCGATATCTACCACAAGTGCGATGTGGCGGTGATCGGTGGCGGGCCTGCGGGCTGCGCGGCCGCCTGGGCTGCGGCAAAGGCCGGCGCGGATGTGACGCTGGTGGAACGCTACAACTGCCTTGGCGGGCTTTCGACAGGCGGCCTCGTGATGTGGATCGACCGCATGACGGACTGGCAGGGCAACCACGTGATCCAGGGCTTCGCCCGCCACTTCATTGACCGGATGCCGCCCGAAGCCGTGGCCGGTCCGCCGAAGGAGGACTGGGGCAGCCAGGATCATGACAAGTTCGCCTATTGGTCCAACCGCACCACGGCCTTCCACGGCATCGTGCAGTGGGCGCCCACGCTCGATCCGGAGCGGATGAAGCTCAACAATCAGGAAATGTTGCTGGAAGCGGGCGTGCGCATTGTCTTCCACGCATGGGCCGCGCGCCCGCTGGTGGAGGATGGCGCGGCGAAGGGCGTGATCTTCGAAAGCAAGCAGGGTCGCAACGCGCTGCTCGCCAAGGTGGTGGTCGATACCACGGGCGATGGCGACATGTTCGCGCGCGCCGGGGCGGAGTTCGATACCGATATCGAGGAAGGTGACGTCCACCATTCGATGAACACCGGCTGGGTGCTCGGCGGGGTGAACATGGACCGCTGGATAGACTGGAAAGTGCACCATCCGGACGAGTTGCGCGGCTTCATGGAGCGCGGGCGGGCCGAGCTGGGCTATTTCCAGACGCCCTATGTCAGCTGGCGGCCCGATATCGCCCTGTTCCTGGGGCCGCGGCAGTCTGGCCTGTCGGCGCTCGACGTTGACGACCAGACCGAAGTCGAGATCCGCAGCCACCGGCTGATGGAGGGGCACTGCCAGTTCTTCCGCAAGCATGCGCCCGGTTTCGAGAATGTCCATTCGCTGCAATCGGCGAGCCAGCTGGGCGTGCGCCATACGCGACGGCTGGCGGGGCTTGGCCGGATCGAGCGCAAGGACTGGGGCAATGGCACGCCGGTGGCGGACGAGGTGGGCGTGTCGCCCTCCATCAGCCCCAAGTTCCCGGTTGTCTCCGTGCCCTATGGCGCGATCGTGCCGCGAAACCTTGATGGATTGCTGGTGGGCGGGAGGCATATCAGCTGCGATGCCAATTCCCACGGCTTCATGCGCGAGATTCCGCAATGCTGGCTGACCGGCCATGCGGCAGGGGTGGGCGCGGCTCTGGCGGCGGATGCGGGTGTGCAGCCGCGCGCAGTGGACGTCGACGCGATCCGCAAGATGCTGCGCGAACAGGGCGCTCACCTGCATGACGATGCGGCAGTGAAGGCGGCTCGTGCGGAGGCAGTTGAAGCGGAGTAAGGGGCGAAAGCTTGAAGTTACTGGCCTCTCTTCTCCAAAAAACCGGGCTGACCGCGCGCTGGCGCCAATTCAGGATCAGGCAGTTTCAAGCGGCACAGTGGCGCGCTGAATCGCGGCTGCGCAGCGCACTTTATGAACCCGGAACTGCAGCCGTTGCTCTGGACCGCCAGCTGATCGGGGCAGACTCCGACGAATACGCGCGAGTGTCAGCGGCGGCTTCCGTGGTTTCGCAGCGGATTTCAGCCGATCTCGCTGCTTCGGGTTTGCAATGCTGGTTTTGCTCTGGAGACAGTCGCAACTGGGGCCTGGTCGTCGGCGCGCGCGACGAGCGGCAGGCAAGGGAGTTGATGAGCGAAGATCGCAGAATCGCGCTGGCAAACCGTCTCTTGCCGATCATTGCCCGCACTGTGCAATTGGCCGACGGCTTCTGCCTCACCATCGATATCGACAGTGACGAGCGGGTAAAAGCTGCTGAAGGCTGGTTCTTTCGCCTTCGCGGCGATGGCCCTGCCGGGCAGAGTTTTTCATTCAACTGGCGCGATGGAAGGGCGGTTCCAGCGGTCGCTATGAGGTAGACTACCTTTCTTCGTTGTCAGTCCTTCTCCGGCAACAACACCCCGCCCGTTTCCATGCCGCGCACATCCTGCCGGAAGTTGCCGAGATAGCCGGGCGCGGGCTGGCGGTATCCGGGGGCAGGGCGGGCTGCGAGTTCTTCTGCGCGAACAGCGAGATCGATGCTGCGATTGGCGACCGAGATGGTGATCACGTCGCCATCCCTAACCTTGCCGATGGGGCCGCCGATGGCCGCTTCGGGCGCAACTTCGGCCACGGTCAGGCCCTTGAGGCAAAGGCCAGAAAGCTGGCCATCGGTCACGAATACGGTGGTCTTGGCGAGGCCCGCCGCATCGAGTGCGAAGATCACCAGCGAGGCGCTGCCGCCCATGGCGGGGCCGCCTTTCAGGCCCTGGTTGCGGGCGATCACGACATCGCCTTCCTTGACCTTGCCATCCTCGATCCCCTGCAGGCATTCCGCCGTGCTTTCGAACACGCGGGCGGGGCCGGTGAACTCCTCGGGCCGGGAACCGTCGCGGATGCCGAGGCGGACGACGGCGGTATCGGCGAAATTGCCTTTCAGGATGGCGATGCTCGGTCCTTCGCTGAAAGGCGCGTCGAGCGGCTGGATCACGTCCGGGCCGGGGATGTCCCAGCCCGCGAGGTTTTCGGCAAGCGTCTTGCCGGTGCAGGTGAGGGCATCGCCATCGATGCGCGGCAACAGCCGTTTCAGGATTGCGCGCGCGCCGCCTGCATCCTCGAACTGCTCGATGCGGATATCGCCGGTCGGGCGCACGGGGGAAAGCATGGGCACGTCGCTCATCTCTTCCCACATGGCGAAGATGTCGATGTCGCTTTCTGCTTCAACGGCGGTGGCCTGCAGGTGCTTGATGGCGTTGATCGAGCCTGAGACCGCGAGCACGGTAGCTACGGCGTTGCGGAAAGCACTTTCTGTCAGGATGTCGCGCGGCAGCAGTTGCTCTTGCACCATCTCCACGATGCGGCGGGCGCAAGCGCGGGCGTTGTGCTGCATCTTGGGAGAATTGCCGCGCACGGGGGCATTGCCGGGCAGAGTCATGCCCAGCGCCTCCACTACGGAATGCATGGTGTTGGCGGTGGCCATGCCGGCGCAGACGCCGGGGCCCATAATGGCATTTTCCGCCATGTCGGCGATGGGAAACTTCGGCTTTGCCCCAAAACGTTCACCGACGGAGCCGGACCACACGTCCTCCACGTCCACCGGCTCGCCATCGATCTCGCCGGCCTGCTGGTATCCGCCGATCACGAGGATGGTAGGGATGTTGAGGCGCGCTGCGGCCATCAGATGGCCCGGTGGCGTCTTGTCGCAACTGGTGAGGCAGATCATGCCATCGAGCATGGCGGCTTCCACCTGCACCTCAATATCGTTGGCGATGATGTCGCGCCCGGCAAGGATATAGGAGCCTGCGCGGCCCGCGCCTGTAATGAAGTCCGACGGGGCAGCCGTGCGCACCTCGAACGGCACGCCGCCAGCCTTGCGGATTTCATCCTTTACGCTTCTGGCGATGCCATCGAGATGGGCATAGCAGATCGCCAGCTCGCTGGAGGAATTGACCACCGCGATCTTGGGCTTTTCCATATCCTCCTTCGACAGGCCGAGCGCGCGCCAGTTCGCACGGCGACCGGGGGAATTGGCGGAAAGCGAGCGCAGTGGAACGCGCGAAGAGGTCATACCGGATGCTTCCTATTCGGCTGGTTGCGGGTTCGCGGCCTTGGTTTGCGCGCCTTGCTGGAAACCGCGCGCAGCCCAGCCCAGCGCCAGGATGCACACCACGATGCCGGCAAGGCACAGGACGGTGAAGTAATAGCCGTCAAGCGCGCCTTGTCTGCCGGAAATGAAGCCGGCCTTGGCGCCCACGATGGGCGCGGCCACGGCAGCAAACTTGGCCATGAAGCTGGCCCAGCCACCGCCGAATGCGCGCACCGCGCTGGGGTAATAGATGCTGGTGATGGAAATCACAGCAGCATGGCCTGCCCCCACCATCACGGCACCGATCAGCAGGATCGGGACAAAGGCAGGGCCACCCAGCACATATCCGGTTGCAACCAGCAAGACGAAGGGAATGCCGATCAGCGGGGCAAGGGCGATCCAGCCCGGTCCCTTCTTCTCGGTCATCGCCAGCAAGGCGACGCCGCCCAGCGCGCCCAGGATCGCGCCGATAGAACCCAGCCACGCCGCGTTCTGGCGGGTGATGCCAAGGTTCTCCATGAAGATCACGCCATATGCGCTCTTCAGGTAGATCGCGAAACTGGAGCAGAAATAGGCGGCCCAGATCAGCAGGGTTATGATCAGCAGCCGTCCCACGAACAGTTCGCCCATGCGGCTGAACCACTGCTTCACCGTGCGGGCCAGCCAGTTTTCATCCTTGTACGCAGAGGTGGACACCGTGCGCTCGTCAGACAGGATGAAGCGCTCGTAGCTCTGTACCTCGAAACCGGGATTGAAGCGCGCCAGCATGGGAGCGATCTTATGTGCTGGCTTGTCGCTGGAGACCATCCAGCGGGTGCTTTCGGGAAGGGTGAAAAGCAGAATGATGGCGAACACGCCGGTCATTGCGCCGCACACCCAGAAGATGCCCTGCCAGCCCAGCAGCGGCGCAGTCCAGTTGGCTATGGGGGCAACCGATGCCCCGCCGAAAGAAAAGCCCATCATGATAATGGTGACCGAGGTGGCGCGCATGGACCGCGGCATGCTCTCGATGCTCAAGGCCCAAACAGGCGCCAGCAGGCCGCCAATGGCCAGCCCGCTGACGAACCGCAGGCCGATAAGCTCTTCCGGCGAACTGGCAAAGCCGACCAGGGTGGTGAACACCGCGCTGCCGATGGTGGAGGCGATGATCACGGGGCGCCTGCCGAACAGGTCCCCCAGATAGGAGCCGAACAGCGATCCGATCATCTGGCCAAGAAACGCAGCCGAGCTGACATAGCCGGACATGTCGTCCGTCAGCGCCATGTCTTCCCGAATGTAGGGAAGCGCCAGCGCCAGCGCGCTGAAATCCTGCCCGTCAAAGAAGGTGACGAGGCTGCAGAGGATCAGCACTTGCAGGTGATAGCGGTTGAACTTCAACCCATGCATGTATTCGGATACGTCGAGCGTCTTGCCCGCTGCGGTTGCCATTGTTGATCCTCTCCCATCAACCGTGCGAGCCCGGACGATAGAGGCAGGCGCAGCGCTAATCCAGTTGCGATTTGTGCGGAATTGTCGCGAGGGCGGGCGGATCGCGATCTTTGCCCCATTCCATCGTGCGCAGGTAACGGTCCAGCGCATCGGCTTCCTCGCTCGCCCCGCCAAGCATGAAGGGCATGTCCTGCGCGAGGCGATAACCGCCTTCGGGCACGGTTTCGACCAGACTGCCGCAACCGGCGGCGGCAAGCTTGGAGCGCAGGCGCGAGAAATGCACTTCAACGCTGTTGGTTTGCGGATCGTGCTGGATGCGCCAGACGTCCTTCAGCAACTGGCTGCGCGTCACCCGCTCTCCCGGCCTGTCTGCCAGACGCCACAACACACCGAATTCGCGCGGGTGAAGGTTGAGCCAGCGCGAGCCCTTTCGGGCATCGCGGTGGAACAGGTCGAGCGTGACCGGGCCGAGCACGCGCCAGCGCGGCAGGAGGCCGAACATATCGTCCACCCGCTTGGCCCTCGCCGAGAGTTCCCGCAGCGAGATGGAGGACGGCAGGGCCTCCGCACAACCGATGGCCAACAGGCTGGCACGCTCGGCAGCCTCTTCCACCCCGACCATGATCAGCCGCCACGCAGGGCGGTCTGCCATCGCCATGCCGGTGCGCTGGGCGGGAGTAAGTGCGCGCACGTCGCACACCAGCACATGCTTGCATTCGGCGCGGCTATCACTGCGTCCGTGGCACAGCTGCCAACCGGCCAGACGCATGTCCCAGTGATCGGGAGGCTCCGTGGACGGCGCGACCCATCCCAAAGTCTTCAATGTGCCGCTCCCGCTGCTTCTGACGGGCTGCATGGCAAAGGGATTTGCCAGAGATTGCAAGTAGGTATTGCGCGGGCAGCGCCATTGCCGCCGCGCGGTGCGACGTCAATGACTGCCGGCGATCTGTATGGAGGAACTCCCCGGTCAGGCGGCCGAGGAGTTCACGCCCATGCTCTGCAGGTAACGTTTGATGTTGCGGGCGGCTTGCCGCAGGCGCTGTTCGTTCTCGACCATGCCGATGCGGACAAAACCTTCGCCATCCTCGCCATAACCCACGCCCGGAGCCACGGCCACGTCGGCATGGGTGAGAAGCTGCTTGGAAAACTCCATGCTGCCCATGTCCTTCAAGGCTGCTGGAAGCGGTGCCCAGGCGAACATCGAAGCAGGTGGCGGAGGGATGTCCCAGCCGGCGCGGCCAAAGGCTTCCACCATCACGTCACGCCGCCGGTGATACATCTGGCGGGTCTGCTCGACATAGTCCTGCGGGCCGTTGAGTGCGGCGCAGGCAGCGGCCTGGATCGGTGTGAAGGCGCCGTAATCGATATAGCTCTTCACGCGGGTCAGCGCGCTGATCAGCGTCTTGTTGCCGACCGCAAAACCGATGCGCCAGCCGGCCATGCCATAGGTCTTGGACAGCGATGTGAACTCCACAGCCACGTCCTTTGCACCCGGCACCTGCAGGATCGAAGGCGTGGGTTTGCCGTCGTAATAGAGCTCGGAATAGGCGAGGTCTGACAGGATCCACACCTTGTGGAACTTCGCCCAGTCGACCAGCTTCTTGTAGAATTCCAGGTCCACCACTTCTGCCGTCGGGTTGGACGGGAAATTGACCACAAGGATGGTGGGGCGCGGCACGGTGAAGTTCATCGCCGCTTCCAGCTCGTCCCAGTAATGCTGGTCAGGCGTGGTCGGCACCGAACGGATCGATGCACCGGCAATGATGAAACCGAACGTATGGATCGGGTAGCTGGGGTTGGGCGCCATGATCGTGTCACCCGGTGCGGTGATCGCGGTGGCGAGGCTGGCGAGGCCTTCCTTTGAACCGAGCGTGACGACCACTTCGCTTTCGGGATCAAGCTCGACCCCGAAGCGGCGCTGGTAGTAATTCGCCTGTGCCTTGCGCAGCCCGGGAATGCCCTTGGACTGCGAATAGCCGTGCGCGTCAGGGTTCTGTGCCACTTCGCACAGCTTGTCGATCACGTGCTGTGGCGGCGGCTGGTCAGGGTTGCCCATGCCAAGGTCGATAATGTCCCGGCCTTCCGCACGCGCGGCCGCTCGCATCGCATTCACTTCGGCGATGACATAGGGCGGCAGTCGCTTGATGCGGTAGAATTCGGTGTCCATTTCTTCCTTCGTTTCAGTTTGGTGGGGTGGCAGATCGCACCCTCTGCGAATTGTGGCGGAATCCGGTCACTTTCGCAACGCGTGGTTTTGAAGTGTGAGTCGATCCGGATCGGCCCTTTATTGCGCCGCTATCGCTTTGTCTCCCAAATCCCGTTTTCGCGGCCTATGCTGGGATCATGGCCAAGAAGAATCAGGCAGACGAAGACGTTGCCGACATTTTTACCGAGATGCTGCGGATACAGGGCGAAGCCGCACGTCAGGTGATGCAGGCATTCGCGCCGCAAGCGGTGGAATCGCTTCCGGACAAGAAGGATATCGACGCGCTCGGTGCCTCCATCCTCGAATTCCAGCAGGCATGGTTCCGGATGAACACCAAGGCGAGCGAGGATGGCGAGAGCTACTTCGCTCCCTTTATGGCTGATCCTGCGCAATGGATGGTGATGATGCAGGCCTGGTACAGCCAGGTTCCCGCCCTTGATCCGGATCGCCAGCAGGTGCTGGTGGAAGAAGCTGCTGCATTGTGGGAGCAGATTCTCAGCAATTTCACGTCTGGAGAAGAGGGGGGTGCTGGCGAGGGCAGGCCGTTGCCACGCTTCGACCGCCGCTTCGATGATCCGGCGTGGCGCGAACAGCCGGTGTTTGCGCTGATCCACCAGACATATCTGTTGCTGGCAGACAGGATCGCGGAAGCGATCGACAGCGTGCAGGGCGTTGACGAGGACGAGCGCGAGCAATTGCGCTTCGCCACCCGCGCCACTCTGGATGCGATGAGCCCGGCCAACTTCCCGATGATGAACCCGGTGGTGCTGGAACAGACCATCCAGAGCCAGGGCGAGAACCTGGTGAAGGGCATGGAACGGCTCGCGGCGGACCTCGAGAAGGGCCAGCTGACGCATACCGACACCAGCAAGTTCATCCTTGGCGAGAACGTGGCCGCCACGCCGGGCAAGGTGATCTACGAAAGCGAGCTGTTCCAGCTGATTCAGTACACGCCCGTTACTGACGAGGTGATCGGCGTGCCGCTGCTGATCTTCCCGCCGTGGATCAACCGCTTCTATATCCTCGACCTCAACCCGAAGAAGAGCTTCGTGAAATGGGCGGTGGAGCAGGGCCTTACCATCGTGCTCGTCTCTTGGCGCTCGGCAGACGAGAGCCTCGCCCATATCGGCTGGGATGATTACGTGCGCGCGCAGATGGAAGCGATCGATGTGGTGCGCGAGCGGCTGCAGGCGCCTGCCGTCCATACGCTCGGCTATTGCGTGGCCGGTACCACGCTGGCGGCAACGCTGGCGGTGCTCGCGCGGCGAGGCGAGGCGGACAAGGTCGCCAGCGCCACCTTCCTCACCGCGCAGGTCGATTTTGAACATGCGGGCGAACTGAAGCTGTTCACTGATGATGCCATGATCGACGTGGTCAAGCAGGCGAGCCAGGGCGGCTATCTGGACGGGCGCTACATGGCGGCAACCTTCAACCTTCTGCGCGGCACGGACCTGATCTGGAACTACGTCGTCAATCACTACCTGCTGGGCAAGGATTATCCGGCGTTCGACCTGCTGTTCTGGAACGGCGATGTCACCAACCTGCCCGCCAAGTGGCACGAGGCCTATCTCAGGAACTGCTACCGCGACAACAAGCTGGTGGTACCCGATGCGCTGGAGGCGGACGGCACGAAGATCGATCTCTCGCTGGTCAAGACGCCAGCCTATGTGCAGGCAGGGCGCGAGGACCATATCGCTCCGCCGGAAAGCGTGTTCCGCCTGAACCAGACGCTGCAGGGCCCGGTGCGTTTCGTGCTGGCTGGCAGCGGGCATATTGCCGGCGTGGTGAACCCGCCATCATCGGGCAAATACCAGTACTGGATCGGCCCGCAGGATGCCGAAACGCTGGAAGACTATGCGGCCAGGGCAACCGAACATCCGGGCAGCTGGTGGCCGGACTGGATCGACTGGATAGAAAGCCTCGCCCCCGAACGGGTGAAGGCCAGTGGCAGGCGCAAGCCTGGATCAAAGGCCAATCCCGCGATAGAGGATGCACCGGGACGTTATGTAAGGATGCGATGATGCTTCGCACGCGCTTGCTGCTGCCTGCCATTCCCTTTGCTGTTGCCGTTTCGGGCCTGCCGCTGGTGGCGCAGCCGGACGAGGAGATGGACCTCGCCTTCACCCAGTTCGATATCGCGCGGCACATGACTGCTGATGTGACGCTGGCGGATCTGGATGGTGACGGCGACCTTGATGTCCTCACCGCCAACGGCCGGCATTGGGCGGAGCCTGACTTGGCTTTCCTCAACCTGGGTGACGGCCGCCTGCTGGAAGCCCGTCCGATAGGGTCCGGCATTGCCGCGAGCTACACGATCGCCGCGCTCGACCTTGACAATGATGGCGATGTGGATGCTGCGGTGGTGCGCGATGAACTCCCCCTGCGGCTCTACCTGAATGACGGTGCGGCCAATTTTTCCGATGCCGGAGAGGTTAGAGGGACTGGCGGCGCGGCACGCGGCGCGCTGGTGTTCGACGGCAATGGTGACGGGATCGCAGACTTGCTGGTCCTGCGCAGAGCAGGGCCGCTGCTGTGGCTGGCTGGCAACGGCACTGGCGGATTTGAGACCAAACAGGAGATCGCGACCGAAGGAAGGGGCGCTACCGGAGGTGACTTTGGCGACATCGACGGGGACGGCGATATCGATGTGCTGGTCGTACGGCGTGACGGGAACGCCAGCCTGATCCTGCAGAATGACGGAGCGGGGAACTTCACCGTCCATGAAATCGATGGCACAGCTGGCGATACCCGCAAGGGTGCCCTGGCTGATTTCGACGGAGACGGTCTGGTCGATGTCTTGCTGGCTTCCACATCGGGCGTCATCACGCTTCTGGCTGGTGATGGCTAGTCGGGTTTCGCCCAGGCGAAGGAGGTGTTCGCAGGTGAGGAT
>CAYXTJ010000051.1:0-15048 GCA_964467715.1 uncultured Sphingomonadaceae bacterium
TATCGACCGCGCACCCGAAGAGATGGCCCGCGCCAAGTATTCGGCCATGCGTGAACGCTCGGTCGGCATGGGCGTTATGGGCTTCCACTCCTTCCTGCAGTCCAAGAACATCGGTTTCGAAAGCCCGATGGCGAAGGTGTGGAACCTCGAGATGTTCAAGCACATCAACGCCAAGGCGAACGAGGCATCGATGATGCTCGCCAAGGAACGCGGCCCCTGCCCCGATGCGGAAGAAATGGGGGCGATGGAGCGCTTCAGCTGCAAGATGGCCATCGCACCGACCGCGTCGATCTCCATCATCTGCGGCGGTACCAGCGCCTGTATCGAGCCGATCCCGGCGAACATCTACACCCACAAGACGCTGTCCGGCAGCTTCGTGGTGAAGAACCCCTATCTGGAAAAGATCCTCGACAAGAAGAGCAAGAATTCCACCAATGTGTGGAACTCGATCCTCGAGAAGGGCGGCTCCGTCCAGCATCTCGACTTCCTGACCGACGAGGAGAAGGCCACCTTCAAGACCAGCTTCGAGATCGACCAGCGCTGGCTGCTCGAATTTGCGGCAGACCGCGCTCCCTTCATCGATCAGGCGCAGTCGCTGAACCTGTTCATCCCGGCTGACGTCGATAAGTGGGACCTGATGATGCTGCACTTCCAGGCTTGGGAAAAGGGCATCAAGTCGCTCTACTACCTGCGGTCCAAGTCCGTGCAGCGCGCAGGCTTTGCCGGTGGCGTGGAAGCCGACAACACCGGCGAGCCGGCGAAGTACGAACTGCCGACGACCGACTATGACGAGTGTCTGGCCTGCCAGTGATTTGGGCTTGCAAGTAGAGACCAGCCAGTGACTACCGCGCGCAAGCACAAGAAGAAGCCGCTTCCGTTCCGGGAGCGGCTTCGTCGCTCCTGGC
Source organism: uncultured Sphingomonadaceae bacterium (assembly GCA_964467715.1). Taxonomy (GTDB): domain Bacteria; phylum Pseudomonadota; class Alphaproteobacteria; order Sphingomonadales; family Sphingomonadaceae; genus Alteraurantiacibacter. Next base: position 906 of record CAYXTJ010000051.1, read on the forward strand.
GCAATTTCCTTCTGGCCTGGCCTTTCTGGGCCTTCTTCGGCGGCTATGTCTTCGTGCTCTTTCTGGTTGCGATCGACCCTTTGGTTTCGCCCTTCATGCCGCGCGCAGGGCGGCACAAGACCCTTGGCGCGATCACCAGAAACTCCGCCCGACTCGCGCCTGCAACGCTTCGTCGCACAACTTATCCCCGCTAAATCGACTGCGCTTGCCTTCGATTCCGCGGCATGATTTCCTATGTAGATCGCTCGCGATTCATCTCGGAGATACCATATGTCGTTGCTCGAAGCCCGGAAGACCTACAAGCCCTTTGAATATCCCTGGGCCTACGAGTTTTGGAAGCGCCAGCAACAGGTGCACTGGATGCCCGAGGAAGTGCCTCTGGGCGAGGATTGCCGCGACTGGGCGCAGAACCTCACCGATCACGAGCGCAACCTGCTCACCCAGATCTTCCGCTTCTTCACACAGGCGGACGTGGAAGTGCAGGATTGCTATCACGAGAAATACGGCCGCGTTTTCAAGCCGACCGAAGTGAAGATGATGCTCGCGGCCTTCTCCAACATGGAGACGATCCACATCGCGGCCTATTCGCACCTCTTGGACACCATCGGCATGCCGGAAAGCGAATACGGCATGTTCCTCGAATATGAGGAGATGAAGGCCAAGCACGATTACCTGCAGGAATTCGGCGTCGATAATGACGAGGATATCGCCCGCACGTTGGCCATGTTCGGAGGCTTTACCGAAGGCCTCCAGCTGTTCGCCAGCTTCGCCATGCTGATGAATTTCCCGCGCTTCAACAAGATGAAGGGCATGGGCCAGATCGTAAGCTGGTCGGTGCGCGATGAGAGCCTGCACTGCGAAGGCATCACCCGCCTCTACCACGCCTTCACCAAGGAGCGGGACTGCCTCACCAAGGCGGTGAAGGAAGACATCATGGACATGTGCCAGAAGACGGTGCGCCTCGAAGATGCCTTCATCGATCTCGCCTTCGAACAGGGCCCCGTGCCCGGCATGACGGCGAAGGAAATCAAGCGCTACATCCGCTACATCGCGGACTGGCGCCTGTCGCAGCTGGGCCTGCCGGCGATCTACATGATCGATGACCACCCGCTGCCCTGGCTCGCCCCGCTGCTGAACGGCGTAGAACACGCCAACTTCTTCGAAACCCGCGCCACCGAATACTCCAAGGGCGCCACCAAGGGCAACTGGCAGGACGTATGGTCGAGCTTCGACAAGCGCCGGAAAGCCAACGTCGCAAACGAGGAAGTGGCGGAGGACGATGGTCCGGGTCTGTTTGGTGAATCGGCTAGAGTTGCTGCGGAGTAATCAATTTTTAGGGCAGGCAATATAACCCCTTGCTCTAAAATGATTATCTGGTTCCAAGAGCTGCTCGCGTAGATTGGTATTTCGAACATTGTCACGGGTATCATAGCGATCAACTTCTGTGCCTTTGCTGCGTTCGATATCGACAAAATCAGCGCCGAAATGGGCTTGCGTCGGATCAACAAATCAGCGCTCCTGAGGTGGGCTGCATTCGGCGGAACGCCCGGTGCCTGTGCCGGGCGGCACCTGTTTCGCCACAAGACTCGCAAGCGATTTTTCAGCGAAAAGCTCGCACTAGTAGCTTTGGTGCAGTCGGTGGCAATTGCAGCGGGCATTTGTGGTTGGATCTTACTGGCTTGAGGCGCTGCACTGCGCGGCAAGGAAATTTCCACACCACAAGCGGGAGCGCACAGACCAACCCGAAACCATCCACCCCCTCGTGCGTCCTCTCCTTGAGAAAGGAGAGAAACCCATGCAGGAAACCACTATCGACGATCGCAAGCGCGTGGTGGCGAGTTTTGACATGCGGCCAGCCTATTCCCGGCAGGAATCGCGCGGCATCCGCGTTACCACGTGGCTGGCCGTCAATCGTGTCCACAACCTCTCCGAAATGGGTCGAACGCTAGCGACTATGCAGCGCTGCCCAAAGCGACTATTGCGCGCATCCTATGACGACGACAGGTGACAAGCAGATGCTGGCCAAGGCGGAAACGCTGATCGAGGCCCTGCCCTATTTCCAGCGCTATGCCGGGCGAAGCTTCGTGGTGAAATATGGTGGCCACGCCATGGGCGATCCCGAAGCCGCACAGGACTTTGCGGAAGATATCGTGCTGCTGAAGGCAGTCGGCATCAACCCGGTGGTGGTGCACGGCGGCGGCCCACAGATCGGCGCGATGCTGAAGAAGCTGGGCGTGGAAACGCAGTTCGTCGACGGCTTGCGCGTGACGGACAAGGCCACGGCGGAAGTGGCCGAAATGGTGCTGTCAGGTGCGATTAACAAGGAGCTGGTCGGCTGGGTCAACCAGGCGGGCGGCAAGGCGATCGGCCTGTCGGGCAAGGACGGCAAGATGGTGCGCGCCGAAAAGGTGCAGCGCACGGTGAAAGATCCGGACAGCCAGATCGAACAGGCGATTGACCTTGGCTTCGTGGGCGAGCCCAAGGAAGTGGACACCACCATCCTCAAGACCGTGAGCGATGCCGGCATGATCCCGATCATCGCCCCCATCGCTACTGACGGGAAGGGCCATACCTACAACATCAATGCCGATACCATGGCCGGCGCCATCGCGGCGGCGCTGGGCGCGGCGCGCCTGTTCCTGCTGACCGACGTGACCGGCGTGCTCGACAAGCAAGGCAATCTGCTGACGGACTTGCGCCCTTCGGACATCGCCCGCCTGCGCGAGGATGGCACGATCTCCGGCGGCATGATCCCCAAGCTGGAAACTTGCGTTCACGCGGTGGAAGGCGGGTGCGAGGCTGCCGTTGTGCTCGATGGGCGCGTTCCGCACGCCATGCTGCTGGAATTCTTCACCAGTCGCGGTGCGGGTACGCTGGTTTCCGCCTGAGGCCTTGCGGGATAATCAGCGCGTCTTACATGGTTGATACACCTCGCCGGGATAGCTAGGCTCTCCTTCCGGGACGCAAATTGAAAGGTTTGGCACGTGTTGCTTTTCACCCTCTCGCAGATCATCGGTTATTTGGTCTCGATCCTGATTTTCTTCGTCATCGCGCAGTTCGTGCTCAGCCTGTTGATCAGCTTCAACGTGGTCAACATGCACAACAACTTCGTGGCGGCGATCTGGCAGGCGCTGAACGCCATTCTTGACCCGATCCTCAACCCGATCCGGCGGCTGATGCCCAATACCGGCGCAATCGACTTTTCGCCGATGGTGCTGATCATCGGGCTCAACATCCTCAATATCGTGATCTCCAATCTCGCGAGGGCGGGCTATTGAGCGGCAAGCCGGCGCAAGCTGGCCTTTGACTTTCCGTCGCGCCGGGCGCAGGGCGGTTTCATGGCAAACTTGTTTTCCGCAAAGGCAATGCTGGCGGCTCTGGGCGCGCTGGCCGTTGTGGCTGGCGCTGCTGCTTCGGCCGATGCGCAATCGCGCCGCGAAAGGGGTGAGCGCCGCCCGCTTCCTTCCAAGGGCGAACCGGGCCTTGTGGTCGCGGCAGACATCGCCTTTGCCAAGGCCGTGCGCGAGGATGGCATGGCCGCCGCGCTGGCAGAACATGCTGCGTCAAGCGCAGTGGTCCACACCCCTGTCGCGCGTTTCCCCGCTGCTGAAATCGCCGCGGATGACATGCCGCGCACGCTTGATCCCAACGCCGTATGGACCAGTTGCGATGGTTCGGTGGCAGTCAGCTTCGGGCGTTATCGCTCGGTAGACGGGACGGTGGGCAGCTACGCCAATGTCTGGCAATTGCAGGGCGATAGCGAATACAAGTGGTCCTATCGCATGGCCAAGGCGGATGATCCGCAGCCGGTCAAGCCGCCGCTGACCAGCATCGAAGACCCGGACAACACCATCGTCGTGCCCGGCCTGGGCGTGATCGAGGGGCAGGTGGCCGATTGCCGACGGCCAGGTTATATTCCGGACCTGCGCGCCGCCATGACGGGCGACTCCATCGGCGAAGCAGGCGATTTTGCACGCGACGGCACGCTGTACTGGCGCTGGTCATCCAGCACCGACGGCAGCCGCCGCATCCGCGTGTGGTTGCTGCGCGGTGGAACATGGGAAGAAGCGCTGGATTTTGGCACTGGCCGCTGGGGTGACCTGCGATGATGGAACTGTTCCTTTCGGCTTTCGTCACCCTGTTCGTGGTGATCGATCCGCCGGGCTGTGCGCCGATCTATGCCGGGCTGACAGCCAGCGCCTCGCCCGCCGCGCGCCGCAGCATGGCCTTGCGCGCATGCCTGATCGCGGGTGTCATCCTCGTCGGCTTTGCGCTGTTCGGGCAGGACCTGCTCGGCGCGATGCATATCGAGCTTGATGCCTTCCGCATCGCCGGTGGGATCATGCTCTTCCTGATCGCGCTGGAAATGGTGTTCGAGAAGCGTACCGAACGCCGCAGCGACCGTGCCGAGAAGCTGAAGGAAGATCCTGATTACGAGGATGTTTCGGTCTTCCCCATGGCCATGCCGATGCTGGCAGGGCCGGGCGCGATCGCCTCGATCATGCTGCTGGAAGGCGAGGCGCAAGGCATAGAAGGCACGCTGGTGGTGCTGGGCGCGCTTGCCGCGGTCCTGCTGCTCACCCTGCTGGCGCTGATGGCGGCAAGTCCGCTGATGAAGATCTTCGGCGCAAAGGTGGAAGCGGTGATCACCCGCCTGCTCGGCGTGCTGCTGGCAGCGCTTGCCGCGCAATATGTGATCGATGGTTTGAGAAGCTCTTTTTCTTAGCCTCAAGCGCTGGCGTTCGCATCCGCTCACTTGGCTATCCTCGCCTGAATCCCTCCGTCCTTCGGACTACGGGGCGGCTGCGGGGGCGTGGTCACGCGCTGGTCTCGCTAGTCGCTCGACGATCATTCCAAGCAGCTTTGCTCGCACGATCATACGCGAGCGAAGCGAGGGCAAGGGCGACTGCCCGCCCGGACCGGCCCCGCAGCGTAGCGGAGGGAACAGCCGGGAGGACGAACCCGCGGATGCAGGTTCATGAAACAAACTACTGCAAAGTCACACGATCCTCGTCGGGATCGCTGCGGCCGTAGAATTCCATCAGCTGCACCAGCAGTTCGCAGCGGGTCTTCAGGTCCGGCGCTTCCAACAGCGCCTGCTTGCTTGCCCCGTCGAAGGGGGCGATTTGCGAGAGGCCGTTTATCAGCGACACGTCATCGAGCTGGGCAACCGATTCCCAGTCCACCGAATAGCCCTGTGCATCGGCGAAATTGCGCGCTTCGACCTCGAAGCTGGCGCGTTCGGCAAAGGCGAGCACTTCGTGAGCTGGTTCCTCGATCAGTTCGGCCTCGACCTGGCGGAACGGCGTGCTAACCTCCAGTTCGCGGAGCACGCGGAAGCGCGCTTCACCGGTGAGGACGATGTTGTAGCGCCCGTCCTCGCTGGTCTCGACATCGTAGATCTTGCCCAGACAGCCGAACTCGTAGAGCGGCGCGCCCTCGCTGTTTTCCTGCGGCTGGATCATGCCGATCAGCCGGTCCCGCGCCAGCGCATCGCCCACCATCGCACGGTATCGCGGCTCGAAGATGTGCAGTGGCAATTGCAGGCCGGGGAACAGCAGCGCCCCGGACAGCGGGAAAATCGAGATGCGCTTGCCGCTCATCCAAACAGCAGCAGCGAAAGCTTGCGGCGCTGGGCCGAAACCCACGGATCTTCGCGGCCAACGGCTTCGAAAATCTGCAGCAGCTTGGCCTTGGCCGCGCCTTCGTTCCATGCCGGGTCTGCCTGCACCATGGCGAGCAGCACTTCTGCAGCCTCGTCACGCGCGCCAGCGGCAAAAGCGGCTTCGGCCAGCGCCATCTGCGCGTCCATGTCGGACTTGTCAGCCGCCGCTTCGCGCAGCGCCACCAGTTCGCTGTCGTCAACCTCGACCGCGACCAGTTCCAGCGCACTGTATGCCTGCTTGACGGCATCTGCCTCCTGCATCTCCGGCGGCAGGCCTTCGTAGGCAGACTGCGCAGCGTCCTTGTGCCCGGCAGCCACCAGAGCGCGAATCAGCCCGGCGAAGACTTCAGGCTTCGTCTGGTCCATCTGCGCGATCTGCATGAACATCTGCGCGGCGCGCTCGGCATCGCCTTCGGCCAGCTCGGTTTCGGCCATGCCGATCATCTCGTCGATATCAGGCATCTGCGGTGCGCCTTCGCCGTCACCCGCTTCGCCGCCCTTGATGGGCAGCTGCTTCAGGATCTGGTCCAGCGCGCCCTTCAGCTGCGATTCGGTGCGGGCAGGCGTCAGGTCAGCCACCGGCTGGCCCTGGAACATGGCATAGACGGTGGGGATGGATTGCACCTGGAACTGGCTGGCGATGAATCGCTCTTCGTCCACGTTTACCTTGGCCAGCACCACGCCCTTGTCAGCATATTCGGCGCAGACATTTTCCAGCACCGGCGTGAGTGCCTTGCACGGGCCGCACCACTCGGCCCAGAAATCGAGGATCACCAGCTTCGTCTGGCTGGGTTCCACTACCTTCTTCTGAAATCGATCGACGGCTTTCTGTTCGTCGAGATTAAGGCCCATGCTTGCCAATTGGCTGCTCCTGCTGATGCGGTTTTTGTCTGCTGCCCCCTAAATGGCGCATCCAGCGGATTTGTGAAGGGTATGAGGCTATTTCGCCTGCCGTGAATTTTGCTGACATTTGCCTCTTGCGCACTTCAAAAGCCGGTGTTAGTTGCGCGCCTCCCCACCGGGACACGAGGGTTTCAACCCTTCCGGTGAAGCGTCATTGAGCGGGCGTAGCTCAGGGGTAGAGCATCACCTTGCCAAGGTGAGGGTCGGGCGTTCGAATCGCCTCGCCCGCTCCAGTTTTCTTGCACAATAAGGTCTTTTCTCGACAGCGCGCTGCGCTGCGATTAGCCCTGCGTGCGAGGGAGAGAGAACGCATGGGATGTCTTGAAGGACAGGTGGCGCTGGTAACCGGCGCAGGGCGCGGTTTCGGGCGCGCGATTGCAGAACGGCTGGCGGGCGAGGGCGCAAAGGTTGCCGTCGCCTCGCGCACTATCGGCCAGTTGCAAGAAGTGGCCGCGGGGATCAGCGAATCGGGCGGCACGGCCCATGCGGTGGCGTGCGATGTGACCGATCCAGCCAGTGTTGCTGCTGCCATTGCCGACATCGGACAAGCGCTCGGCCCGGTGGACCTCCTGATATCCAACGCCGCAGTGCCCGGCCCTTTCGGCCCCCTTTGGGAAGTGAGTGGGGAAGACTGGTGGCGCGCGCAGGAAGTGCACCAGCGCGCACCCATGCTGCTTATGCAGGCGGTGCTGCCAGGCATGATCGAGCGCGGGCGCGGGCGCATCTTGTGCATCTCCGCCAAGGCGGTGCGCATCGTGGCGCCGCATCTTTCGGCCTATTGCGTGGGCAAGGTGGCCCTGAACCGGCTGGTCGAGCAGGTGGGCGTAGAACTGCGGGGCACCGGCGTTGCTGCCTTCTCGCTCGATCCCGGCTTTGCCTTCACCCAGCTGGGCCGCGACACGATGGAAAGCCCGGACGCGCAGAAATACCTTGGCGGCATGGTCGAACGGCTGAAGTCCAAGCAGACCGAGCCCGATGCCTTTGATGACCTTGCCCGCACGGCGGATCGCTGCGTCGAACTCGCATCGGGCAGGTATGACGTGCTGTCCGGCGGCTTCGTGACGCTGGATGAAGACTTGCAGCAAAGACTGGCCGAAGCCGAAGCGGACTAGGCTTCTGTCGCATCCTCGCTGCCATCGTCCACGTGGTTGTCCAGCTCGTCGCCTGTCAGGGTGACGACGTGCAGCAGGTTGGTCGCGCCGGATTTCCCGAACGGTACGCCTGCGAGCATGGCAATATTTTCGCCGCCTTCGGCAAAACCGTGACGCAAGGCCATGCGCTTGCCCTTGGCGATCATCTCTTCAAAGCTGCCGATGTCCTTGGTGGCCACGGGGTGCGCACCCCACAACAGGCTGACACGGCGCGCCACGGAGATGGACGGGGTCAACACCATAACAGGCACATTGGGCCGTTCCCGCGCCACGCGGCGCGCGGTGGAGCCGGTGGAGGTGAAGACGCACACCGCCTTCAGGTCAATCGTGTCGCCAATGGTCATGCAGGCATGGGCCAGCGCGTCTGCCGTGGTGGCATCGGGCGGCGTATCCAGCATGCGGACGCGCTTCTTGTAATCCTCGTCACGCTCCACATGGCGGGCGATGGAATTCATCATCATCACCGCTTCTTCCGGCCATGAGCCTGCTGCCGTTTCGGCAGAGAGCATCACCGCATCCGCCCCATCATAGACGGCATTGGCCACGTCGGAGACTTCGGCGCGCGTCGGGGTGGGGCTTTCGATCATGCTTTCCAGCATCTGCGTCGCCACGATCACCGGCTTGCCGGTCAGGCGCGTGGCGTTGACGATCTTCTTCTGCAGCGGGGGCACTTCCTCCGGGTTGAGCTCTACGCCAAGATCCCCGCGAGCCACCATGATCCCGTCTGCCGCAGCGATAATCTCGTCAATCCGCTGTACCGCTTGCGGCTTCTCGATCTTGGCGCACAGGAAAGCACGCCCCTTCATCAGCGCCTTGGCTTCCTCGATATCGGCCGGGCGCTGGACGAAGGACAGGCCGATCCAGTCCGCGCCGTGCTCCATCGCGAAGGCCAGGTCCTTCTTGTCCTTCGGCGTCAGCGCCGGGATAGGCACTTCGGCATCGGGCACGTTCACGCCCTTGCGGTCCGAGATCACCCCGCCAACCTCGGCCACGCAGTGCGCGGCATCGGCGGTCATCTCCTTCACCCGCAGGCGGATCTTGCCGTCATTGATCAGAAGGCGCTGGCCTTCTTCAAGCGCTTCGAACAGTTCCGGGTGCGGCAGGCAGACGCGGGTTTCGTCGCCCGGCTCCTCGTTACGATCCAGCGTAAAAGGCGCGCCGTGGGCAATCGTGGCCTTGCCATCCCTGAAGGTGCCCACGCGCAGCTTCGGCCCTTGCAGATCGCACAGGATGGCGATGGGACGGCCGAATTCCTTTTCCAGCGCGCGCACCGTCTTGAAGTTCTCGGCATGCTGCGCATGTTCGCCGTGGCTCATGTTGAAGCGGAAGGCGTCAGCCCCGGCGCGGAACAGTTCGCGCAGCACATCGGGATCGCTGCTGGCAGGGCCAAGGGTGGCGAGGATTTTGACCTTGCGGCCACGTGGCGTCAATTTCAGCGTTTCGGCTTTTGTCATGGGGCAAAGCCTATGGCAGAGCGGAGCGACAAAACAAGGACGAGAACATGCATACGAATACCGATCCGCTCGACCAGTTGCCCGATGATGTGGCCGCCGCCGCCTTCCGCCGGCTGGTGCGGCACCTGCAGAAGCGCCACGATGCGCAGAATATCGAGCTGATGGGCCTTTCCGGCTTTTGCCGCAATTGCCTGGCGGACTGGATCCGCGATGCAGGATATCCTGGTGACAAGGGCGAGGCGCGCGCGCTGATCCATGGCATGCCGATGGATGAATGGAAGGCGAAGTACCAGACCGAGGCGACGCCGGAACAACTCGCCCGCATGGAAGAAAGCCTGAAGAAGAACGCCTGACGCGCGCGCCCGATTGTCCACAGGCAGGCGGGGATAAGTTGCGCTTCACCCGCGCCACTTGCCCCGCTAACCAGCGGCCAACCGATTCTCATTTCACCGGAGTTACATACCCATGGCCGAAGCCACCGATGATCGCCTGCGCCTTCTGATCGAGCGTATCGAGCGCCTCGAAGAAGAAAAGAAGGGCATCGCTGACGATATTCGCGACGTGTACGCAGAGGCAAAGGCCGTGGGCTATGACGTCAAGATCATGCGCCAGGTCGTGCGCCTCAGGAAGATGGACGTGAACGATCGCCGCGAAATGGAAATGGTGCTGGAAACCTACAAGGCGGCGCTGGGCCTGGGCTGATCGGGAACCTTCCCAAGACTGCTGTGTTATGCTAGTAACACGGCTGGACGAGAGAAAGGAACCTGCCCATGGCAAGCGAATGGAAAGACGCGCGCGGCATTATCGTTACCACCACCCCCACGCTGGAGGGGCGCCCGATCCAGGAATATCTGGGCGTGATTACCGGCGAGGTGATCGTGGGTGCGAACATCTTTCGCGACATGTTCGCCAGCATCCGCGATGTTGTGGGTGGCCGTTCGGGCTCCTACGAACGCGTGCTGGCTGATGCGCGCCAGCAGGCCATCGAGGAACTGCAGGCCGAATGCGGCAAGCGCGGCGGCAATGCGGTTGTCGGGGTGGACCTTGATTACGAGGCGATCGGCAAGACCGGATCGATGCTGATGGTTTCCGCCACCGGCACGGCGGTGAAAGTCTGACGCTTTACGAAAGCGTGAAGCAATATTGATGGATGGGCGCGGCTGGGCTAGGCCGCGCCCATCATTGTTTCAGCCGATTGAAGAGTTCCCATGGCAGGCCATTCCAAATTCAAGAACATCATGCACCGCAAGGGTGCGCAGGATAAGAAGCGTTCCAACCTCTTCTCCAAGCTTTCCCGCGAGATCACCGTGGCAGCAAAGATGGGCATGCCCGATCCGGAGATGAACCCGCGCCTGCGCCTCGCCGTCAACGCGGCCAAGGCGCAGTCCATGCCCAAGGACAACATCCAGCGCGCGATCGACAAGGCGAGCGCCAACGATGGCGAGAATTACGAGGAAGTGCGTTACGAGGGCTATGGCCCCGGCGGCAGCGCGATCATCGTCGATGCGCTGACCGACAACCGCAACCGCACAGCCACCTCGATCCGCACGGCCTTCTCCAAGAACGGCGGCAATCTGGGGGCCTCGGGCGCGGTGAGCCATGGCTTCGAACGGCTTGGCTATATCGAATATGGTGCCGAAGCTGGTGATGAGGAAACGGTCCTTGAAGCTGCGCTGGAAGCGGGTGCGCAGGACATTTCGTCCTCTGAAGACGGCCATGAAATCTGGACTGCGGCAGAGGACCTTCACGGCGTTGCCTCCGCACTCGAAGCAGCGCTGGGCGAGGCCAAGGAAGTCAAGCTGGCGTGGAAGCCCAACCTCACCGTGGAGCTGGACGAAAAGGATGCGGCAACGCTCCTCAAGCTGGTGGATGCGCTGGACGATGATGACGATGTGCAGACCGTCTGGGGCAATTACGAGATCAGCGACGAGGTGATGGAAAAGCTCGGCTGATGTGGCAGCTGGTCGCCAAGTCGCTTCTCGCAGGCGTCATGATCGCGGCCATTGCCGAGCTGGGCCGCCGCCTGCCTGCCATGGCAGCGCTGGTGGCCAGCCTGCCGCTCGTCAGCGTGCTCGGGATGATCTTCCTGTGGCATGCCAAGCCTGATGCAGAGAACATGGCGGTCCATGCCGAGGCGACCTTCTGGTACGTCCTGCCCAGCCTGCCCATGTTCCTTGCCATTCCTGCCATGCTGCGTTCCGGCGTCAATTTCTGGGTCGCGCTGCTGGCGGGCTGCGCGCTCACCGTGGCGCTCTACCTGCTGATGATGAACCTGGGGCCCCGTTTCGGGCTGCGGCTCTGAGGCGTCGATGATCATCCTCGGCCTTGATCCCTCGCTCAGCTGCACCGGCTGGGGCGTATTGCGCGCGGAAGGATCACGCATCAGCCATATCGCCAACGGGCAGGTTAAGACCGATGCGAAGGCGCCGATTGCCGCGCGGCTTTCGCACCTTGTCACGGCGATCGAGGCGGTGATCGGAGAGTACGGTCCCGATCGCGCGGCGGCGGAGGAGATATTCGCCAACAAGAACCCGCAATCCACCATCAAGCTGGCGCAGGCGCGCGGAGCGGTGCTGGCCGCTTGCGGTGCGCGCGGGCTGGACGTGCGCGAACATGCTGCGCGCGCCGTGAAGAAGGCGGTGGTGGGCACCGGAGCGGCTGAAAAGGCGCAGGTGCAGGCCATGCTGAAAGTATTGCTGCCGGGAGTGGCTGTTGCCGGAGCCGACGCGGCGGATGCGCTGGCCGTTGCCATTGCCGACGCGCATCTGGGTTAGGCGGGCCCCCGTTCCTGTTGAGCCTGACGAAGCACCGCTTTTTCTTCTAGCATCGGAGCCCGCTGAAGGACGATCCTTCGACAGGCAGAGGATGAACGGAGATTTTCGCAATGTTCCTCGTGGTCTTCCGCAACCGCAAACGGCCTGACATGGACGCCGCTGCCTACGACCGAGATGCTGCAAGCATGGAAGCACTTGCCCGCGCGCAGCCCGGCTACCTCTCGTTCAAGAGCTATACACCTGAGGATGGCGAAGTGGTGGCGATCTCCGAATGGGCGGACGAAGCCTCGGCGCGCGACTGGGGCCGACAGCAGGACCATGCCATGGTGCAAAAACGCGGCCGCGATGCCTATTATGAAAGCTACACGCTGTTCGCTTGCGATGCCCCGCGCATCCACCATTTCGAGAGGACCACATGACCATCCATTTCTACGGCATCCCCAATTGCGACACGGTGAAGAAGGCGCGGAAGTGGCTGGAGGCCGAGGGGCTCGACTACACCTTCCATGACTACAAAAAGGAAGGCGCCGACGTGGTGAAGGTGGAGCGGTGGATCGGCGCGGAAGGGATCGATACCGTACTCAACCGGCGCGGAACGACATGGCGCAAACTGCCTGATGAAGAGAAGGCGCGCGCCGATGATGCCGCCCGTGCGGCGCAGCTGCTGGGGGAGAACCCCAGCATGATCAAGCGCCCGGTGGTGGAACACGAAGGCGGCCTGCTGGTCGGTTTTAACGCCGCAGAGTGGGAAGCGGCGCTCAAGTGAAGTGGCTCGCCGCCATTGTTGCGCTGTGCCTTTGCGCTCCCGCAGTCGCGCAGCAACAGGAGGATGATACGATGCTGATCATCGCCCATTGCGGGGCCAGCGGGGAGCGGCCCGAACACACGCTGGCGGCTTACGAGCTGGCGATTGACCGGGGCGCGGACTACATCGAGCCTGACCTTGTGGCGACCAAGGACGGGGTGCTCGTCGCCCGGCACGAGAACGAGATTTCCGGCGCCACCGATGCGGCCCAGCGGCCCGAATTTGCCGTGCGCCTTACCACCCGCGTGATCGACGGGCAGGAAATAACCGGCTGGTTCACCGAGGATTTCACGCTGGCCGAACTGCGCACCCTGCGGGCGAAGGAGCGCCTGCCGGAGATACGCCCGCAGAACACGCGCTATGACGGCCTCTATCAGGTGCCGACGCTGGACGAGATCATCCACTGGTCCGCGCGAAAGAGGCCGAGATAGGCCGGGTGATCGGCCTCTACCCCGAAATCAAGCACCCCGGATACTTCCGCAGCATCGGGCATGAGCTTGCCGATATGCTGGTGGAGGCGCTTTACGAGGCGGGATACGACCAGCCCGATGCGCCGGTGTTCATCCAGAGCTTCGAGGTCGATCCGCTGGTGAAGCTGAACGAGCTGTCCGAGTTCAGGCTGGTGCAGTTGATCGCAGCTAGTGAAGGTCCTGTGGACCGGCCCGAATGGACGGCGGAATGGATGACTTCGCCCGAGGGGCTGGAGATCGTGCGTCAGTATGCCGATGGCATCGGGGCGGATCTGCGCTTGCTGATGCCGCCGATCAACGGCGCGCCCAGCCTTGCCGAAAAAGCACATGATGCAGGCCTGCTGGTCCACGGCTGGACCGTTAGGCGGGAGAATGCCTTCCTCGAAGCGACATTCCGCAACCACTCCGACCCGCAGACCATCGGCTGCCTGACGCGGATCTGGGATGCGGCGACTAGATGGAAGCTCGACGGAATTTTCACCAACAACCCCCGCGAATTTGTGAAGCTTCGCGAAGGCGCGGAAAGGAATGATCCCTGCTTGCCGATCCGCCACGGTCCCGTGCGCTAGGCGGTCTGCTCAGCTGAGGTAGAAGTTCTTCGCCTTCATCGGCTCGGGCGCCTCCTCGCCCAGATGCGGAGCAAGGCTGATTTCCGCCGCGCGGCAGATGGCATCGAGCGGCAGCGCATTGGGCGTGGTGCCGAAGGGGTGCGCAAGGTCTTCTGTCACTTCGGCAAGGCCAAGGAAGACATAGGCCACGATGCCGACGAAGATCGGCGTCAGCCAGCCAGCCGGGCCGATCAGCGCCAGCGGCAGCAGCAGGCAGTAGAGGTAAGTCGTGCGGTAGATGAGGAGCGAATAGACATAGGGCGGCGGCGTGGTGGCAATCCGCTCGCATCCGGCCTGTTGCAGCGCAATGCTG
>CAYXTJ010000052.1:0-14915 GCA_964467715.1 uncultured Sphingomonadaceae bacterium
AACACAGCCACGCCAAGGTCCCCTACATCCTCGTGCTCGGCAAGCGCGAGGCGGAGGAAGGAACCGTGGCGCTGCGCACCCTGGGTGAGAAGCAGCAACAGTTCCTGCAGCTGGATGAAGCGGTGGCTTTGCTGAAAGATGCGGCAACGGCGCCCGACCTCAAGGGTTGACGCTCAGGCGATCAATGCAGGCGCTGTTCTGGCTGGTTTCAGAAGGGCAGGACAGCGCCAGCAGCGATCAGGCTGCAACCGCACAGGGTAACGATCGTGAAGCGCGCAGCTTCGACGGAATCGAAAGTGATCTGGCGGGAAAGGGCGATGGCCTTGCTCATGCGGCCCTTTTGCCCCCGAAATTGCTAACGAAGTGTTAATTTCCGCCTCTTGAGGCGGCTTCAGCCCGCCTTGGGCACGTGCTGGCTGCAGCAATGGAAGCTGCCGCCGCCGGTCAGCACGGCATCGGCCATAAGGCCCACCGCCTTGCGGCCCGGGAACAGCTTGCTGATGGCTTCAACCGCGGCATCGTCCATTTCCGAACCATAGATTGGCACCACCACCACGCCATTGGCGATCACGAAGTTCATGTAGCTGGCAGGCTCCACGTCCTCGCCTTCGCCCATCGGGCCGGGTGAGGGAATGCGGACAACCTCCAAACCGAACGCCTCGGCGCGGGTGGCGGCATCGTTATAGGTCTGCGCATTGGGGTCGCCCGGCAGGATCGCTTCGGGAATGGCGATGACGCCGGGCGCCACGAAGCGGGCGAGGTTGTCGACATGGCCATCGGTGTGATCGCCCAGCAAGCCGTTGCCCAGCCACAGGATCCGCTCGAAGCCGAGGTCGCGCCCTAGCCGCATGGCGATGTCTGCTTGCGACAGTTGCTGGTTGCGGTTGGGGTTGAGCAGGCATTGCTCTGTGGTCACCACCAGTCCGGTGCCATCGCTGTCAACCGCGCCGCCTTCCAGCACCCAGTCCGCCTTGCCGCGATCGGCCAAAGCGCCTGCTGCGACCATCGACGCACCCGTTTCCTGGTCACCGTCGAGCAAATATTTCCCGCCCCAGCCGTTGAAGCCGAAGCGCTGGGCAGCACGCTCGCCAGCGCCGTTCAACAGCACCAGCGGGCCGGTGTCGCGCAGCCAGATATCGCCATAGGGGTGGCGCTCGAACTTGACCGAGGGGTGCGCCAGCGCGCGGGCCTGCGCCTCGCTCACCTCGTCGCGGACCACCAGCCGCACTTCCTGCCCGGTCTCGGCAATGGCGTTGGCAAAGGCCGCCACCTGCTCCTGCGCCGGGGCAAGGTCGTCCTCCCACAGGTCCGCCGCTGCGGGGAAACCGATCCAGATCCACTGCTGTTCGGCCCATTCGGCAGGCATCAGATAGGTCATGGTTGCGGCATTCCTTGGATGTGCGAGGCGATCAGCGACTCGATATGGCCTGCCATCTGGCAAAGCCAAGAGGCTTGGGCAAGCGCGGCCCTTGCCCCGCGCGCATTTGCCATGCAGTGCTGCAGGCATGACTGCTGACTGGACCAACGCATTGCAGCGCGCCCGAGACCATTCGCCTTTCCTGGCGCTGGCGATGCAGCGCTTCCCGGACATCACGGATATGCTGGCCAGGGGGCAGGCGGATGAAGCGCTCGCCGAAGTGCTGGCAACCGAGCACGAGGACCTTGGCGTGGCGCTGCGGCGCGAGCGCGTGGGGTTGGCGCTGGTGCTGGGTGTCGGGGACCTTGCCGGGCACTATCCGCTGCTGAAGGTGGCAGGCGAATTGTCTGCCTGCGCAGACCGGGCGCTGGACAAGGCCATCGCCCATGTCATCACCAGGCGTGTGCCCGATGCGCAGCCCATCGGCCTGTCTGCAATTGCGCTGGGCAAGCAGGGCGCGGGCGAGCTCAACTACAGTTCGGATATCGATCCCATCCTGCTGTTTGATCCGGAAACCCTGCCACGGCGAGAGCGGGATGACCCGGGCGAGGCTGCCCAGCGCTATGCCCGCCAGCTGGTGGAACTGCTCTCGCACCAGACGGGCGATGGTTACGTGTTCCGGGTGGACCTGCGGTTGCGCCCTGCATCCGAAGTCAGCCCGCTGGCGATCAGCTTTGCAGCGGCGATGAGCCATTATGAATCCTCGGCTCTGGCATGGGAAAGGGCCGCATATATCCGCGCCCGTGCGGCAGGCGGCGATATCGCGGCCGGGGAACATTTCCTCGAACAGCTGCGCCCCTTCATCTGGCGCAAGAACCTCGATTTCACGGCAATTGAGGAAATCCGCCGACTGACCTCGCGCATCCGCCAGGCCTTTTCCGGCCCGCGCGTGCCTGCGCCGGGGTTCGACGTGAAGAAAGGGCGCGGAGGCATCCGCGAAGTGGAGTTCTTCGCCCAGACGCACCAGCTGATCTATGGCGGACGCCTGCCGTCCTTGCGTCAGAAGGGCACGCGCGCGGCGCTGGATGCCTTGGCGGCAGAAGGCATTGTCGCTGCCGAAGACGCCCGCGTGCTGGGCGAGTGCTATGACCGGCTGCGGCAGGTCGAACACCGGCTGCAGATAGTCAATGACCACCAGACGCACACACTGCCGCTGAAGGCCGAAGCGCTCGACAATGTGGCGCGGCTGGATGGCTTGGCAGACGGGGCGGCGCTGCTGGCAGAATTGCAGCAGGTCTGCGGGGCGGTGGCAGAGCGCTATGACAGCCTGCTCGGCGAAGATGACGAGCGGAGCGCAGGTGCCTCGGCAGACGGGCCGGTGCCTTTGCCCGAAGAGTTCGCGCAGAAGGCGAAGCAGTGGAAGGAATCGATCCGCGCACTGAAAAGCCATGAGGCGCAACTCGCTTTCGATGCCATCGCGCCTGACCTGTGCGAGGCGCTGTCCAGTGCAACCGACCCGGATCGCGCAACCGCGCGCTGGGAAACCCTTCTGGCTCGTTTGCCAACTGCGATTAACCTCTTTCGCCTGTTCGAGCAGCGGCCCGGTCTATTGGGCCAAGTGCTGCGCATCCTCACTATAGCGCCGCCGCTTGCCGATGCACTGGCACGGCGGGCGGACCTGCTCGATGCGCTGATCGATTCGAGTGCATTCGACTTGCCGGAAGACATCGCCACGCTGGCCGCGCGGATGGCCGCCTGCGAGGACGACATGTACGAAACCCGCCTCGACCATATCCGGCAGGTGGTGGGGGAAGAGCGTTTCGCGCTGGGTGTGCAGCTGGTGGAAGGCAAGCAGGACCCGCTCGACATCGCCGAAGGGGCATGCCGCGTGGCCGAAGCCGCGCTGCAAACCGCTGCCGATGCTGCCTGCGCCGAATTTGAGACCAAGCACGGCAGGATTGCCGGCGCCGAACTGTTGGTGCTGGGCCTTGGGCGGCTTGGCGGCGGGGCGCTTACCCATGCTTCCGATCTTGACGTGGTCTATCTGTTCGATGGCGATATCGACAGGGAATCCGATGGTGATCGCCCGCTCACCAGTTCGCTCTACTTTAACCGGCTGGCGACCCGCGTGACTGCCGCGATGAGCGTGCCCACCGCCGAAGGCGCGCTGTACGAAATCGACACGCGCCTGCGCCCGCAAGGCAATCAGGGGCCGCTGGCAGTGAGTGTGGAAAGCTTCGCGCAATACCAGCGCGAGGATGCCTGGACGTGGGAGCACATGGCGCTCTGCCGCGCACGGCCCATCTATGGTTCGCCAGCGGCGCGCGAGCGTTTGCAGGGTATAATCCGCGAAGTGCTGGAGGCGCCGCGCGATCCTGAAGCGCTCAAGGCGGATGTGCTCAAGATGCGTGGCGAGATGGCGAAGCACAAGGCGCCCAAGGGCCCGCTGGACGTTAAGTTGATGCGCGGAGGGCTGGTGGATTGCGAATTCCTCGTCCACTTCCTGCAACTGCGCGAAAGGATCGCGCTCGAGCCCCAGGTGGAAAAGGCCATCGCCGGGCTGGCTGAAGCTGGCCACCTGCCCGCTGACTTCGTGCAGCACTTTTCAGAGCTGGCACGACTGCTGATCGCGGCCCGCCTGCTGGCGCCGGACAGCGAGCTGCCACCGCCTGCCGCCCGTATTGCCCTGGCCAGCGCATGTGGCCAAAGCGATATCGATGCGCTGCTGGCGCGGCTGGCCAAGGCTCGCCATGCCGTGGCCGAACAGTGGCAGCGCCACTTTGACGAACAGCTGGAGATTGACTGATGAGCACCCGCCCCGATGTTGGAGACACGGTTCCTGATGTAGCGATGGAAACGCCCGAAGGCGGCAGCGTGAAGCCGTCCGATTTCAAGGGCGGAAAGCTGGTGCTGTTCTTCTATCCCAAGGACAACACGCCGGGCTGCACCACCGAGAATGTCGACTTTTCCGCGCTTATGGCAGAGTTCGAGGCAGCCGGAACCAGCCTGCTGGGGATCAGCAAGGATTCGGCCAAGAAGCACCAGAACTTCATCGCCAAGCATGACCTCAAGGCTCCGCTCGCCACCGATCCGGAAGAGGACGGGCTGGCCGATGCGCTGGGCATCTGGGTCGAGAAGTCGATGTATGGCCGCAGCTACATGGGCATGGAGCGCTCCACCTTCCTCGTCGATGCCGACGGGAAGATCGCGCAGGTCTGGCGCAAGGTGAAGGTCAAGGGCCACGCCGCCGAAGTGCTCGAAGCCGCCAAGGCACTTTGAGTATCCGGGCCTGCCCGCATGGCTGACCTGTCCACCGCAATCCGCGATGCGCTGCTGACCGCCGAACCGCGCGACAAGGTGATGGCAACGCGGCGGCTGGTGCGCGATTGGCGCAAGGGCCGCTTGCCCGCGCAATTCACGGTGGAGATGCCGGACAGGCCCGCCTGGCCCGATCGCCTGGAACTGCTCCACCCGGGGCAAATGCCCAAGCGCGGTCGCGGCGGCTCGGAGCGCAACCGAATCGCGCTGTGGCATTCGCTCGCGCATATCGAATTCGTCGCCATCGATCTCGCGCTCGATATCGTTGGCCGATTCGGCGGGCAGATGGGTGATGCCTTCGTGGCCGATTTTCTGGCTGTTGCCGCAGACGAGGCGATACATTTCGCGTTGATCGAGCGGAAGCTGAACCGGATGGGCGCTAGCTACACCGACTTGCCAGCGCACGACGGGCTGTGGAGCGCGGCGCAGGATACCGCAGGCGATGTCGCAGCGCGGCTCGCCATCGTGCCCATGGTGCTGGAAGCGCGCGGGCTCGATGTCACACCGGCGACGCTGGAGCGGGTGCAGGCGCAGGGCGACGAAAACGGTGCGCGAATCCTCAAACGAATCCTTGACGACGAAATCCATCACGTGCGCGCGGGATCAACCCATTTCGAGGAAATTTGCCGCAGGCGCGGTGAATCTGCCGAAATTTACTGGAAAATGCTGGTGAAACGCCACTTCAAGGGAGCCCTGAAGCCACCATTCAACGACTCGGCGCGTCTTGCAGCCGGTTTGTCGCGCCCTGCCTATGAGGCGCTTGCGTAATTAACCTTTGTCCACGTAGCTCTGTAATCGGCCAGACGGGACAAGGTTCCCGGAAAGTCGAAATTCGGACGGGAGTCTCTCTAGACGGGGAGCAAATTGGGGTCCGGCGAAGAACGAAGACAAGGCGTTCCGGCGTCGCAAAACCAAAGGGATCGCATGATCACCAAGACTGTAATCGGTGTCGCCGCCGCACTTGCCCTCGGGACTTCCCCTGCGCTCGCCAAGGATGGCGCTGCCGCAACTTCCACCCAGATCACCAGCGCCGTTGACCTCGCCGATGCCGCAGCCGGCATGGCTGACGAGGAATTCGGCCAGCTCTTCGCCAGCTGGGAAGCGCTTGACGATGGCGGCCGGATCACCGCTGCCGGTGAAGTGGCGGCCGCTCCGCGCAGCGCCGTCTCCGTGCCGTCGCGCATGCCGGTTGAAGGCGTGCAGCTGACCAGCGGTTACGGCATGCGCAAGCATCCGATCCTGCGCCAGCGTCGCCAGCACAACGGTGTTGACCTGGCTGCAGCACACGGCACCCCGGTTTATGCCACCGCCGATGGGCGCGTTGGCCGCGCCCAGTATTTCGGCTCCTATGGCAATTACGTGCAGATCGAGCACGGCGCTGCCATGCAGACCCGCTATGCCCACCTGTCGTCCTACACGGTTGCCGCAGGCGAAACGGTGCGCAAGGGTGACCTCATCGGCTACATCGGTTCCACCGGCCGTTCCACCGGCCCGCACCTGCATTATGAAGTGCGCGTGGATGGCGAAGCCGTCGATCCCATTCCCTACATGACCACCGCCTATGCTTCGCTTGACGAAGGCACCGGCGCACAGGGTGGCCCGGAAGAATAAGTCTGAAATAGCAGCGGACATGAAAAAGGCGGCAGGGTAACTGCCGCCTTTTTCGTATCTGCAATCTGCGGGGTTCGCCCCGGCGGTTGATCAGCCGTGCAGCAGCCGCTCGGCAATGGCGCGCACTTCCGCGCCTATGTCCTCACGCTCAAGCGCCAGCGCCAGCGTGGCTTCGACAAAGCCCGTCTTGCTGCCGCAATCGAAGCGGCGGCCATCTAAGGTCACCGCGTGGAACGGCTGGTTGCCGATCATCCGCGCCATGGCATCGGTCAGCTGGATTTCGCCGCCTGCGCCCTTGCCTTGCGTTTCCAGCGTGCGCATCACTTCGGGCTGGAGAATGTAGCGGCCGGAGATGATCTTGTTGGATGGCGCCTCGGCCACGGGCGGCTTTTCGACCAACCCCTTCACTTCGGTCAGCGCGCCGCTTGTCGCACCCGGATCGATCACGCCATAGCTTGAGACTTCCTCTTCCGGCACTTCGAGCACCGAGATGAGGTTACCGCCCACCTCGTTATAGGCATCCACCATCTGCTTCAGGCATCCATTGCCGGGCGCGCCCACCATCAGCTCGTCCGGCAGCATGATCGCGAAGGGCTCGTCCCCCACGATGGCGCGGGCGCACCAGATCGCATGGCCAAGGCCCATCGGCACCTGCTGGCGAACGGTGATGATATCGCCCGGCCTAGCGCGGGTGGGTTCCAGCACGGACAATGACTTGCCGCGCTCGTTCATGGTGGTTTCGAGTTCGTAGGCGACGTCAAAATGCTCGACGATGGCGGTCTTGCCGCGCCCGGTGACGAAGATCATCTGCTCGATCCCCGCCTCGCGCGCCTCGTCCACGGCGTACTGGATCAGCGGCCGGTCGACGATCGGCAGCAATTCCTTGGGGATGGCCTTGGTTGCGGGAAGGAAGCGGGTGCCGAGACCGGCAACGGGGAACACCGCCTTGCGGATGGGTTTCTTTTCGCTCATGCAAAAAGACTAGGGTGAACGCCCTTACCGGGCAATGCCCATTGTCATGCTTCCGTCTCGTTACAATCGATTAATTGCGCGACCAGCCACACGCGGATCGCGCTGGCGAGGCCCGGCGGGTGCTCGGCCTGGATCCGCTCCGCATCAATGCGCGCGATCAGCGCGTTGACGGGCAAATTCTCCTCCTGCGCCTGCGCGTTCAGCATGTCCCAGAACAGCGGCTCGAGGCTGATCGAGGTCTTGTGGCCGGCGATTTCGACAGAGTGTTTGCGGGGCGGGTGGTAGATCTCGCTCATGCGCGCACCCCTAGCCATGCTTCCAGTCGAAAGCCATGGTTTCCTCGTGGCTGGATCATTGGAGGACTGTCTGTCATGACCCTTTTTGTTGTAGTCCTCGCCAGCCTCGCTCTCACACAAAGTCCCGTTCAGGGCGACGACGCGCCTGATGCGGCCAGCGCAGTTGCCGTGGATCCTGTGCTCGAGCAAACAGCGCATGAATGGCTCGCCTTGCTCGATCAGGGCCGGTGGGATGAAAGCTATGAGGCGACCGCAACGATATTCCAGACGCTGAATTCAGGCGAAACCTGGTCTGCCTTGTCCGAACAGGTTCGTGCGCCTCTGGGCGATGCCAAATCCCGCGTGCTTGTCGAGCATGAAAGCGTTAAATCGTTGCCCAACGATACGGTGGTGATCCGCTTTCGCACCAGCTTTGCTAATCGCGGGGAGATGACGGAAACTATCTCGCTTGTGCGCGAGGATGGCGCGTGGAAAATCCTTGGATACTGGATCGGCTGACCGCGCCGGCGCGGCCAGCCGTGTCCCGTCAATACATGTGCTGGCCACCGTTGATCGATAGCGTGGAGCCGGTGACAAAGCCGCCGTCTTCCGAAGCCAGGAAGCTGACGCCACGGGCGATCTCCTCGGCATGGCCAAGGCGGCCTACCGGGATGCGCGCGACGATCTTTTCCAGCACGTTCTCGGGAACTGCGGCGACCATGTCGGTATCGATGTAGCCGGGCGCGATGGCGTTCACGGTAACACCCGAACGCGCGCCTTCCTGTGCCAGCGCCTTGGTGAAGCCGTGGATGCCGCTCTTGGCGGCGGCATAGTTCACCTGGCCATACTGGCCGGCCTGACCGTTAATCGAACCGATATTGATGATGCGGCCCCACTTCTGGTCGCGCATGTGCGGGAAGGTGGCCTTGGCCATGTTGAAACAGCCGCCGAGGTTGATGCGCAGAACGTCCGTCCAGTCATCATAGCTCATCTTCATCAGCGTGCCGTCACGCGTGATACCGGCGTTGTTGACCACCACGTCGATCGGGCCGACTTCTTCTGCCACCTTGGCGCATCCGGCGAGGCATTCCTCGTGATCGCCCACGTTCCACTTGTATGCGGGAATCCCGGTCTCTTCCGTGAAGGCCTTCGCCTTTTCTTCATTACCGGCATAGTTGGCAACGACGGTGAAGCCGTCCGCTTTCAGGGCTTCGCAAATGGCCCTGCCAATGCCTCTGGTCCCGCCGGTAACGATTGCGACGCGTGTCATTGAATTTCCCCTTGGATTGATTCGCTTTTGGTCATCTCCCAACGCGACACTAGGCGGAGCGACAACGGCGGGCAAAGAAAAACCCCGCCGGAGCGGGGTCTTTGCGGTTTGCCATGTTGCGCAGAAATCAGAAGCGGAACTGCGTACCGATATAGACGGCCTGGCTATCCTGCTGTTCGAGATTGGGCAGCGCGTGGAGGCGGTCACGGTCCTGCTGGTAACGCACACCGGCGCGGACGTTGAGGTTGTTGGTGAGGCGATAGCTGCCGACCACGTCAAGCGTCTGGTCACCCAGCGAATCGATCGACTGCGGCGCAGTGGGTGCGGCACGCTCTTCCTCTTCCAGCGCGATGCGGGCAGCGAAGCGGCTCGGCTCCTGACGCACACCGGCGCTGGGTTCAAATTCGCGCAGATCGGGAATGGCGGCGCTGCTGAGCGGCTGCGACAGGGTAGGCGCTTCGGCAAAATTGCGATAACCGCGGGCAAGGCCGAGGTTGTAGCGGGTGGCCGCGATGTGGGTTTCGGCTTCTGCCACCGGCTCACGCGCGGTGGCGATGGCGTTGCGGACCGAAATCGCCCGGGCAGCTTCGTCATCCACGCGGACGGCCACGGTCACCGAACGGTCCTGCACACCCTTGGAGCCGGCCGGCGTGAAGCGGACCAGGCGGGCCTGGCTGCGGCGGGCTTCCGCCAAGGCAACCATGCGCGGATCGGCATCGGCGGGGGTGAAGGTGGCGAAGCTGTTCACCGAAGAAGCGAAGTTGCCCTGCTCCAGCAGGTTCACCGCGAGGCTGGCAGTGGGCACAGCAAGCACGACTGCGGCACAGGCTACGCCTGCCGCAATACGGCCCCTGAATGCCTTGTTTGCCTTCGCCTTCACGTCAAAATGCCTCAATTCCGAGCAGCCAACATGCCGGAAGAGAACTGTAGCCTTGCTGAACGACTCGGTCGTTGCAACGCTGTCCCAACACTCCTCCGACTCGAGACCTTACTGCCGTGTTTCTGATTTTGCCAGTAGGCGACGCGGCAAGGTTGCTGTTTTTGCAAAGTGTTGCCCGCTCTCAACATCGCATAAGTTGCGGGGCGGGAGTTCAGCCCGCGTTCACCGCCCCGGCGGCCATTTGACCGTGATCCGTGGGCGAGTGCCTGCACCACCTTGTCGCGAGGCGCTGGCGGGTTATAGAGGCGCTGTAGGTGCCCGTGTGCACCGTTTGAACTGACTACAGGACTGATAATGGCATTTTCCAAGATCCGCACGGTTTCCTCCGGCAAGACCTTTGCCAGCGGCATGGGCCGCAGCTTCGTGCTCGGCAGTCTCGCCCTGGGATTGTCAGCCTGTGGCGGCGGCGATGATCGCCCGCGGGCAGACCTTGCTGCGGCGCAGGTCACCAGCATCGGCGTGAACTCCTATCTCTGGCGCGCCAGCCTTGAGACACTGTCCTTCATGCCGCTGACGCAGGCAGACAGCGCCGGCGGCGTGATCGTGACCGACTGGTACGCCAACCCGGAAAGCCCGGGCGAGCGGGTCAAGGTCTCCGTGTCCATTCTCGATTCGGACCTGCGCGCCGATGCGCTGCGCGTTGCCGCCAGCCGCCAGGTCCTCCAGGACGGGGTGTGGATCGAGGCGGCGGTCCAGGCATCTACCGTGCAGCGGCTTGAGAACATCATTCTCACCAAGGCGCGCGACCTGCGTCGTTCCGCCGTCAGCTGATCCGCACGGCCAAGCAGGGCAATTCCATGACTGATTCGCGTTTCGATGTCCGGTTCGACCCCGGGCAGGCCGATAGCCGTTGGCAGCAGGCCTGGGACAAGGCGCGCTGTTTCGAGGCTGACAGCAACAGCGACAAGCCCAAGAGCTATGTGCTGGAGATGTTCCCCTATCCCAGCGGGCGCATTCATATCGGCCACGTCCGCAACTACACCATGGGTGACGTGCTGGCGCGCTACAAGAAAATGCGCGGCCATGAAGTGCTGCACCCGATGGGCTGGGACGCCTTCGGCATGCCGGCGGAAAACGCCGCGATGGAAAAGGGCGTCCACCCGGCCGGCTGGACCTATGAGAACATCGCCACGATGAAGGGCCAGCTCAAGCAGCTGGGCTTCGCGCTCGACTGGAGCCGCGAACTGGCGACCTGCGATCCCGAATATTACGGGAAGGAGCAGGCGCTCATCATCGACATGTACAACAACGGACTGGTCTATCGCCGCGAAAGCGCGGTGAACTGGGACCCGGTCGACATGACCGTGCTGGCGAACGAGCAGGTGGTGGACGGGCGCGGCTGGCGTTCGGGCGCGCTGGTGGAAAAGCGCAAGCTGAACCAGTGGTTCCTCAAGATCACCCAGTTCGCGCAGGATTTGCTCGACGGGCTCGGCACGCTGGATGGCTGGCCGGAGAAGGTTCGCCTGATGCAGGAAAACTGGATCGGCAAGAGCACCGGCCTGCAATTCGCCTTCGACCTGTCCAACGGCACCGAGCTTGAAGTCTACACCACCCGGCCTGACACGATCTTCGGCGCCAGCTTCGTGGCCGTGGCGGCAGATCATCCGCTGGCACAGGGCGTGGCCGAAGCCAACCCGCAAGCGCAGGCTTTCATCGAGGAATGCAAGAAGGGCGGCACCACTGCCGCCGAACTGGAAACGGCAGAAAAGCTGGGCTTCGATACCGGCGTGACTGCACGGCATCCCTTCACGGGGGAGCAACTGCCGGTCTACATCGCCAACTTCGTGCTGATGGATTACGGCACCGGCGCGATCATGGCCGTACCGGGGCATGACCAGCGTGACTTCGATTTCGCCACCAAATACGGCCTGCCGATCATCCGCGTGATCGCTGCCAGTGCGGATCTGGCCGATGCCCCGCTGGAAGAAGCGGAAGCAGGCGATGGTATCTGCGTCAATTCCGGCTTTCTTGACGGCAAGAGCGTGGCTGACGCCAAGGCCGAGGTGATCAATCGGATCGAGGCGGCAGGCTCCGGCGAAGGAAAGACTGTGTGGCGCCTGCGCGACTGGGGCGTTTCGCGCCAGCGTTACTGGGGCACGCCCATCCCCTTCATCCATTGCGATGCCTGCGGCGTGGTGCCTGTGCCCAAGGACCAGCTGCCCGTGACCCTGCCCGAGGATGTGGATTTCTCCATCCCCGGCAACCCGCTGCAGCGCCACCCCACATGGAAGCATGTCGATTGCCCCACCTGCGGCGGCAAGGCTGAACGCGAAACGGACACGCTCGACACCTTCGTCAATTCCAGCTGGTATTTCCTGCGCTTCGCCAGCCAGCCTGCAGACAAGCCCTTCGATGCAGCCGAAGTCGCCCAGTGGCTGCCGGTCGAGCAGTATATCGGCGGCATCGAGCACGCGATCCTGCACCTGCTCTATGCCCGCTTCTGGACCCGCGCCCTTGCCCATTGCGGGCTGGTCGAGGTTAAGGAGCCTTTCGCCTCGCTGTTCACGCAGGGCATGGTCACGCACGAGACCTATGGCCGCAAGATCGACGGGCGCGAAATCTGGTATTCGCCTGCCGAGGTCGATCGTTCCAGCGATGGTGCGGTGCTGAAGGAAGATGGCCAGCCGGTCCAAATCGGCAAGGTCATCAAGATGTCCAAGTCGAAGAAGAACGTCGTCGATCCGGAAGACATCATTCGTGATTATGGCGCAGACGCTGTGCGCTGGTTCATGCTGTCCGACAGCCCGCCGGAACGCGATCTGCCGTGGTCCGAGGCCGGCATTGAAGGTTGTGGCCGCTTCGTGCAGCGCCTGTGGCGCCTGTTCGGTCAGTTCGATGGCAGCGCTTCGGGTGAGGACAAGGCACTGGCGCGCAAGATGCACCAGACCGTAGCCGCCGTGTCGGACGATATCGAGGCGCTGGCCTTCAACAAGGCCGTGGCGCGCATCTATGAGCTCACCTCGGCAACCGAGAAGGCCCAGCCCTCAGCCAGTCGCAACGAAGCGATCCGCACGCTGCTGCTGCTTGTTTCGCCGATGATGCCGCATCTTGCCGAAGAAGGCTGGGAAGCGCTCGAAGGCGGCGCGCTGGTGGCTGAAGCGGCCTGGCCCGAAGTCGATCCCGCCATGCTGGTGGAAGACGAGGTGACCATTGCCGTGCAGCACAAGGGCAAGCTGCGCGATACGCTGACCGTGGCCAAGGGTCTGCCGAAAGAAGAGTTGGAGGCGCTTGCACTTGCCAGCGAGAACGTCCAGCGTTCGATCGATGGAGCAGAGGTCAGGAAAGTGATCGTGGTGCCCGACAGGCTGGTGAACATCGTCACGTGATGAAAGCGGCGCGCCTTGCTGTGGCTCTTGGCCTGCTTGCCGCGCTCTCGGCTTGCGGCTTGCGCCCGATTTATGCGGGCGGCTCGCAAGGCGTGGTGGCGCAGGGACTGGCCGCAGTCGAAGTCTCGCCCATCGAAGGGCGCGAAGGCTGGCTGGTGCGCAATGCGCTGAATGACCGGCTAGGGCAGGCGGGCGTCAATGTCACGCCGCGCTATCGCCTCGATGTACTGCTCGATGACCAGCTCGAAGGCCTTGGCCTGCTGACCGACGATACCATTGGCCGCGAGCGCTTTACCCTGCGCGCACGCTACCAGCTGACGGACCTCGATAGCGGGGCGATCCTTGTCGATGCCACGGCAGGTTCGGATGCCGGTATCGACGTTGTTTCGTCCGAATATGCCACCATCGCCGCCGAACAGCGGGCGATGGAAAACCTCGCCGAACAAGTGGCGGAGCGCATCGTGACGAGCCTTTCACTGGCGCTGAATCCCCCCTCGTGAAGGCCAACCAGCGCGACTTTCCTTCTGCAGCGCAGCGCGCGATCGGCAAGTGCGCGATCTGGTTCTTTTGCGGCCAGGACGAGGCCGGTGCATCTGCGGCTGCTGCGAAAGCCATTGCCATGCTGCCCGACGCGGGCGAGCGGGTGGAACTGTCCGGGGCTGACCTGAAGAACGATCCCGTCCTGCTGGTGGACGAAGCGCGCTCGACATCGCTATTCGGCGGCACGCGGCATATCCTTGCCCGCGTTTCGGGCGAGGATGCGCATGACGCGGTAAAGGCCTTCCTCGCGCTGGCGGACATGGGCGAGACGAAGGGCGCCTGCCCGATCTTCATCGTCGCAACCTCCGCCACGGACAAGTCACGCACAGCCAAGCTGCTGATCCAGCGCGATGACGGCATGGTGGCGATGTTCTACCCGCCCGACCTGAAGTCGCTCACGGCAGACGTGCGGGCGCTGGCCGATGCTGCCGGCTTGCGGCTTGGCGGAGACATTGCCGAACGGATCGCGCGCGGGGCGAACATGGATATCCGGCTGGCGCAATCCGAAGTCGAGAAGCTGGCGCTCTATCTTGATGCCACCCCGCAATCACCCAAGACAGCGGATGTCGAAGCGCATGACGCGATCGGCGCGAAGACCGAGGAAGACGGCTTCATGCCGCTGGTGAACGTGGTCCTTTCCGGAGAAGTGCGCAAACTGCCGCAGGAACTGGCGCGTTTTCGCGAGGTGGGTCTCAATCCCGTCGCGGTCGCCCTGGCGCTGGAGCGGCGCGCGGCGCAGCTGGCGGGGCTTGCGGCGAAGCTGGAGCCGGGAAGCGATATCGGCGCGCTGCTTGACAGGCAGCGGGTGTTCTTCCGTGACAAGCGGGACCTTAGCGACCAGTTGCGCCGATGGCCTGCACACAAGCTGGAGCGACTCGTGCCACGGCTTGCCAAATTGCACCGCGATTTGCTGTCCAACAGCCAGATGGCTGAGCTGGTGCTGGCGCATTCCTTAACGCAGATCACACGCTTTGCCGCACGTCGCGGCTGATCCGTCGCAACCATCCCATTAAGAAACAACAAAAATTCGACGCTTTGTTGCGTTTGCGAAATGCGCTGTCTATGCCTTGCGAAGATTGGTATCCGTAGTTTTACGCGATCCGAGATTAACTACTGGGGACTTGCGCGCCGATCATGGACCTGTCCGGGACCAAGACACAGATTGCCGAGCGCGGTGCCCAGACCGGGCATATCGCGCCGATCCATGTTGAAGAGGTCCGGCGCCTTCCCCGTGCTCCCGCTCAAGGTCTCGCCATGTCGCTGGAACGGCGGCGGCTGCAGATCTACCTCGGCTTGATCATTGCTG
>CAYXTJ010000053.1:0-9275 GCA_964467715.1 uncultured Sphingomonadaceae bacterium
GCTACAGCAGCATGCCATTTCGCGCCGCGAGACATGCGTCAATCGCGGAACAGGCGGGCGCTATTGTCGGCAAGGCAGCGAAAGTCAAGCCATGCTTGAGCTTGCCATGCAAAATCGCCATGAAACGCGCCATGAGCACCCCTGAAGACAAGCTTTCGCGCGAAGAACGGCTGGCCACCAAGCTGCGCGAGAACCTGCGCCGTCGCAAATCGCAGGCCAAGGCCATCGCAGGCAAGGACGATGCAACCCTTCCCAAGGGCGATTCGAAAAGCTAACGGCTCACCTTCTTCATACGCGACCTTCCGCAAGACAGGAGCAGCAGCTTGCCCACCTTGATCCTCGTGCGCCACGGCCAGAGCCAGTGGAACCTGGAAAACCGTTTCACCGGCTGGTGGGATGTGGACCTTACTGACAAGGGCGTGGCCGAAGCCAAGGCTGCCGGTGAACTGCTGGCCGAGAAGGGCCTGCTGCCCACGGTCGCCTTCTGCTCTGTCCAGAAGCGCGCGATCAAGACGCTGCACCTTGCGCTGGAATATTGTGGTCGCATCTGGATCCCCGAAACCAAGGACTGGCGCCTCAACGAGCGCCACTATGGCGGGCTGACTGGCCTCAACAAGGCGGAAACGGCCGAGAAGCATGGCGAGGAGCAGGTGAAGATCTGGCGCCGCAGCTTTGACGTGCCGCCGCCGCCGCTGGAAGCCGGCAGCGAGTATGACCTTGCCGGTGATGCCCGTTATGCAGGCATCGACATTCCCGATACCGAAAGCCTGAAGCTGACGATCGAGCGTGTGCTGCCCTATTGGGAAGCCGAGATCCTGCCCGTCCTCGCCAGCGGCGAAACGGTGATCATTTCCGCGCACGGCAATTCCCTACGCGCGCTGGTGAAGCACCTGTCCGGCATTTCGGATGAGGACATCACCGGCCTCGAGATTCCCACCGGCCAGCCGATCGTCTATGACTTTGACGAGAACATGCAGCCGGGCGAACGGCATTACCTGAAGGATCGGTAAGAGGATGACCGCACCAGTAGCCATCATCATGGGCAGCCAGTCCGACTGGCCGACCATGAAACTCGCCGCAGACGTGCTGGACGAGCTGGGGGTGGAGCATGATTGCCGCATCGTTTCCGCGCACCGCACGCCGGACCGGCTGCACGCCTTCGGCAAGGGCGCGGCGGATGAAGGCTTCAAGGTGGTGATCGCCGGTGCTGGCGGCGCGGCGCACTTGCCCGGCATGGTTGCCGCGCTCACGCACCTGCCCGTGCTGGGCGTTCCGGTAAAGAGCCGCGCGCTTTCCGGTCAGGACAGCCTGCTGTCCATCGTGCAGATGCCCGCGGGTGTTCCGGTGGGCACGCTGGCGATCGGCGAGGCAGGCGCGAAGAATGCGGGCATCATGGCCGCTTCCATCCTGGCGCTGGAAGATGCCGCACTGGCCGAACGGCTGATCGCCTTCCGCGAAGCACAGACCGCCGCAGTGGCGGAAAAGCCGGTCGATCAGTAAGCGCTCACGGTGAGAGAGACAGCAATGGAAGCCCTGCCCACAGGCGCGACAATCGGGATTTTGGGCGGTGGCCAGCTGGGCCGCATGATCGCCATGGCCGCAGCCCAGCTGGGCTATCGCTGCCATATCTTCGCGCCGGACGATCATTCCGTGGCCGCCGATGTCTCCGCCGCGCACACCCATGCAGACTGGCATGACGGCCCGGCTCTTTCTGCCTTCGCGGCAGCTTGCGCCGTCATCACCTATGAATTCGAGAACGTCCCGGTCGAACCGCTGCGGGTATTGCCGCAGGTGAAGCTGGCCCCCGGCCCGCGCGCGCTGGAAGTGGCACAGGACCGGTTGAGCGAAAAGACCTTCGTCAGCGCGCTTGGCGGCACCCCCGCTCCCTTCGCCGATGTCACCTGCATGGCAGACCTTGAAGCCGCAATTGCCGAACATGGCGCGCCCGCCATCGTGAAGACGCGGCGCGACGGTTATGACGGCAAGGGCCAGTGGCGCATCAATGCCGCCGCTGACATGGACGCTGGCGAGATCGGCAAAACCGCGCTGATCTACGAAGGCTTCATCAATTTCGAATGCGAATTCTCTGTCATCCTCGTGCGCGGGCGTGATGGCGAGGTGCGGTTCTGGGATTCGACGCACAACACGCATGAGGACGGCATCCTTGCGCACAGCGTGCTGCCAGCTCCTGCCATCGTGGGCGAACAGGTGGCAGATGCGCGCGCGCTGGCGAAAAGGATCGCCGAGGAGCTGGGCTATGTCGGTGTGATGACATGCGAGTTCTTCGCCACCAGCGAAGGCCCCGTATTCAACGAGATGGCCCCGCGCGTGCACAATTCCGGCCACTGGACCATCGAGGGCGCTGTCACCAGCCAGTTCGAAAACCACGTGCGCGCCATCTGCGGCTTGCCGCTGGGCGATACCTCGAGCGTTTCGGACAGGATCGTGATGGACAACCTTATCGGGAAAGCGGCGCTGGACGTTGTCGGCCATCTGTCCGATCCCAAGGCGTACCTGCACCTCTATGGCAAGGCCGAGGCGCGGGCGGGCCGCAAGATGGGCCACATCACCCGCGTGGGCTGAACTATGAGCAATACCGACACCGCAACCGAAGCCCGCAACGTGCTCTTCATCGTCGCCCGCGCCACCAATGGCTGCATCGCGAAGGATGGCGATGTGCCCTGGCAGATCAGCGCGGACCTCAAGCGCTTCAAGAAGCTGACCATGGGCAAGCCAATGGTGATGGGCCGCAAGACATTCGACAGCCTGCCCGGCCTCTTGCCCGGCCGCCGCCATATCGTGCTGACCCGTGATGCGGACTGGTCAGCCCAAGGCGCGGAAGTGGCCAATAGCGCGGCAGAAGCCATCGCGCTGGTTGGCGAAGGGGATTATTCGGTGATCGGCGGCGCGGAAATCTTCGCCCTGCTGGCCGAAGAAGCCACCCATTGGGAAATCACCGAGGTTCACGAGGATACGGCCGGCGATGTCTTCATGCCCGCGCCGGACCCGGCCGAATGGACCGAGACTGGCCGCGAGTGCTTCAATGCTGCCGATGGCTGGCCGCCCTATGACTTCGTGACCTATGAGCGGGCCGGCGAGCACAAGGGCGAGCACGCGGAATGATCCGCAAGATCGGCCTCGGCCTATTGGGGCTGTTGGCCGTGGGGGCCATCGCCTTTTTCGCAATCGCGCCAGGATATGTCGATCGGGACATGAACCGCGTGGACCCGGCCCTTGCCATCGCGGTCTCTCCTGAAGCGCAAGTGCTGCATGACAGTCTCACCATCGTGGACCTGCATGCCGACACGCTGCTGTGGCAGCGCAACTTGCTGGACCGGGCCGATCACAGCCATGTCGATCTGCCGCGATTGCAGCATGGCAATGTGGCGCTGCAGGTCTTCTCCAGCGTCACCAAGACCCCGGCGGGCCAGAACTACGACAACAATGATGACAGTACGGACCGCATCACACTGCTCGCCTTCGGGCAATTGCAGCCGGTGCGCACCTGGTTCTCGCTGACCGAACGCACGCTGTGGCACGCCGAAAAGCTGGACCGGGCAATTGCCACATCGGACGCCCAGATGATGGGCATACGTGACAATGTCGATCTCGCAGTGCTGGATGCAGGCCGGCTGGTCGACGGGAATCTGGTTGGCGCGTTGCTCTCTGTCGAGGGGCTGCACAATCTCGAAGGCGATAGGACTCGCCTTTTCGACTTGTACGAGGCTGGTGTCCGCATGGCGGGGCTGGTGCATTTCTTTGACAACGAAGTCGCCGGATCCATGCACGGGGTGAACAAGGGCGGGCTCACCTTCATGGGCCGCGAAGTCGTGCAGCAGATGGAAGACATGGGCATGGTGGTAGACATCGCCCATTGCAGCCATCAATGCGTGGCCGAAGTGCTCGCCATGGCGCGCCGTCCGGTCATTTCCAGCCATGGCGGGGTGCAGGCGACATGCGATGAAAACCGCAACCTGACGGATGAAGAAATTCGCGGCATTGCTGCCACCGGTGGCGTGGTCGGGATCGGCTTTTGGGATGGCGCGGTATGCGAAACTTCCCCGCGCGCCATCGCCCGCGCGATGCGCCATGTGCGCGACCTTGTCGGGATAGAAACGGTGGCGCTGGGCAGCGATTTCGATGGCACGGTGACCACCCCGTTCGACACCACCGGCCTTGCCCAGATCACGCAAGCCTTGATGGACGAAGGCTTTTCCGAAGACGAGATTCGTCTCGCCATGGGCGAAAACGCGATCCGGGTTCTTGCAGGCGGGCTCTCACCAATGCAGGAAGCGCCCTGACCTATGCGCCTTGATCACAGAGACCCCGTGCCCGAAGCCTTGCGCGGTGCCATCGTGGCGCTGGGCAATTTCGATGGCTTCCACCTTGGCCACAAGCAGGTTGTGGCCGAAGCGGTGAACTGGGCGCGCGCCGAGGGCCGCCCCGCCATCGTCGCCACTTTCGATCCGCACCCGGTGCGCCACTTCGCCCCGCATGTGCCGCCCTTCCGCCTCACCACGTTGGACCAGCGGCAGGAGCTGTTCCTCGCCGCCGGGGCAGATGCCATGCTCGTCTTCCATTTCGACCAGGCGCTGGCGACGATGGAAGCTACGGACTTTGTCGCCCACCTGCTCGCGCGCCAGGTGGGCGCTGTCGGCGTTGTGACGGGGGAGGACTTCACCTTCGGCAAGGCGCGCGGCGGCAACGTGCAGGTGCTGCGCGAAGTCGGGGCCACTTGCAGCCTTGAGGCGCGGCAAGTGAGCGCGGTGACGCATGGCGGGCAGGTCGTTTCCTCCAGCCGGATTCGCGATGCGCTGAAAGCGGGCGAATGCGAAGTGGCGGCAGAGCTGCTCACAAGGCCCTTCGCCATCCGTGCCGAGGTGATCCATGGCGACAAGCGCGGCCGCACCATCGGCTATCCCACCGCGAACATGGACCTGGGCCAGTATCTGCGCCCGCGCTTCGGCGTCTATGCCGTGTCCGCGCGCATTCCCGCCACCGGGCAGGAACTGATCGGCGCGGCCAATATCGGCGTGCGCCCGATGTTCGATCCGCCCAAGGAGCTGCTCGAACCCTTCTTCTTCGACTTTGCCGGAGACCTCTACGGACAAGAGGTCGATGTTGCCCTGCGCCACTTCCTGCGCCCCGAAGCGAAGTTTGACGGGCTGGAAGCGCTGGTCGAGCAGATGGAGAAGGATTGCGGGCGGGCGCGCGACCTACTAAGCGGCGGCTCCATATGAGCGATACAGATTCCAAGCGCGATTACCGGGACACCGTCTTCCTGCCGAAGACCGATTTTCCCATGAAGGCCGGCCTGCCGCAGAAGGAGCCGGGCATCCTTGCGCGCTGGCAGGAAGAAAGCGTCTACGCCAAGCTGCGCCAGGCGCGGCAGGGGCGCGAGACCTTCATCCTCCACGATGGCCCGCCCTATGCCAATGGCGACATCCATATCGGCCACGCGCTGAACAAGGTGCTGAAGGATGCAGTGGTCCGCACGCAGAGCTTGGCTGGCAAGGATGCGCCCTATATTCCCGGCTGGGACTGCCACGGCCTGCCCATCGAATGGAAGGTGGAAGAGCAGTACCGCAAGAAGAAGAAGAACAAGGACGAGGTCCCGGCCAAGGAATTCCGCGCCGAATGCCGCGCCTATGCCGCCAAGTGGGTGGATGTGCAGAAGGAGCAGTTCCAGCGCCTCGGCATCACCGGCGACTGGTCCCGCCCCTACCTCACCATGGCTCCCGAAGCCGAAGCCGATATCGTCGCCGAATTGCTGAAGTTTGCCGAAAGCGGCCAGCTCTATCGCGGCGCGAAGCCGGTGATGTGGAGCCCGGTCGAGAAGACCGCGCTGGCCGAGGCCGAGGTCGAATACGAGGACATCACCTCGACCCAGATTGATGTGGCTTTCGAGATCACCGATTGCCCCAACGTTCCTGAGCTGGTCGGCGCCTATGCGGTGATCTGGACGACCACCCCGTGGACGATCCCGGTCAATCAGGCTTTGGCTTTCAACCCTGCATTCGAGCAGGTCAGCTACGAAGCCTGCTACGGTGTCTTCAAGGCCTCCGACGGCCGCCGGTATGTTCTGTCGCAAGCGCTCGCAAGTGACTTTGCCGCGAGGGGAAACCTTCAATTAGAACTTGAAACGGCTCTTTCCGATGAAGCGCTTGTAGGAGCATCGGCCCGCCACCCGATGCACCATCTTGGCGGCTTCTATGCCGAACCGCGCCCTTTCCTGCCGGGCGATTTCGTCACCACGGACAGCGGCACCGGCCTCGTCCACATGGCTCCCGATCATGGTGAGGACGACTTTGACCTGTGCAAGGCCTACGGCATCAATCCCAAATTCGTCGTCGATGCAGGCGGGGTCTACAAGGATGACTGGCTGTGGCTGGGCGCGGATGATGTGGACGCAGACGGCAAGCCGCGCCGGCGCGCGGTGATCAATCCCGGATTCAACGCGCCTGACGGGCCGATCTGTTCGGACCTCAGGAAAGCTGGAGCTTTGCTCAGCGCGTTCGCAGATTATCAACACTCTTATCCACACAGCTGGCGCTCGAAAGCCAAGGTCATCTACCGCTGCACGCCGCAATGGTTCGTGCCGATGGACAAGCCGATTGCGCCCTTCGAGCATGATGTAGCTGTGCCCGATGCCATCGGCGGCGCGCTCGCCATCGCGACGGATGCCAAGAACACCGCCACCTTGCGCGAAACCGCGCTGAAGGCGATTTCCGAAACGCGCTTCGTGCCCGAAAAGGGCCGCCGCCGCATCGGATCGATGGTCGAGGGCCGCCCGGACTGGGTGCTCTCGCGCCAGCGCGCATGGGGCGTGCCGATCACGCTCTTCGTCAACCGCGAAACGGGCGAATATCTGTGCGACCGGCAGGTGAACGAGCGCATCATCGCCGCCGTTCGCGAACAGGGCGTGGACGCATGGTCTGACGAGAGCGCGCAGGAGCTGCTTGGCCCAGATTACGATCTGGCCGATTACGAACGCGTGGTCGACATTCTCGACGTATGGTTCGATTCCGGCTCGTCCCACGCCTTCGTGCTCGAAAGCGACACATGGCCCGAACTTTCCAGCCCGGCTGACCTGTATCTGGAAGGCAGCGACCAGCATCGCGGCTGGTTCCAGTCCTCGCTGCTGGAAAGCTGCGCCACCCGTGGCCGCGCGCCTTACAAGGCGGTGCTGACTCACGGCTTCACCATGGCAGCGGACGGGCGCAAGATGTCGAAATCCATCGGCAACACCATCGATCCGCTGAAGGTGATGGAAGAATACGGCGCGGATATCATCCGCCTGTGGGCTCTCTCGGTCGATTTCACCGAGGACCACCGCATCGGCCCGGAAATCCTGAAGGGCGTGGCGGACCAGTATCGCAAGCTGCGCAACACCTTCCGTTACATGCTCGGTGCGCTGGCAGATTACGATCCTGCCGAAGCGGTGGAAGTGGCAGACATGCCCGAGCTGGAGCGCTACATGCTCGCGCTGCTCGTCGGCCTTGATGCGCGGATGAAGCACGCAGTCGAGAATTTCGACTTCAACGATTACACCCGCGCGCTGGTCGATTTCTGCAACGAGGACCTGTCGGCCTTCTTCTTCGATATCCGCAAGGACCGCCTCTATTGCGACCATGCGGAAGACCTGGAGCGGCGCGCCTATCGCACCGTGCTCGACGTGATGTTCCACGCGCTGATCCGCTATGCCGCGCCGGTGCTGGTGTTCACGGCGGAGGAAGTGTGGGGCACGCGCTATCCCGATGCGGACAGCGTGCATCTGCTGGAATGGCCCGAAGTGCCGCACGCGACAGCGGACATGATCCGCTGGCGCTCATTGCGCGAACTTCGTGAAGAGGTAACCGAGGCCATTGAACCGCTACGCCGCGAGAAGACCATTCGCTCCAGCCTTGAAGCGGAATTGACTCTCTCCGACATTGAGTCAGTCCTCAGGGACTATCGCGATATTAGCGAAACGCTTCTTGCAGAGCTGTTTATCTCCGGTCCCGTTCACTTCGAGAAGTCAGCAAACGCGCTCCAGATTGCCAGAACTGAACTTCACAAATGTGGTCGTTGTTGGCGACATCTGCCCGAAGTTTCCGAGGACGGGGACCTGTGCAACCGCTGCGACGATGTCGTCACCCGCATGGACGGCGCTGCGTGAGCGGGCTTTTCACCAGGGCGCGGCTGCTCGCGCTGGGCTTCGCGCTGGTGCTGTTTGCCGCAGACCGCTGGCTTAAGGACTTCGTGGTCAACACGCTGGGGCTGGACCGGGTGGGCGAGCAGTACCGGCTGCTGCCCTTCTTCGATCTTACCCGCGTGAACAATTACGGCGTCTCGCTCGGCATGTTCCAGGCCACCAGCATGGAAATGCGCTGGATGCTTGTCGGTGTAACCGCGCTGATCGCGCTCGGCGTATTCATCTGGATCATGCGCGAGGTGAACAAGTGGGACATTGCCGCGCTGTCGATGATCCTCGGCGGCGCGCTCGGCAATATCTACGACCGCTACACCTATGGTTACGTGGTGGACTTTGCCGACTTCCATATCGGCAGCTTCCGCCCCTTCATGATTTTCAACCTCGCAGACGCGGCAATCACCATCGGTGTGGTGATTCTGCTTGCCCGCGCCTTGTTCATACGCGAGAAACCCGCCACAGAGCAGGACGAGACCTGAGCGGACTTTCCCGCGGAAGAGAGATTTTGATGCGTCATTCCACCCGGATCCTTACCGTTATCGGCACCGCCGCACTTCTGGCCGGCTGCAGCAGCAGCCTGATCTCCAGCCGTGACCGGCCGGATGAATTCGCCGTGCAGCGCCAGGCCCCGCTGGTGATCCCGCCCGATTTCCAGGTCGTGCCCCCCTCGCCCGGCGCGCCGCGCCCGGCAGAAGGCACTGCCGCCCAGCAGGCACTGGAAGCGCTGTTCCCGGCGGCAGAGCGCAGCGCGGTGGAAACCAGCGCGCTGCAGCGTGCCGGTGAGGCAGAGGTCTCGATCCGATCGACCATCGGCGATCCGGCCACCTACACGGTAGACAAGGGCATCACCACGCGCACCATCATCGTCGCCCCCGAAGGCGACGGGCAAGCGGCGCGGGCGGTAATACCTTCCTGATTTAGACCCTCAAACGCCGGGAGCGAATGAGTCTTTTGTGTTCCGCACGCCCATACGGGCGCGCGGTCGCCCTTGCGGTTGCTGCGCAACCGTTTCCCAGAGCGAGCACGATGGCCTGGAATGGTCGTCGAGCGACTAGCGAGACCAGCGCGTGACCACGCGCCGCCC
>CAYXTJ010000053.1:9375-14501 GCA_964467715.1 uncultured Sphingomonadaceae bacterium
CCAAGCAGCGCGGATGCGCTGCGCTCGGCGCTTGAGGGGCTCAAAAAAACAAATGTCCCGAGGACGAACCCGCGGATGCGGGTTCATGAGACAAACTTGCTCACCAGCAGCTTGTCGATTCTCCGCCCATCCATGTCGACGACCTCGAACCGCCAACCCTGCTCAGTAAAGAATTCGCCTTCGGTGGGCAGTTTCTTGAGCATGAAGAGCACGTAACCCGCCGCCGTGGCGAATTCGCGGTGGTCAGGCAGTTCGATCTCGAACTGTTCGGCCAGCGCATCGGCAGGCATGGCGCCCGATACCAGCATGGAGCCGTCTGCCCGCTCCACCATCATCGGCTCGTCGTCTTCGTCCTGGTGGCTGGCAAAGCTGCCCGCGATGGCAGACAGCAGGTCAGCCGTGGTCACGATGCCATCGAGATGGCCGTATTCGTCATGCACCATCGCCATGCCGGTGCCCGATTGCTGGAGCACGCGCAGCGCGTCCATGGCATCGAGCTGGTCAGGCAGGACTTCCGCCTTGCGCACCAGTGTCGCGAGGTCGATCGGCTCACCCGCCACCTGCTTGGCAAGCAGTTCGCGCACCTTGATCACGCCCATCACCTTGTCCGCCGATCCTTCCGCCACCGGCAGCAACGAATGGCGCGAACGGGCAACAACGGCGAACATCGCCTCCTCGCCCGCTTCGGCGTCGATCCAGTCCAGCTCGGTGCGCGGGGTCATCAGTTCGCGCACCGGCTTTTCCGCCAGCTTCATGATGCCGGACAGGATCGCGCGTTCCTGCTCCTCGATCAGGCCGGAATGCGTGGCATCGGCAAAGATCATGTGCAGTTCCTGCGCGGTCAGCCCCTGTTCGCCGCGATGGCGGATGCCGAGCAGGCGCATCAGCAGGCTGGAAGAGCTGTCGAGCAGCCAAACGAAGGGTGCGGCCACGCGGGCCAGCAGGTCCATCGGCCGCGCCATGACAAGCGCGATGGGATGCGCGGCGCGCAAGGCCAGCTGCTTGGGCACCAGCTCGCCCACGACAAGGCTGAAAAAGGTGGTGAGCACGATCACCACCACGAAGCCCGTGGTCTGCGCCACTTCCGGATCCATGCCCAGCGTCTCGAACCGTTCGCCCACCGGGCCGCCCAGCGTGGCGCCCGAAACTGCACCCGCGATAATGCCGATCAGCGTGATGCCGATCTGTACGGTCGAGAGGAACTTGCCCGGATCCTGCGCCAGTCTCAGCGCGATGCGGGCGCTGTTGCTGCCCTTTTCCGCAGCCATCCGCAATTGCGACTGGCGAGCCGAAACGATCGCGAGTTCGGACATCGCAAACACGCCGTTGAGGACGATCAGGCCCGCAAGAGCGGCGAAATAATGCCAGGGAAAAGGCGACATGGGAGAATATGCGCTAGCAGATTCGACGCGCAAGTCTAAGACTAATGCTGTCGGCTATTCGGAACGCCATCAGGCTGGCTGCGTTATACCAGCCATCAGTCGTTCATTTTACGCGATCTAGCTTACGGGCAGAGGGGACTTGTTATGATGAAGAAATCCCGCATTCTCGTTTCCGCCATCGCCTCGGTGTCACTGCTGTCGCTCGGCGCATGCGTCACCGACCCCAACACCGGCGAACAGAAGATTTCGCGCACCGCCATCGGCGGCGTGGGCGGTGCTGGCCTTGGCTACCTGCTCGGCGGCCTGGTTGGCGGCAAGACGGCCCGTATCGTTGGCGCCGGTATCGGTGCGGCAGCTGGCGGCTACGTCGGCTACAACATGGACCAACAGATCCGCGAACTGGATGAGGCCACGGCCGGCACCGGCGTGGACGTGACCGAAACCCCGAATGGTGACGGCATCCTGGTGAACCTGCCCGACGTGACCTTCGCGGTCGATTCCACCGCCATCAGCCCGCAAATGCGCGAAGTGCTGGACGATGTGGCTGCCAGCATGATCCAGTATCCCAGCTCGCTGATCGACGTGATGGGCCACACCGATTCGACCGGCAGCGAGCAGTACAACCTCGACCTGTCAAAGCGTCGCGCCGAATCGGTGGCGAACTTCCTGGTGTCGCGCGGCGTCGCCCGCTCGCGCATAGAGACCATCGGCTATGGTGAAAACTACCCGATCGCGGACAACACCACCGAAGCCGGCCGTTCGCAGAACCGCCGCGTGGAAATCCGCATTACCCCCGTCACCGAAGCTGACGTGAACGCGGCCTATTGATTTAGGGGGTCGGCCCATCCGGGCCGACCCTTCCTCGCTTGCGGGCGGGCAGTCGCCCCCTTCGGCGAAGCTCAGGACAGGCTTGCGGTCCCTGGCGGGACCGTTTTTGGTTCGCGATCAAGCGACCCTACCGCAATTCCTCAATCCACGAACCCCAGCGTATCGCGGTGTTCGCCCTTGAGGCCGATGTTGTCGATGGCCACGATCTTGCCGTCTACGATCTTGAAAACCTCGGTGACGTACATCACCGGTGATCCTTCTTCCGTCAGGTAATGCAGCAGGGTGATGCCCACCGCCACGCCGCGCTCCTCATCTAGCACCGGCACGCGCTGTTCGCTGGCCGGGCCCCAGGGCGCGGGGCTTTCAAGGGCGGAGAGGCAGGTGAGCATGGCCCCCTCCTCTGCCAGTCCGGGCATAGCGACATTGGTGATCTGCGTGCCCGAGTGGAACCTGTTGCACTGCGCATCATCAATATCGCCCGGCGTCGCCACATGGGTGCCGAGCGAGTTGAAATAGCGCCTGACGATGGCCTCCATCTCGATCCGGGAGGTCCGCTCGGCTTCAGGCACCGGCGAGGAATAGAGCGGATCGAGGTCCCAAACGTAGTCCGTGCGAACCATCGGGCTGCGGTCCGACGCAATCTCCACAGCGGCAACATTGCCACTGGGGGCGCGGCGCATGCGCGTGGAAAGATAGGCCGGCGTGCCGTCTGCCAGTTCGACTCCGCTGCGCAGCACGATATTGCCCGTAAGCGGATCGGCGACCTCCATGCTGGAATGCACCGTGGCCACTTCGCGCCATGTGGTGCCGCCAGATCCGACCAGATCGCCGTTTTCCCGCATTTCCACGTCGCCGGAAAGGCTGGCTGCAGCTCCATCGCCGGTGCGCAGCGCAGCGATCAGCGAATCCAGCTGGCTGGAAAGGCATTGCCTGTCGCACGCCACCTCCCCAGCGGCGACCGGCACGGGCGAGATGGCCAGCGCAACAAGGGCGGGAAGCAGCAGCTTGCGGGAACAGATCATGGGCGGAACTCCGACAACCAGAAAGCGACGCGGATTTGAACACCGGTTTGCCGCACTGGCAAGCGACAAGCTTACCCGCCGCTGATGATCTGCGCCGCTCTGCCCGAAAGCCGCTCTACCGCGGCGTTGTGGATGGCAGGCGAGCTGACCAGCAGGCCGAAGGCGCGTGGGTCCGCCTTGTTATAGGCGAACGGCTTGCCGAACGCGTCTGTCACCCGCGCGCCTGCCTCGCGCGCGATCAGCGTGGCGGCGGCGACGTCCCATTCAAAGCCCCAGCGCAATGTGGCCAGCAAATCCGCCCGGTCATCCGCCACCATGGCGATGCGCAAGGCGATGGAGTTGGGCTTTTCGACCAGCGAGAGGTCCTTGTCTTCCTTGGCCAGCGCATCGGCCGGCACCCGCGCACCGGGAAAGTCCCGCCGCTTGCTGGCGGATATGTCCACCCCGTTGAGGCGCGCGCCGGTGCCTGCCGTGGCTGACCACACCTCGCCGCGGGCCGGAGCGACAAGCAGGCCGATCAGCGGGCGGCCCGCGCTGACAAGTGCGACCGAGACCGCCCAGCCGGTGCGGCCGCGCAGGAAATCGCGCGTGCCATCGATGGGATCGACCACCCAGATCAAGTCTTTCTTGAGGCGCGAGGGCTCATCCGCCGTCTCTTCCGAAAGCCACCCCGCGGATGGCAGCAGCCTGCCCAGCTCCTGCTTCAGGAAGCTATCCACCTCGATATCCGCCGCGCAGACGGGGCTGTTGCCGCCCTTGTCCCAGCTTTCCACCTGATGGCCATCACCCGGCCATTGCCGCTTGGCAATCCGGCCTGCTTCCACGCAGATATCCCTGAGGCGAAATCGATCAATCATGGTTCGATTTATTGGTATCGGCGATGGTGCATTGCAAGCAAGCCGCGATGATGCTTAAGCGCACTTTCTTCTCTCCCTTCTTGCTCAAAGGTCTCTCCACCGATGAACATCCATGAATATCAGGCCAAGGAACTCCTCGCGAAATTCGGTATCGGCGTGCCCGCCGGTCATGCTGCGCTGACAGTTGAAGAAGCTGTCGCCGGCGCAAGGGAACTGCCCGGCCCGCTCTACGTCGTGAAAGCGCAGATCCATGCTGGTGGTCGCGGCAAGGGCAAGTTCAAGGAACTGGGCCCGGATGCCAAGGGCGGCGTGCGCCTGGCCAAGAGCATCGAGGAAGTCGAAGCCAACGCGAAGGACATGCTCGGCAACACGCTGGTGACGGTGCAGACCGGCGATGCCGGCAAGCAGGTTAACCGCCTCTATGTGACCGATGGCGTTGATATCGCGAAGGAATATTACCTCTCCATGCTGGTGGACCGTGCATCGGGCCGCATCGCCATGATCGTTTCCACCGAAGGCGGCATGGATATCGAGGAAGTGGCCCATTCCACGCCTGAAAAGATCACCACCATCACCATTGACCCCGCCACTGGCTTCATGCCGCACCACGGACGGGCGATGGCCTTTGCGCTCAAACTTTCGGGCGATCTCAACAAGCAGGCACAGAAGCTGGCCAAGCAGCTCTACACCGCTTTCGTGGCGCTGGATTGCGATATGCTGGAAATCAATCCGTTGGTGGAAACCGAGGACGGCAACCTCCTCGTGCTCGACACCAAGATGAGCTTCGACTCGAACGCGCTCTATCGCCACCCTGACGTGGAAGCGATGCGCGACGAGAGCGAGGAAGACCCGATGGAAGTGGAAGCTTCCAAGTATGACCTCGCCTATATCAAGCTGGATGGCGACATCGGCTGCATGGTAAACGGTGCCGGCCTGGCCATGGCGACGATGGACATCATCAAGCTGAATGGCTCCTTCCCGGCCAACTTCCTCGACGTGGGCGGCGGTGCCACCACCGAGAAGGTGACGGCAGCCTT
>CAYXTJ010000054.1:0-14497 GCA_964467715.1 uncultured Sphingomonadaceae bacterium
CACGCCGCCCAGCGTCTCGATGCCCAGCGACAGCGGGGTCACGTCGAGCAGCAGCACGTCCTTGACGTCGCCCTGCAGAACGCCGGCCTGGATGGCAGCGCCCATGGCGACCACTTCATCCGGGTTCACGCCGGTGTGCGGCTTGGCACCGAAGAATTCTTCCACCACTTCGCGAACCTTGGGCATGCGGGTCATGCCGCCGACAAGGATCACCTCGTCGATCTGGTCCTTCGAGACGCCGGCATCTTCCAGCGCCTTCTTGCAGGGATCGAGCGTGCGCTTGATCAGGCCGCCGACCAGCTGCTCCAGCTTGGAGCGGGTGAGCGTTTCGACCAGGTGCAGCGGGGTGGACGAGCCACCTTCCATGCGGGCGGTGATGAACGGCAGGTTGACTTCGGTCTGGGCCGAACTCGACAGCTCGATCTTGGCCTTTTCCGCAGCTTCCTTGAGGCGCTGGAGAGCGAGCTTGTCGCTCTTCAGATCCATGTTTTCCTTCGCCTTGAACTGTTCGGCGAGATATTCAACGATCGCGCTGTCGAAGTCTTCACCGCCAAGGAAGGTATCACCATTGGTGGACTTCACTTCGAACACGCCGTCACCGATTTCGAGCACGGACACGTCGAAAGTACCGCCGCCAAGGTCATAGACGGCGATGGTCTTGCCATCTTCCTTGTCCATGCCATAGGCGAGCGCCGCCGCAGTCGGCTCGTTGATGATGCGCAGCACTTCAAGGCCGGCGATCTGGCCGGCATCCTTGGTGGCCTGGCGCTGGGCGTCGTTGAAGTAGGCAGGAACCGTGATCACGGCCTGCGAAACGGTTTCACCAAGATAGCTCTCGGCGGTTTCCTTCATTTTTTGCAGGATGAAGGCGGAAATCTGGCTGGGCGAATAGTCTTCGCCGCCTGCGTTCACCCACGCATCGCCATTCTTGCCCTTCACGATGTTGTAGGGGACGAGCTCCATGTCCTTCTTGGTCATCGGATCGTCGAAACGGCGGCCGATCAGGCGCTTGATCGCGAACAGGGTGTTGTCAGGATTGGTCACGGCCTGGCGCTTTGCGGGCTGGCCGATCAGGCGCTCACCATCCTTGGTGAAAGCGACGATGGAAG
Source organism: uncultured Sphingomonadaceae bacterium (assembly GCA_964467715.1). Classification (GTDB taxonomy): domain Bacteria; phylum Pseudomonadota; class Alphaproteobacteria; order Sphingomonadales; family Sphingomonadaceae; genus Alteraurantiacibacter. Next base: position 1,110 of record CAYXTJ010000054.1, read on the forward strand.
GCGTCGTGCGTGCGCCTTCGGAATTTTCGATGACCTTCGGCTTGCCGCCGTCCATTACGGAGACACAGGAATTGGTCGTACCAAGGTCGATACCGATAACTTTGCTCATGGGTTTCCCACTCTTTCCTTCCATTTGGACGTTGCCTTGGCGGTTCCCCATGTCCCACGGCGAAACCAGTCGGCAACTCTACAGAAAATCAGTCTTGATGGGCGCGATATAGGTGCCCTTTTTCAGCCGACAAGGGCTTGGCAAGCGATGTTCTCAGGCTTGGCAGCGGCATTGCTTGCCCATAAGGTGCGCCCACATTGACACGGAGGGAACGTCCGAATTGAAAAAGCTTCTGATTGCTGGTGCCGCGGGCATCATGGCGCTTGGCCTGGCCGGTTGCGGAAGCGACCCGGAACCCGCTCCGGTCGATACTGCACCCGATGCGCCCGAGGGCATTTCGGTTACCGATGGCCGGATGAACCTGCCCGCAGCGGCAGGCAACCCTGCCGCCGTCTATTTCACAATCACCAACGACGGCAGCGAAGCACAGATGATGCGCGCTATCAGCGTCCCGGGGGCAGAAAGCGCCTTGTTCCACGAGACATCGGAGTGGAGCGGGCAGATGGACATGCAGGAACTGCTGCAGGTTGAAGTGCCTGCCGGTGAAAGCGTGGCGTTCGAACAAGGCGGCAAGCACGTGATGGTGTTCGGCCTTCCCGAAGGCCTGGAAGCGGGCGGCGAGCTGGAAGTCACCGTCAGCTTCGTGCGCGGAGACAAGGTCAGCTTCCCGGTCAGGCTGCTGGCTCCCGGCGAAGAATATACGCCCGGCGAATAAGACTTGCCAGACGAAACGCAATTTTGCCCGGCAGGCGGTGAGCGATCGCTGTCAGCGGGCGAGATTGCCCTTACCCGCAGCGTCTTTGGCGATGCGATTGACTACTCAAAGGTCATGATACGCCGCCGCAAGTGGTTTCCCTTCCAGCCCCGCAAGGTGACGATGGCCCCGCGCGGGCACCTGCATTTCCACCCCGAAGGCCAGAATTACTGAGATGATTTCGCCAGCGCCTCTCTCCACCTCAAGGCTCATTTCATCGACGAGATGACACATGTCTGGCAGACCCAGTCACGGGGGGACTGGTACCTCGTTATAAACCGCCATCCATGGTGCCGCTATGACCACAGCATCAGGCCCGGTTGGCCGCTGGTCCGATATGGCATCGAACAACAGGCGGAGATCGTGAAGCACGCTTTCATGCTGCGCGAAGGCGGCAAGGTTGCAGGCGCGCCGCCGCTGGAGCAAGATCGCGGTATCTTGCCATTCACACCGTTCAGGGAGAGCTGAGAATGCCGCACAATGTCGATCACCACGCCATCCTCGACAGACTGGCTGCAACACGCGGCGGCGTGCGCAATGTCTTTGACAGGCTGAACCCGCGCAAAACCGCGCATTTCATCGTCGATATGCAGAACGGCTTCATGGAAGAAGGCGCACCGGTAGAGGTCCCGGCGGCACGCAGCATCGTGGATGAAATCAACACCATCAGCCGCGCGGTTCGCGATGCTGGCGGGCTGAACATCTTCCTGCGTTACACCACCCCGGATGACTGGGATTCTGCGTGGACCGTGTTCTGGCAACGCATGGGCATTGCTGCAGCCGGTCACCGCGAAGCATTCACCCCCGGCGCGCATTATCACCAGCTGTGGGATGGCCTCGACATTGCTGAATCAGACCTTGTCGTCGACAAGCACCGGTTCAGCGGATTTACCCACGGAACCAGCACTTTACCGCAGGTTCTTGAGCAAAATGACATCGACACCGTCATCATTTCCGGCACGCTCACCAACTGCTGCTGCGAGAGCACGGCGCGTGATGCCATGCAGAACAATTACCGCGTGATCATGGCTGCCGATGCGAATGCCGCGCTGTCTGACGAGGAACACGCAGCCACGCTGCACATCCTTGCCATGGTTTTCGCTGATCTCCGGTCTAGCGAGGAACTGGCGGCCATACTGCTTGAAGCGAAGCAGGCCACCTGAACCATCAGTCGGGCTTCTTCGCCACGCCGACCATGGCCGGGCGCAGCAGGCGGTCCTTGATCATGTAGCCGCTCTGCATTTCCTGAATCACCGTGCCGGCTTCCGCATCGGCAGTCGGGATTTCCATCATGGCCTGATGCTGGTTGGGATCAAGCGGCATGCCCATTGCGGCAATGCGCGTGATGCCGTGCTGGCCGAAGACCTTGTCCAGCTCGCGCTGGGTCGCTTCGATACCGGCGACGAGGCCCTTCATCTTGTCGTCTTCGCGCAAATCTGCGGGAATCGCATCGATCGCGCGCGCAAGATTGTCAGCTACAGACAGCACATCGCGCGCAAAGCCGGTGGAGGCATAAGCGCGCGCCTCGTCTTTTTCGCGCTCAAGGCGGCGGCGCACATTCTGCGTGTCGGCGCGAGCATACAGCACCTGCTGCTTGGCTTCTTCCAGTTCGGCCTTCAGCATCGCCAGGGCTTCACTGACATCGCCTTCACCTTCCTCGTCATCACCATTGCCATCGTCAAGGAACTGCTCGGGAATGCCTTCCAGTTCCTTTTCGACTTCGGGATCGCGCTTGTCGGTGCCGTTTTCGGTCTGGTTGTCTTGCTCGCTCATCGCTCTGTCTTGTCTATCCAAATCTCTTGCCCAGGGACTGGGCTGTAAAATCCACCATGGGAACGACGCGCGCATAGTTCAGTCGCGTCGGCCCGATAACCCCTAAAACGCCAACCACCCTGCCCTCGCCGTCGCGATAGGGTGAGGCAATGACGGAGGAACCGGAGAGCGCAAACAGGCGATTTTCCGCGCCGATGAATATGCGCGTCGATTCCGCTTCCCTCGCACTGTCGAGGAGATCGGCAATCGACTGCTTGTTTTCAAGGTCATCGATCAGCGAACGGATGCGTTCGATATCACCCAGCGCGCTTTCGTCGAGCAGGTTTGCCTGCCCGCGCACGATCAGCACACGGCGCTTTGTCGCGTCCTCTGTCCATGTCACGATGCCGCGTTCGACAAGGTCGCGGCTGGCCGCGTCCAGCGCGCTCTTGCCGGTGCGAATTTCGTGTTCGATCACCTTCACAGCTTCGGGCAATGTCCGCCCAGAAAGGCGTGCGGACACGTAATTGCTGGCTTGCTGGAGCGCGGAACTGCTGGTTCCTTGCGGCAAATCCAGCACGCGGTTCTCTACGTGGCCGTCCTGCCCCACCAGCACCAGCAGCGCACGGTTGGCATCAAGCGGCACGATATTCATCTGGCTGAGGCGCGCTTCGCGCTGTGGCACCATCACCATTCCTGCCGCACCCGACAGGTCGGAAAGCAGCGAACTGGTGTTCTCCAGTGCCTGTTCGATCGGGCCGGGCTGAACCAGCTGCGCCTCGATCGCCGCACGTTCCTCCCGCGTGGGTTCTGCCACCTGCATCATCCCGTCCACGAACAGGCGCAAGCCGATCTCCGTGGGCATCCTGCCCGCGCTGGTATGCGGAGCCGCAAGCAGGCCCAACTGCTCAAGATCGCTCAGCACGGAGCGGATCGAGGCGGGAGACAGGTTAACATCGCGGTGGCGGGCCAGCGTCTTCGACGCCACGGGCTGTCCGCTCGCAAGGTAATCCTCCACCACGAGGCGGAAAATGTCGCGTGCGCGCATTGTCAGTTCGGTAATCGGAGGCGAGGCCATGACAGGTGCTTATCTAGGCGCTAGGGCCGCGCAAGCAATATCGAGTCACCATTTTGGAGAATTCCATGCGTCCTTCCGGCCGCGCCGCAGATGAAATGCGCGCCATCACTATCGAAACCGGCTTCACCAAACATGCAGAAGGCAGCTGCCTGATCAGCTTTGGCGATACCAAGGTTCTGTGCACCGCCAGTGTTGAAGAACGCGTGCCGCCGTGGCTCCGCAACAAGGGTTCTGGCTGGGTGACCGGCGAATATTCCATGCTGCCGCGTGCCACCCACACACGCGGATCGCGCGAAGCAGCCAAGGGCAAGCAGTCCGGCCGCACGCAGGAAATCCAGCGCCTGATCGGCCGATCTTTGCGCGCCGTGTGTGACCTTGAAAAGCTCGGTGAGCGGCAGATCACCCTCGATTGCGACGTGATCCAGGCCGATGGCGGCACCCGCACTGCGTCTATCTCCGGCGCATGGGTGGCGCTGCGCATGGCAGTGAACAAGCTGATGAAAGCAGGCGCGATCAAGGAAGACCCGATCACTGCCAAGATCGCCGCGATTTCCTGCGGCATTTACCAGGGCAATCCGGTGCTCGACCTCGACTACGTGGAAGACAGCTCCGCCGATGCCGATGCCAATTTCGTGCTGATTCAAGGCGGCCAGATTGCCGAAGTGCAGGCCACCGCAGAAGGCGCGACCTATGACGAGGAGGGCCTGCTGCGCTTGCTCCGCCTCGCCAACATTGGCTGCGGGCAGATCTTCTCGGCACAGGAAAAAGCCGTCAAATGACCCGCAAGATCGGTTCGGGAAAGCTGGTGATCGCCACGCACAACGCGGGAAAGCTCGGGGAGATTTCCGCATTGCTGGCGCCATTCGGGCTGGAGTGTATTTCCGCCGGAGCGCTGGGCCTTCCCGAACCGCCTGAAACCGGAACCACCTTTGTCGAAAACGCGCTGATCAAGGCGCGCGCTTCGGCAGAGGCTTCCGGCTTGCCTGCACTGGCAGACGACAGCGGCCTTTCGGTCGCCGCCCTCGATGGCCGCCCCGGTGTTTACACCGCGGATTGGGCCGAACGGCAGCATTTCGAAGGCGAGCCGGGGCGTGACTGGTACATGGCAATGGGCAAGGTCGAAGGGATGTTGCAGGAAAAGGGCCCGGATACGCCCCGCGATGCGTGGTTTTCCTGCACCCTCGCTCTGGCATGGCCTGATGGCGAATACGCAGTCTACGAAGGACGTGTGGACGGCACCCTCACCTGGCCCCCGCGCGGGGAAAAGGGCTTCGGATATGACCCTGTATTTGTTCCAGCAGGCGGCGAGCAGACATTCGCCGAGATCGAGCCTGATGCGAAACACGCGATCAGCCACCGCGCGGATGCCTTCGCGAAGCTGGTGAAGGACCAGTTTGAAAGCTAGGATGAGCGCATGGCGCGCGCCCTCTATATCCACTGGCCTTTCTGCTTGAAAAAGTGCCCCTATTGCGATTTCAACTCGCATGTTCGGGATGAGGTGGACGTTGAACGCTGGCAGGCGGCTTTGCTGGCCGACATGCGTGCAGAAACCGAACTGGCAGGCGGAGAGGCGCTGGAATCGGTGTTTTTCGGCGGAGGAACGCCTTCGCTGATGCCCCCTGCTCTGGTTGGCGCGTTGCTCGATGGAGCGCAGAAACTCTGGGGTTTTGCGCCTGATATCGAGATCACGCTGGAGGCCAATCCCTCTTCCGTCGAGGCGAGCAATTTTGCGGATCTGGCGCTGGCAGGGGTCAACCGTACTTCGCTCGGGCTGCAGGCGCTTGATGACGCACAACTGCGTTTTCTGGGCCGGTTGCATGACACACAAGAGGGGCTGAACGCGCTTGAAGTGGCACAGAAGGCCTTCAAGCGCGTCTCATTCGACCTGATCTATGCCCTGCCCGGCCATTCGCCTGCCGACTGGGAGCGCGACTTGCGGCAGGCGCTTTCCTACGGCACCTCGCACCTCTCGCTCTACCAGCTGACCATCGAACCCGGCACGCGCTTTGCCACCATGGTGCGACAAGGCGATTTCGAGCCGCTGGACGATGATGCTGCCGCTGACCTTTACGAGCTGACGCAGCAGCTCACCGCCGAAGCGGGCATTCCGGCCTACGAGATCAGCAACCACGCCAAGCCAGGAGAGGAAAGCCGCCATAACCTTACCTATTGGCGCTACCTCGACTATGTCGGCATCGGGCCCGGCGCGCACGGGCGGCGCGGCGGCATGGCGACGCAGCGGCACCGCAAGCCGGAAAACTGGCTCGCCGCTGTCGAGGAACGCGGATCGGGCAACCAGAGCGAAATTGCCATTCCCACCGGCGAACAGGCTTCCGAAGCGCTGCTTATGGGGTTGCGCCTGCACGAAGGCATCGACCTTGCCATGCTGGGAGCTCGCTTCGGGCTGGACGCTGGCCAGCTGGTCGATGGCGATGAAATGGCACAGCTTGAAGCGCTGGGATTTGTCAGTCGGAATGGAAACCGCCTTGCCGTAACCGCGCAAGGCATGCCGCTGCTCGACGCGATCCTGCCGCGCCTTGTACATGACGGGCTGGTTTCGGCATGAGCAAGGCGGACCTGCTTGAAGCATGGGGCGATCACCTAACCAACGCCCGCCGCCGCTCGCCTCACACTGTCCGCGCTTACCTCGCCGCTGCCAATCGGCTGTTGGTGAGTACCGGCGCGCAAAGCTGGCAGGATGTGGCCGCGATGAATGCCGGAGCCCTGCGCCTGCAACTCGCCCAGCGTCGCAATGACGGCCTCGGCAATGTCTCGACCGCGCGTGAGCTCTCCGCCTTGAAGGGTTTCCTCACCTTCGCCCGCGAGCAATTGGGCGAGGATGATGCCAGTGCCCCGCGCCTTCGCGGTCCGCGCGTCAAGAAGGGCCTCCCCCGCCCCGTCACACCAGACGACGCAACCAACATGGCAGACATGGTCGATGCCCTCGCCAGCGACAGCTGGATCGGCGCGCGAGACAGGGCGGTGCTGCTGATGATGTATGGCGCTGGCCTGCGCATTGCCGAGGCACTCTCGCTCAAGGCATCCGACCTGCCGCTGGGCGAAACGCTGACCGTCACCGGCAAAGGCGGAAAGCAGCGTGTCGTACCGCTCATCCCCGTCGTGCGTGATGCTGTGGCGGAATATGCGAAACAATGCCCCTGGCCGCTGCCGCCGGCAGGCCCGCTGTTTCTCGGCGCAAAGGGCGGAGCATTGGGGCAAGGCATGGTGCAGAAAGCCATGGCCAATGCGCGCAAGGCCTTGGGCCTGCCTGCCAGCGCCACCCCGCACGCGCTGCGCCATTCCTTCGCCACCCATCTGCTCGGCGCAGGCGCTGACTTGCGCAGCCTGCAGGAACTGCTTGGCCATGCCAGCCTTGGCTCGACGCAGATTTACACCAAGGTTGATGCGGCGACCTTGCTGGACACCTATCGCAACGCCCATCCGCGCGAGAAGGACTAGTCCTCTGCCTGGTCCTTCGCTGGCCGCGGAGACCATATGACGACGCGCCAGATGTACCCTACCAGCCCCACGCCGATCATGCCGAAGATGCCCCAGGCAATCAGGTGCTGCGATTCCTGCAGATAACCGCCGAGGAATTCACCGCCCTTGATCAACGCTGCATTCCAGATGGCAGAGCCTGCAAAGGTGTACGCAAGGAAGCGCCCTTTGGACATATGCGCCAACCCGGCAGGAAGCGAGATGATCGTGCGCAGGAATGGCGAGAAACGTAGCGCGAACACCACCCAGTGCCCGTGTTTCATGAAGAACAGCTGCGCTTTCACGATGGTATCCCAATCGACAGTAAGCCAGCGGCCCCACTTGTTGATGAAGGGCTCCATCCGTTCATAGCCCCAGCTGTCACCCAGCCAGTACCAGAAATAATTGCCGACAACGGTGCCGGTGGTGCCGATCAGCAGCAGCGGCCAGAATTGCAGGTGCCCGCGATCCACCAGCAGCCCGCCGATACCCATGATCACTTCGCTGGGCACAGGCGGCACCACGTTTTCCAGCACCATCAGCAGGAAAATGCTGACATATCCGCCCTGGCGGATGGCTTCGATGATCAGCTGGTCCATGCAATCCTGCGCAAGGGCGTGGTTAAGGTCGGGTTACGTGTTATACCCGAATGCTCAGCTTAACTTGAGTTTCCAGCAATCTTTTCGTGGCGACGCTCAAGCGCGTCCCAGATGCGACTGGCCGTGTCCGTCCCGTTATACTGGTCAATTGCCACGATCCCGGTGGGCGAAGTCACGTTGATTTCGGTGAGCCACTTGCCGCCGATCACGTCGATACCGACGAAAACCAGCCCGCGCTTCTTGAGATCAGGCCCCATGGCAGCGCAAATCTCTTCCTCTTCCGCAGTCAGCGTTGCCGCCTCGGCATAGCCGCCTTGCGCAAGGTTGGAACGGAACTCGCCCTCGCCCGGCTTGCGGTTGATGGCGCCGGCAAACTCGCCATCCACCAGCACAATGCGCTTGTCACCCTTGGAGACTTCCGGAAGGAAGGGCTGCACCATGTGCGGTTCGGGCCACGTCTGGTTGAACACTTCAAACAGCGCGGAAAGATTGGTGCCTTCTGCATCGACCTTGAAGATCGCCTTGCCGCCGTTGCCGTGCAGCGGCTTCACCACCACTGCGCCGTGTTGCTTCTGGAACTCGCGCACGTCTTCAAGACGGCGCGCGATCAGCGTGGGCGGCATGAAGCGCGCGTAATCCAACACATACATCTTTTCTGGCGCGTTGATGACTTCGCGCGGATCGTTGGAGACGAGCGTGGTGCCTTTCAGCCGGTCGAGCAGCAGGGCCGAACTGATATAGCCGAGGTGGAACGGCGGGTCCTGCCGCATCAGCACCACGTCAATATCGGTGGCGAGGTCGATCTTGCTCAGATCACCCTTGGTGAAGTGGTCGCCCACAACCCGCTGCACCGTGACCGGCGCCGCCCAGCAGGTGATACGTCCGCAGTCATAGGCGATGCTGGCAACGTCATAATGCCACAGTTCATGCCCGCGTGCCTGCGCGGCCAGCATCAGCGCAAAGCTGGAGTCCCCCGCAATGTTGATGCTTTCGATGGGGTCCATCTGAACTGCGACACGTAGGCTCATTTCAATTCCCTAAGGCTGCCAGGCGTTGGTGATGTGGCGAGGGAATGCCTTGGGTGCAAGCAGGATTACGTCCACGCGCAGGCCTTCAACATCTTTGGCCTAGTTATGCGCCACGGCTTCGGCGGCGGCTGCCACGCGGCGCAGGCGGTATTCGTCCATCGCGAAATCGAGGTCAGCCACCTTGCTGCGCCATTTCACCTCGACGAACGCAACCAGCCCGCCCCGTTTGGCCACGATATCGACCTCGCGAACGGGCGTTTTCACGCGGGTGTCGAGGATTGACCAGCCTTTCAGGCGCAGCCAAGCTGCGGCACGGGCTTCGCCCTTGCGGCCGCGAGCTTCGGCAATCCGCCGCTTCATTGGACCTTGAGTTCCATGGCCCTGGCATAGAGCATCTTGCGGTCTAGCCCGGTGGCCTTCGCGACTTGTCCCGCAGCTTGTGAGGGCTTGGCCTCCTTCATCGCCTCGATCAGCAAGGCATCGGCATCCACCTCGCCAGCTTCCGCTTCACCCGGCTGGCCGACCAGCAGCACGATCTCGCCTCTGGGCGGGTGCGCTTCGTAATGTGCGATCAGTTCAGTGGCGCTGCCAGTGCGGCATTCCTCGTGAAGCTTGGTGAGTTCGCGCCCCACCGCCACTTCCCGGCCCGGCAGCACTTCGGCGATGACAGCCAGCGACTTCACGAGGCGCGGTGCGGTGTCGAAGAAAATCAGCGTGGAGCGGATCGGAGCAAGCTCTGCGAGCATGTCTGCCCGCGCCTTTTCCTTTTGCGGCAGGAAACCGGCGAACAGGAAACGGTCATTCGGCAGGCCAGACATGGCGAGCGCGAGTAGAGGCGCGCTGGCACCGGGCAAGGCAGTGACGGGAATATCGGCCTCGCGTGCTTCCCGCACCAGCCTGTAACCGGGATCGGACACCAGCGGCATTCCCGCATCGCTGACAAGGGCAACCGCGCCGATACGCGCCGCATCGAGCAAACGCTGGCGGTCTGCAGCGCTGGCATGATCGTCATACCGCCACAGCCGGTTGCTGATCCCCAGCAGTTTCATCAGCTTGCCGGTGACGCGGGTATCTTCGCAGGCGATGACATCGCATTGCTCCAAAACATCCTTTGCCCGCAAAGTGATATCGCCAAGATTGCCAATCGGGGTGGCAACTATATAGAGGCCACTGGAAAGTTTTTCGGGTGGAGCTGCGTCAGTCACATGCGCTCCATGAACCAGTTTGAGCGGAGGCAGCAAGCATGTTCGGTAATTTGAGGCGCGGTTTGGCCGTGGCCCTCCTGTCGATGGGTCTGGCAGCGTGTCAGGTAATCCCGAGCGGAGGCGAAGGCCCGACCACCGTGACGGGGCCCGTCACCCAGCCCACCGACGGACCTGATGCTACCGTCCTGCCGCAGGACGCAGGCCGCCACCGCGTTGCGCTGCTGGTGCCTTTGAGCGGTTCGAACGCGGACGTTGGCCAGTCAATCGCCAACGCCACCACCATGGCGCTGCTCGATACCAATGCCGAGAACCTGCGCATCACCACTTATGACACCTCCGCCGGTGCCGGCCGCGCAGCATCGCGCGCGATCCAGGATGGCAACAAGCTGATCCTCGGCCCCTTGCAGCGTGACAATGTGTCAGCCGTGCTCGCACAGGCCCGCCCGGCCGGCATTCCGTTGATTACCTTCTCCAACGATGCCGGCGTGGCGCAGCCCGATGTCTTCGTGATGGGCCATATCCCCGAGCAGTCGATTGACCGTACGGTGAGCTTCGCCATCTCGCAGGGTGCCCGCAATTTCGCGCTGCTGGTGCCCAATGGCGAATATGGCCAGCGGGCTGCTGCCGCCTTGCAGCGCTCTGTCAGCAATCACGGCGCAGCGCTTGTCTCTGCCGAAACCTATGACCGCGGCAACACCTCGATCATCAGCGCCGCAAGCCGCCTATCCGATCGCGGCGGGTTCGACACCGTGCTGATCGCAGACGGTGCGCGCCTAGCCGCAATGGCTGCAGGCGAGTTGAAGGAAGCAGGCGAAGCCCTCCCCTCGATCATCGGGCCGGAACTGTGGAGCGGCGAAACCACGCTGACCCGCGCCGCTGGGATACAGGGCGCATGGTTCTCTGCCGTGTCGGACACGCGTTATCGCCAGTTCGTCTCGTCTTACGAAAGCCGCTTCGGCTCGCAGCCTTACCGGATTGCGACACTGGGTTACGATTCGGTCCTGCTGACCCTGCGCATCGCGCGTGAGTGGGAGCCGGGCACGCCCTTCCCCACCGGCCAGATGCTCGATCCGGGTGGCTTCCTTGGTCTTGACGGTGCCTTCCGCTTCACCAGCACAGGCGTAGGCGAACGGGCCTTCGAAGTGCGCGAAGTGGGCGATGGCGACGTGACCATCGTCGACCCGGCGCCGCGCCAGTTCTGAGGGCCAGTTCTGAGCCCTTCCGTTTTCGGATAGCGGATAAGTTTGCCTGCTCCGCTTGAACGGGTGGAATCCCGCGTCCTATAGCTGGAAACATGAGAGACGACCTGTTCGAAAACGCGCCCGCTGGCGGCAGTGACTACGATTCCTCCTCCATCGAGGTGCTGGAGGGGCTGGAACCCGTACGCCGCCGTCCCGGCATGTATATCGGTGGCACTGATGACCGAGCACTGCATCACCTCGCCGCCGAAGTGCTCGACAACGCGATGGACGAGGCCGTTGCAGGCCACGCCAACCGGATCGAGATGGTGCTGGAGGAAGGCTCGGACGGAACCGCCGGCCGCCTGACGATCACCGATAACGGCCGCGGTATCCCGGTGGACGAACATCCCAAGTTTCCCGGCAAGTCCACGCTCGAGGTTATCCTCACCACGCTCCATTCGGGCGGCAAGTTCTCTGGCAAGGCCTATGCCACCAGCGGCGGCCTGCACGGCGTGGGCGTTTCGGTGGTGAACGCCCTGTCTGTCGAAACCCGTGTGGAAGTGGCGCGCAACAAGGAAGTGTTCGCGCAGGTTTTCTCCAAGGGTCTGCCCCAAGGCGGAATCGAGAAGATCGGCACCACGCCCAACCGCCGCGGCACCAGCGTTTCCTTCGTGCCTGACCTGGAGATTTTCGGCGATCGCAAGTTCAAGCCCTCGCGCCTGTTCAAGCTCGCCCGGTCCAAGGCATATCTGTTCGCTGGCGTTGAAATCCGCTGGAAATGCGCAGCCAGCCTCGCCAGCGACGATGTGCCGCAGGAAGCAACATTCCAGTTCCCCGGCGGCCTTGCAGACCATCTGCGCGAGGAAGTGGGATCGCGCGAATGCGTGACGTCCGAGTTCTTCTCCGGCAGTCAGGATTTCCCGCAGGCTGATGGCCAGCAACAGGGCCGCGTGGAATGGGCGGTGGCGTGGCCGCTGTGGTCCGATGGCTCCACCAGCTGGTATTGCAACACCGTGCCCACGCCTGATGGCGGCACGCATGAACAGGGCCTTCGTTCTGCGCTGACCAAGGGCCTGCGCGCATTCGGTGACCTCACCGGCCAGAAGAAGGCGAGCCAGATTACGGCGGACGACGTGATGACCGGCAGCGAAGTGATGCTGTCCGTCTTCATTCGCGATCCGCAATTCCAGAGCCAGACGAAGGACCGTCTGACCTCTCCCGAAGCCGCGCGCCTGGTCGAGAATGCCGTGCGCGACCATTTCGACCATTTCCTGGCGGACAACATGGAACGCGGGCGCGCGCTGCTGGGCGCTGTGATGGAACGGATGGACGAGCGCCTGAAGCGCAAAGCCGAGCGCGAAGTTAAGCGCAAGACCGCCACGAACGCCAAAAAGCTGCGCCTGCCCGGCAAGCTCACCGATTGTTCCGGCGATACCGATGCTGACACCGAACTGTTCATCGTTGAAGGCGATTCCGCAGGCGGTAGCGCTAAGCAGGCACGCAACCGCAAGACGCAGGCGATCCTGCCGATCCGCGGCAAGATCCTCAACGTCGCTTCGGCCAGTGCCGACAAGATCCGCGCCAACAGCGAAATCGCGGACCTCGCGCTGGCATTGGGTTGCGGCATGCGCAAGGACTGCGATCCTGAAAACCTGCGTTATGACCGTGTGGTGATCATGACGGACGCAGACGTGGACGGCGCCCATATTGCCACCCTGCTGATGACCTTCTTCTTTCAGGAAATGCCGGAACTGGTGCGCAATGGGCACCTCTACCTCGCCCAGCCGCCGCTCTATCGCCTGACGTCTGGCAAGGAGAGCCGCTACGCCCATGACGATGCGCACCGCGCCGAGCTGGAAGCAACAGTTTTCAAAGGCAAGAAGGTGGAGGTCGCCCGCTTCAAGGGCCTTGGCGAGATGAACCCCGGCCAGCTGCGCGAAACCACAATGAGCCCGGAAACCCGCAGCCTGATCCGCATCACCCTGCCCGCCGAACACGAACAGCGTTTCGCGGTGAAGGAACTGGTCGATCAGCTCATGGGGCGCAACCCGGAACACCGCTTCAACTTCATCCAGAACCGCGCCGGCGAGCTGGACCGCGATTTGATCGACGCCTGATCGCGGCCCGGACCTTCGCAGTACCGAGCTTGGTTCAGCGGCGCTCTGTATTATCGTACTGCAATCATGCGTTACCTCGTCAAACTTG
>CAYXTJ010000055.1:0-13435 GCA_964467715.1 uncultured Sphingomonadaceae bacterium
CTTGCCAAGCGATGTGTCTTCTGCTTCCGAGCCGCCGAGCAGCAGCTGGTAGTTTTCGACGCCTTTGCGATCGACACCCAGGATACCGATGTGGCCGGCGTGGTGATGGCCGCAGGCGTTGATGCATCCGGAAATCTTGAGCTTCAGCTGGCCCAGTTCGTCAGCCTTGCCATTGGCGGCAAAGCGTTCGGAAATTTTCTGTGCCACGGGGATCGAGCGGGCATTGGCGAGGCTGCAATAGTCGAGGCCGGGGCAAGCGATGATATCGTCGATCCGGTCAAGATTAGGCGTGCCGAGGCCTGCTGCTTCCAGCTTGGTCCACAATTCGTGCAGGCGTCCGATCTCGACATGCGGCAGCACGATGTTCTGCGCGTGGGTGACGCGGCATTCATCGAAGCTGTATTCGGTGGCGAGATCAGCCATCAGGTGCATCTGCTCGACGCTGGCATCACCCGGAATACCGCCAACCGGCTTCAGGCTGATGGTGGCGGAAACATAGCCCGGCGCCTTGTGCGGGTGGCAGTTGCGATCGATCCACAGCGCGAATTCGGGGTCGGAACGGTCGGCACGGTCTGTCAGGCCGGTCTTGAAATCGGGGTCCTGGAAATAGCCGCGAATCCGCTCCAGCTCTGCCAGCGGGGGTTCGATGCCCTGCTCCAGCATATGGGCGAATTCTTCCTCGACCTGGCGCGTATATTCTTCTGCGCCCAGTTCATGGACGAGGATCTTGATGCGAGCCTTGTACTTGTTGTCGCGGCGGCCATAGCGGTTCCACACGCGGACACAGGCTTCGGTGTAGGTGATCAGCTGGTCCAGCGGCACGAAGCCGTTGATGCACGGCGCGATCATCGGGGTGCGGCCCATGCCGCCACCGACGTAGAAGGCAGCGCCCAGCTCGCCCGCATCATTCTTCACGATCTGGATGCCGATATCGTGCAGGCGCATGGCCGCGCGGTCCGTATCCGAGGCGATCACGGCAATCTTGAACTTGCGCGGCAGATAGCTGAATTCCGGGTGGAAGCTGGACCACTGGCGCAGGATTTCCGCATAGGGGCGCGGGTCCACCAGCTCGTCTGCCGCAGCGCCTGCGAAATGGTCCGAACTGATGTTGCGGATGCAATTGCCGCTGGTCTGGATGGCGTGCATTTCCACCTTGGCGAGGTCTGCCAGAAGGTCCGGCGCCTCTTCCAGCTTGATCCAGTTGTACTGGATGTTCTGGCGGGTGGTGAAGTGGCCGTAACCACGGTCATACTTTTCGGCGATGTCCGCCAGCGCATGCATCTGCGCGCCGTTGAGCGTGCCATAGGGAATGGCGACGCGCAGCATATAGGCGTGCAGCTGCAAGTAGAGGCCGTTCATCAGGCGCAGCGGGCGGAATTGCTCCTCCGGAAGTGAGCCTTCGATGCGGCGGCGGGTCTGGTCGCGGAATTCTTCCACGCGGGCGTCGACCATCGCCTGGTCATATTGGTCATACTTGTACATGTCAGATCACCCAGTTGAGCGCTTCGGGTTCGGCGGGCTTAAGCGTCAGGTCCGGCCGCACGGTGGGGCCGAGCGCGCGCACGCGGTCCTTGATGTGGGCGGGGCGAACCTTGCCGCTGCCGTCCAGTTCGGCCTCGATGGCATAGGGCACGTTGACGCGGCGGGCGCTTTCCTCGCGGCCCATGATCTCGTCAGCAGCATCGCCAACATCGACAGCGTCCTCGACGTGGAGCGACCATCCCTGGCCGTCCCACCACGTGACCGCGCCGGTCTTCAAGTCGTTTCCGGTGAGGATCTTCACTTGGTTTCCCACTCCATCTGCATTGCTGAGCGCGCCCCCTCGCTGATCACCTCGGCTGTGACATCGCCGATGATGATGAGGGCTGGGCTTTTGACTTTCTTTTCGATCACAAGGTCGGGCAGGGCGGCCAGCGGGCCGCGGAGCACGCGCATTTCCCGGCGTGCGGCGTTTTCCAACACGGCCAGCGGCACGTCCGGCGCAAGGCCGTCTGCCATCAGCTTTTCGGCGATCTGCGGCGCGGTTTTCACGCCCATGTAGATCACCAGCGTGCGGCCCTTGCCGGCAAGGCCGGACCAGTCCTGTTCGGACAGGCCCTTGCACTGGCCAGCCACGAAGGACACCACGCTGGCATGGTCGCGATGGGTCAGCGGGATCTGCGCGGCAGCGGCAGCGCCATTGGCGGCAGAAATGCCGGGCACGATCTCCACCCGAACGCCGGCAGCGCGAGCTTCCTCGGCTTCTTCACCGCCGCGTCCAAAAACGAAGGGATCGCCGCCCTTCAGGCGGACCACGTCATTGCCCTTCAGCGCCTCGCGCACGAGCAGGGCGTTGATCTCTTCCTGCGGCAGCGTGTGGCGGGCGCGCTTCTTGGCGACCGAGACCAGCCTTGCATCAGGGCCGGCGAGCGCGAAGATTTCCGGATCGACCAGCCCGTCATGCACGATCAGGCTGGCGCGACCGATCAGCCGCGCCGCACGCAGCGTCAGCAGGTCAACCGAACCGGGGCCTGCGCCAACGAGGTAGATTGTGCCACTTTCCATGGGCGCCCAGATGCGCGCATGGGCCAAAGACTGCCAGTGAGAATGGTTTTGGGGTGCCTAAGGTAAGCTTTACTCGCCCTTTTCGATGCGCTGGCCGATGGCGGCCACCAGCTGGTGGAACTGTTCGTTGTGGCGCAGGTTGAGGTCCCGCTGCGGGAAGGGAATCTCGATGTCGTGTTCCTTGAACAGCTGCCAGATGCGCATGTAGATATCCGAGCGGATATTGGCCATTCCCTCTTCCGGATCGAGAATCCAGAAGCGCAGTTCGAAATCCACCGAGCTATCGCCAAAGCCCATCAGGTTGACGCGCGGCTTGGGCACTTCCAGCACGCGGGGCGTGTCTGAAACGGCCTTGTAAAGCAGCTCCGTCACCAGTTCGAGGTCGCTGCCGTAGGATACGCCCACCGGGGCCTTCACCCGCACCTCGCGCGAGGAATAGGACCAGTTGACGACCTGGTTGATCATCAGGTTTTCGTTGGGAATGAGGTATTCGGTCTGGTCGCGTGTGACCACGGAAATGGCGCGAATGCCGATCTTGCGGATCTGGCCGAAGCCTTCGTTTCCTCCTGAATCCGTTACCGAAATCACGTCTCCCGGCTTGATCGACTTGTCCATCAGCAAGAGGATGCCTGCCAGCAAGTTACCGAAGGTCTTCTGCAAGCCAAAACCGATGGCGAGGCCGAATGCGCCGGAGAACACCGCCAGCGCCGTCAGGTCGATCCCCAGCATGTCGATGCCGATCAGGATGGCGAAGGCCCACACCACGATGGTGGCAAGCTTTTCGGCCAACAGGCGCTGCGAGGCATCGAAGCGCGTTAGCCTGCCCAGCGCTTTGTGCGCCAGCTTGCTGGCAATGCGGGCGAACAGGATCACGCCCAGCAGCACCAGAATCACCACCAGCACGCTCCAGGCGGAAATGCGGGTATCGTCTATGGTGAAGCCGAAACTGTCGAGCTGGTCGATGATGCTGGCCACGGTGCCGCTCTTTTCGGCGACCACGCCCTTCAAGGCTTCGGCACCGGCGACTACATCTTCGGTCGGCTGCACGTCAGGCATGGCATTCGCGATTGCCTCTCCTGCCTGATCGATGGCGTCACCACCACCTTCTGCCCCGTCACTTGCCGGAGTTGCAGGAGGGGGTGTGTCACCAAGGTTGCTCATGATCCGTCCATTGTTGCGAAAGCTTGTTCCATATCCTGCACGAGGTCAGCCACATCTTCCAGCCCTATGGACAAACGCACTCCCAACCGGTCTGCACTGTCCCAGCCTTCAGGTGGCCACGGGGTAACGCTTCGCGCGCCTGCGGGATCGAAGGGAATGGCGAGGCTTTCAAAGCCTCCCCAGCTGAAACCGATACCGAACAATTGCAGCGCATCGATAAAGGCGGCGCGCTTCGCAACGCTGCCATTCTTCAGGGTAAAGCTGAACAGGCCGCAGCCGCCGGTGAAGTCGTGCCGCCACAATTCATGGCCAGGTGCACCTTCGAGCATGGGGCACAACACCTGGGCGACTTGCGGCTGATCGCGCAGCCAGCGCGCAATTTCCAGCGCTGCGGCGGTACTGCGTTCCAGCCGCACAGCCATGGTCCTTAGGCCGCGCAAGGCGAGCGATGCGTCGTCCGGCGAAACCACCGTGCCCATCGCCTGGCTCTTGATGCGGATACGGCGGTAGAGGTCCTCCCTTGCGGAAACCGAGCCCATCATCAGGTCCGAGTGGCCGCCGACATGCTTGGTCAGGCTCATGATCGCCACGTCGCAGCCGCGTTCCAGCACTGGCAGGCCGAGCGGCGATGCCCATGTGTTGTCGACCAGGCTGACCGCGCCTTTATCCCGCACAATGGCGGCGAGAGCGGGCAAGTCGCATACTTCCATCGTCAGGCTGCCTGGACTTTCGAACAGGACGGCCTTCGTGCGCTCGCAGAATTGTGCGGCGAAGCCATCCAGGTCGAGCGGGTCGAAGAACCGCGTCTCGATTCCGAGCGGCTGCAACAAATTGCGCGCCATCGCCCGGCTGGGTTCATAGGCATTGTCCGTCATCAACAGCACGTCGCCCGCTTCCAGCACGCCCAGCAATGCGCCTGCAATCGCCGCTACGCCGCTGGGATAGAGCACGGTGCCCGCCGCGCCCGGTTCCAGCGCCGTCAGCGCATCACACAGCGCCCATTGCGTGGGTGCACCGCGCCTGCCGTAATAGAAGTGCCCGTCCGCATTGGGCCTGCCTATGGCAAGGTCCTGCGTGTCATCGTAAAGATGCGTGCTGGCGCGCCAGACCGGCGGATTGACCACGGCACCGGTCCATTCGTGGCGGCGGCCCGCTTCCACCACGCGGGTGGCAGGCTTGTGCTTGTCGTTGCCGTCCCTTTCGCTCACCGCGCTTCGCCCAGCTCCTTCGGCGTGGAGGGGTCGCAGCCCCATTCGCTCCAGCTGCCGTCGTAGAGCGCAACATCGTCCTTGCCCGCCAGTTCCAGCGCGAACAGCAGCACCGCTGCCGTTACGCCGCCGCCGCAAGTGGTGACTACTGGTTGGTCGAGGTCGACACCCGCTTCGGCAAAGGCTGCGCGGATTTCGTCTGCCGTCTTGTAGGTGCCATCGGCGTTCAGCACCTTGTCGAACGGGACATTGCGCGATCCGGGGATGTGGCCGCTGGCGACTTCCGGCCGGAAATCAGGCAGTTCGCCGGTAAAACGGTCTGCGCCGCGGGCATCCACCACCTCCTCTGCCTTGGTTTCGATATTGGCGGCGATGTCCGCCTTGTAGCGCAAGGGTGCATGGCCTGCCGTGGGATTGTGCTTTGCCGCTGCGATGTCCGCCTTGCCGCCAACCAGCGGGCGACCTTCATCGCGCCATTTGCCAAGCCCGCCATCGAGCACGGCCACATTCTCCACCCCGTGCATGCGCAAGATGAACCATGCCCGCGCGGCGGTTTTCACATAGGAATCGTCATAGATCACCACGCGCATACCGTCGGCAATGCCCAGATCGCCCGTACGCTGCGCAAACTGGTCCGCGTTCGGCACCGCGCTCGGCACATCACTGGTGGGATCGAAGAAGCTGGGCAGGTCAAGGAAGACCGCTCCCGGAATATGGGCCTGTTCGAATTCCTCCCCGGGGTTGCGCCCGGCGTCCGGAAGGTGCGCCGATGCATCGACGATGGCGAGGTCTGCTGACCCGAGGTTTTCGGCCAGCCATTGCGTAGAAACGAGCTTTTCCATGCGTGAAGGACTAGATCACGCAAACGCGCCATGCCAGCTAATCCTTGCCTCCCGGTCTCTCTGGCGGCATCAGGCGGGCCATGAGCAAGGATACCGGCCAGCCGCTGCACCTGGGGCAGCAAAGCGCACTCCCCGCATCGCCTGAAGCGGCGGTGCTGGACTATGTTCCCAACCCGCGTGCAGGCATGCTGTACATGGTGCGCTTCGCAGCGCCCGAATTCACATCGCTGTGCCCGGTCACCGGTGCGCCCGACTTCGCGCATCTGGTGATCGATTATGCACCGGGTGACACCATCGTTGAATCCAAGAGCCTCAAGCTGTTCCTCGGTTCGTTTCGCAACCACAACGGCTTTCATGAAGATGTGACTGTGGGAATTGGCGAGCGGCTGTTCACCGAGATGAAACCCATTTGGCTCAGGATAGGCGGCTATTGGTATCCGCGCGGAGGCATTCCGATTGACGTATTCTGGCAAAGCGGCCCTCCGCCCGAAGGATTGTGGCTGCCCGATCAGGGCGTGCCCGGATACCGGGGGCGGGGCTAACAGCTTGCTTCGCAACAGCCGGTTCGACTAGGGCGGAATAGCCCGGTCGCTCCAGCGGCCCGCCATCCTCGCGGGTTTGTTTTTCAGGGAGAATTTGATGCGTATCGTGATGATTGGCACTGGCTATGTGGGCCTTGTCTCGGGCGCCTGTTTTGCCGACTTCGGCCATCACGTGACATGCATGGACAAGGACAAGTCCAAGATTGACGCGCTGCTGGAAGGGCGCATCCCGATCTTCGAGCCTGGCCTCGATCTGCTGGTGGAAAGCAATGTCGAAGCCGGCCGGCTGGACTTCACCCTCGATATCGCTTCGGTCCTGCCTGAGGCCGACGCGGTGTTCATTGCCGTGGGCACGCCGTCGCGCCGCGGCGATGGCCATGCCGACCTGTCTTATGTCTATGCCGCAGCGGAGGAAATGGCCCCGCTGCTG
Organism: uncultured Sphingomonadaceae bacterium; assembly: GCA_964467715.1. Taxonomy (GTDB): domain Bacteria; phylum Pseudomonadota; class Alphaproteobacteria; order Sphingomonadales; family Sphingomonadaceae; genus Alteraurantiacibacter. The sequence goes on from CAYXTJ010000055.1 coordinate 6,728, forward strand.
CGCAATGGCGCCGTGGTGGTCGACAAGTCCACCGTTCCCGTGGGCACGGGTGACGAGGTGGAAGCGATCATCAGGCGTGTCCGCCCGGATCTTGATTTCTCCGTCGCATCCAACCCTGAATTCCTGCGCGAAGGCGCGGCAATCGACGATTTCAAGCATCCCGACCGTGTGGTGATCGGCGTAAACGATGCCCATGCGGAAAAGGTGCTGCAGGAAATCTATCGTCCGCTCACCCGTAATGAATCGGCGATCCTTTCGATGAGCCGCCGCGCGGCAGAGCTCACCAAATATGCGGCCAACGCCTTCCTCGCCACCAAGATTAGCTTCATCAACGAGATTGCCGACCTGTGCGAAAAGGTGGGTGCTGACGTGCGCGACGTGGCCAAGGGCATCGGCACGGACAGCCGCATCGGCGCGCGCTTCCTGCAGCCGGGCCCGGGCTACGGCGGTTCGTGCTTCCCCAAGGACACGCTGGCCCTGCTCAAGACCGGGCAGGATTACGGGGCGCCGCTGCAGATCGTGGAATCGGTCGTGGAAGTGAACAAGCAACGCAAGATCGCCATGGGGCAGAAGGTGATCGAGGCGATGGGCGGCGAAACGCAAGGCAAGACCGTTGCCCTGCTGGGCCTCACCTTCAAGGCCGATACGGACGACATGCGCGATTCCCCGGCGATCGATATCGTCGCTGCATTGCAGGCGGCGGGCATCACCGTCCGCGCCTACGATCCCGAGGGCATGGAAACATCAAAGGCTGTGATCGACGGGCTGACCTATTGCGAGAATTCCTATGACGCGATGACCGGCGCCGATGCTGCCGTGATCGTGACCGAGTGGGACGTATTCCGCGCGCTGGACCTGGGCAAGGCAAAGGCCGTGCTCAACCGTCCGTTGCTGGTGGATCTGCGCAATCTTTATAGCCGCACCGATGTGGAAAAGCAGGGATTTGAATATGTTGCGGTGGGCCGCTAAGCCCCGGCAACATGGTTGATACTTCCAACATCGACTGGTCCGACCACAAGATCGCCTTCGCTTGCGAAGGGATTGAGGGCAAGGACGTGCTCGATATCGGTAGCGCGCATCACGATCCGGCTACCTAGGCCGGGCCATACTGGGTGCACAAGGCCATCCGGGCAAAGGCTGGCAGCGTCATCGGGCTTGATCTCGATCCCGAGGATGTCGGCTATTTGCAAGGCAAGGGCTATGACATGGTGGTGGGCAATGCCCACGGCTTTGACCTTGGCCGCAAGTTCGACGTGATCTTTGCCGGTGATCTGATCGAACACCTCGAGAACCACGAGGGGTTTCTGGAAAGCTGCAAGGCACATCTGGAGCCCGGCGGCGAGATCCGCATCTCCACCCCCAACCCGTGGCACTGGAAGTTCATCCTGCGGGCGGCGCTGGCCGATAAGTGCCTAACAATCCTGACCACACCAGCTGGCACGCCGTGTTGAGGCCTGTTGCCTGAGAAAAGATGGTGCCGGCTGCAGGAGTCGAACCCGCGACCTGGAGATTACAAATCAACTGCTCTACCAACTGAGCTAAGCCGGCCTACCAAATTTTGAACGCGCCCATTGGCTCAAGTCACGCCAAAGGTCCAGCCCTCAGTTCGCGCTATTTCGCGGGTCATGCCGGAAGGTGACCACAGTTCGGGCCGATGAGCATTGCCGCGCATCCATGCAGCGGTGAGCAGTGCGTCGGAGGAATGATCGTCAATCGGCCCCGACCCCCCCAGCGGCGGGCTGCCGAGTGCCACCAGCGCCGCATCCATATCCTCCCGCGTCTTCACCTTGGCCTTGCCCGCCGTGCGGCCGGCAGCAAGCGCGGCAATCGAGGTGTAGATTTCCGCGATCACCGGGCCTGAACGCGGCAGCGGGTCAATCGGCCAGACAGACAGCTTGCCGCGCAGCGCGTGCAGCACGCGCATACCGGTGAGGCTGGACTTGCCCACCTGGCTGGCGCCGACCAGCTTGAAATTGCTCGTCGGGCGCAGGCCGTTCGCGGCCTGTGCGTGCTCCGTTACCCGCAAACGCCCGTTCTTGTGGGCAGCGCCGTCGCAGCCGAAATGCGCGCCGCGCCGCTCGCCGTGATGGAAATATTCGCCCAGCTGCGGATGGGCGACGAAACTGCCTGCGGAGAGGTGCTCGTCCGCGCAGCACACATTCTCCACCAGCGCCCACAGGCTTTCGGCGTCGGGCGGGCTGGCGGGATAGCCGGGGAAGAAGGCCCCGCAATCGGCAAAGGGCAGCGACACGCCCAGATCGACGCCGACAAAGCTTTCGCGAGGCAGTTCTTCGCGCAGCATGTCGAGCAGTTCCTGGCGGGACCAGCCGCGCGCCCGCTCCACCAGCACCGGCGGGCCGCCCTGCGCATCGGCAATGGCCATGGCGATGGACTTGTGGTGCGATCCCTTCGCGCCTGACCAGTCAATCGCCACGTAATGCGAGAATGGCCTAACCACGCCTTTCCCCGCGCAGCTTGTCCCAATAATCGAGGCGCTTCTTCACCTCGCGCTCGAAGCCGCGTTCTACCGGCACGTAGAAGGTCTGCGGCTGCATGTCGTCCGGCCAGTATTTGTCGCCGGAAAAGCCGTCCTCCGCGTCATGGTCATAGGCATAGCCTGCGCCATATCCGGCATCCTTCATCAGCTTGGTCGGCGCGTTGACGATGTTCATAGGCGGCATCAGGCTGCCGGTGTCGCGCGCGGCCTTGAAGGCGGCCTTTTGCGCGACATAGGCGGCGTTCGATTTGGGTGCGGTGGCGATGTAGATGCAGGCCTGCACCAGCGCCAGCTCGCCTTCGGGGGAGCCGAGGAACTGGTAGGCATCCTTCGCCGCCATGCACTGGGTCAGCGCTTGCGGGTCTGCCATGCCGATATCTTCCACCGCCATGCGGACGAGGCGCCGGGCCACGAACAGCGGCTCCTCACCCGCCACCAGCATCCGCGCCATGTAATAGAGCGCGGCCTGCGGATCGGACCCGCGCACCGCCTTGTGGAGCGCCGAAATGAGGTTGTAGTGCCCCTCGCGGTCCTTGTCATACACCGCCACGCGGCGCTGGAGAAACTGGCCGAGGCCCGCCGGATCGAGCGGTTCGGGAATGTTCGCGGCATAGAGCGTTTCTGCCTGGTTCAACAGGAAACGCCCGTCACCATCGGCGCTGGCCACCAGAGCATCGCGCGCTTCGGGAGTGAGGGGCAGGGGGCCTTCCAGTTCCTCTGCCCGGTCGAGCAATTGCCCCAGCGCTTCGGCATCGAGGCGGTGGAGGATCAGCACTTGCGCGCGGGAGAGCAGCGCGGCGTTTAGTTCAAAGCTGGGGTTTTCCGTTGTCGCGCCCACCAGCGTAACCGCGCCGCTTTCCACGAAGGGCAGAAAACTGTCCTGCTGGGCGCGGTTGAAGCGGTGGATCTCGTCCACGAACAGCAGTGTTTTCTGCCCGGCCTTGCGGGCGGTTTCGGCGGCGGCGAAGGCTTTCTTGAGGTCTGCCACGCCGGAAAATACCGCGCTGACTGCGGCGTATCGCATGTTCACCGCAGCTGCGAGCAGGCGGGCGATGCTGGTCTTGCCGGTGCCGGGCGGCCCCCACAGGATCAGGCTCGACAAGCGCCCTGCAGCCACCATCCGCCCGATCGCGCCCTCTGGGCCGGTGACATGGCTTTGCCCGATCACCTCGACCAGCGCGCGCGGGCGCAAACGATCTGCCAGCGGAGCGTCTTGTGCCGGTTCATCATCGGCGGGGCTTTGCGCCGGGTCCTCTTCGAACAGGTCGCTCATCAGGAAGCGGGCATTTCCTCATAGGCGGTGACGAGACGTATGTAGGCAGCCGCCACGGCGGAATTTATCGCATCCCACGAGAAGTCGCGGCTGCGCACTTCGCCTGCAGCGCCATGCGCCTTGCGCAGTTCCGGATCGCAGCAATAGGCTTCGACGACGTCGGCAAAGTCGGCAATGCTGCCGGGCTCCACCAGTCGCCCCGTCTCGCCATCACTGACAAGGCTGGTGCTGCCCGTGGCGCGCGCGGCGACAACGGGAATACCGCAAGCCATGGCTTCCAGCGTGACGTTGCCGAACGTCTCGGTTACGGAAGGGTTCAGCAGCAGGTCCATGCTGGCCACGGCGCGGCCAAGGCCTTCGCCCTTCTGGAAGCCGGCGAACACCGCATCGGGCACCTGCTCGGCAAAGAAGTCCTTCGCCGGGCCTTCACCGACCACCAGCACCTTGTGCGGCACGCCGCGCTTTGCCAGCTCGCGCACCGTGTCCGAAAACACGTCGAGCCCCTTTTCCATCACCAGCCTGCCGAGGAATCCCACGGCTACCTCGTCATCAGCGATGCCCAGTTCGCGGCGCCATTCGAGGCTGCGGCGCGAGGGGTCGAAGATGTCGCGGTCCACGCCGCGTGACCAGATGGAGATATCCTCGTTCATGCCCTGCTCGCGCAGCACGGCGGCCATGCTTTCGGACGGGGCGACCAGCGCATCGCAGCGGTTGTAGAAGCGCCGCAGGATCGCCTCGGCTACCGGCTCCAGAAAGGCCATGCCGTAATAGCGGGGATAGGTCTCGAAGCGGGTGTGGACCGATGCGAGCACGGGCAGTTCGCGCTCCTTGGCCCATGTCACCGCGCGGTGCCCGGCGATGTCGGGGCTGGCAACGTGGACGATATTGGGCACGAATTTGGCAAGGTCCTGCTTCACATCGGAAGACAGCGCCAGCGGTAGGCGGTATTCGCCGCGGCCGGGGATCGGCCAGTTGGGCAGGCCCACCAGCTCACCCGCAGGTTCGAAAGCAGGTTCTTCCACCTTGGGCGAATAGACGCGCACGCGCGCACCTTGCCGCAGCAGGTAATCCACCAGCCTGTTCAGCGCCTGGTTCGCGCCATCGCGAACGTAGTTGTAGTTCCCGCTGAACAGGGCAACGCGAAGGTCGTCCATTTCCATGTTTGGTGCCTTAGGACAGGCTGGCGCGATGGGAAAGGCCTTGCGCTTTTTCGCGTCGCCGGTGGCTTTCCGGCTGGATGATTCGCCCGTCTGGACCGTTCTCGCAATGCGCGGCGCTGCTACTCGCTTCATCGCAAATGCGGCACGGATGGAACGCATGGAACACGGTTCTGGGCGGAGAAATCTTCGCCGGAAAAATGCGGCCCCGCGCGCGGCTGAAAGGCGCATTTGCCAGCGAATTTCAGGGTGAGGGCAGGATCGGGCCGACCGCTGCGGTTAGCAAGCGTCTGGCTTGTAGGACACGCGAGGACAGCAGAATCGAAAAGGGCCGAACCATATGGTCCGGCCCTCTTGAATTTGATCAGGCTGCGGCCTTGCGCTTGGCCTTCTTGCGCTCATGCGGGTCGAGCAGGGCCTTGCGCAGGCGGATGTTCTGCGGGGTCACCTCGACCATTTCATCGTCATCGATATAGGCGATGGCCTGTTCCAGCGTCATCTGGCGCGGCGGGGTAAGGCGGATGGCGTCATCCTTGCCCGAGGAGCGGAAGTTGGTCAGCTGCTTGGACTTCAGCGGGTTCACTTCAAGATCGTCCGGCTTGGCGTTCTCGCCGATGATCATGCCTTCATACAGCTTCACGCCGCTGCCGATGAACAGCTCGCCGCGCTCTTCCAGCGCATTCAGCGCGTAGGCCACGGCATCGCCGGTTTCCATGGAGATCAGCACGCCGTTGATGCGGCCTTCGATGCGGCCCTTGTAGGGGCCATACTTCTCGAACAGGCGGTTCATGATGCCGGTGCCGCGCGTGTCGGACAGGAATTCACCATGATAGCCGATCAGGCCGCGCGAGGGGGCAGAGAAGGTGATGCGCGTCTTGCCCAGGCCGGACGGGCGCATCTCGGTGAGGTCGGCCTTGCGGCGCTGCATCTTCTCGACAACCGTGCCCGAGTGCTCGTCGTCAACGTCGATCACCACGGTTTCATACGGTTCCATGCGCTGGCCGTCTTCCTCGCGATAGATCACGCGGGGGCGGGAGATGCCCAGTTCAAAGCCTTCGCGGCGCATGGTTTCAATGAGCACGCCCAGCTGCAGTTCGCCGCGGCCGGCCACCTCGAAGCTGTCCTTGTCCTCGCTCTCGGTGACGCGGATGGCGACGTTTGTTTCCGCTTCGCGCATCAGGCGGTCACGGATCATGCGGCTGGTCACCTTGTCGCCTTCGCGACCGGCAAGCGGGCTGTCATTCACGGCAAATCGCATGGCCAGCGTGGGGGGATCGATCGGCTGTGCTTCGATGGCTTCGCGCACGGAAGGATCGGCGATGGTGTTGGCCACGGTAGCCTTTTCGAGGCCGGCCAGCGCGATGATGTCGCCCGCTTCGGCGCTCTCCACCGGCACGCGTTCGAGGCCGCGGAAGGCCAGCACCTTGGTGGCGCGGCCGGTTTCCAGCACGTTGCCGTCTGCGTCGATGGCGTGGATCGGGTCATTCACCTTGAGCGAGCCGGACTGCACGCGGCCGGTCAGGATGCGGCCCATGAAGGGATCGCGGTCCAGCAGGGTGGCGAGGAAGGTGAACTTGCCGGACTTGTCGAGGCCGGGTTCGGACACGTGGTCCACGATCTTCTGGAACAGCGGCTCCAGGCTGCCTTCGCGGGCATCGGGATCGTCGCTGGCATAGCCATCACGTCCCGAAGCGTAGAGCACGGGGAAATCGAGCTGCTCGTCATTCGCGTCTAGCGAGACGAACAGGTCGAACACTTCATCCAGCACTTCGGAATGGCGG
>CAYXTJ010000056.1:0-13329 GCA_964467715.1 uncultured Sphingomonadaceae bacterium
CCAGCTGAATGTCAGTGCCGCGGCCCGCCATGTTGGTGGCGATGGTCACCGCGCCAAGCCGCCCTGCCTGCGCCACGATATGGGCTTCGCTTTCGTGCATGCGGGCGTTGAGGACGGAGTGCTTCACGCCTTCCTTGTCGAGGAACTTGGACAGCAGTTCGGACTTCTCGATCGAGACTGTACCCACCAGAACCGGCTGGCCGATCTCGTTCTTTTCCTTGATCGCCTTCGCAATCGCCTGGAACTTGTCCTGCGTGTTCTTGTAGAACTCGTCTTCCTCGTCGATGCGCAGCACGGGGACATTGGTGGGGATTTCCACCACGTTCAGTTTGTAGATATCCCAGAATTCCGCCGCTTCTGTGGCGGCCGTACCGGTCATGCCGGACAGCTTGGGATACATGCGGAAATAGTTCTGGAAGGTGATCGAGGCCATGGTCTGGTTCTCGGGCTGTATCTCCACCCCTTCCTTCGCCTCGACAGCCTGATGCAGGCCGTTCGACCAGCGGCGGCCGTCCATCATGCGACCGGTGAACTCGTCGATGATCACGACCTTCTCATCCTTGACGATATAGTCGGTATCGCGCTTGAACATGATCACTGCCCGCAGGGCCTGGTCCAGATGGTGGACGACCTGCGTGTTCTCGATGTCGTAGAGGTTGTCGCTCTGCAGCAGCCCGGCGGCGATCAGGCGCTTTTCCACCTCTTCCACGCCATCTTCTGTCAGCTGGATCGTGCGCGCCTTCTCGTCAGTTTCGTAATACTCTTCCTCGAGGTCCTTCACGATCTTGTCGAGCTCCAGGTAAAGCTCGGACTTGTCCTCGGTTGGGCCGGAAATGATCAGCGGGGTCCGCGCTTCGTCGATCAGGATCGAGTCCACCTCGTCAACGATGGCGAAGTTGAACGGGCGCTGCACCATCTTGGCGCGGCTGTCCTTCATGTTGTCGCGCAGGTAATCGAAGCCGAATTCGTTGTTGGTGCCGTAGGTAATGTCAGCTGCATAGGCTTCGCGGCGAGCGGGTTCAGGCAGGTTGGGCACGATCACGCCAACGCTGAGGCCCAGGAAATTGTGCAGGCGGCCCATGTGTTCCGCGTCGCGGCTGGCGAGGTAATCATTCACCGTCACCACGTGCACGCCCTTGCCTTCGATGGCGTTGAGATAGGTGGCGAGCGTGGCGACAAGCGTCTTGCCCTCACCCGTCTTCATTTCCGCGATTTCGCCGCGGTGAAGCACGATGCCTCCCACCATCTGCACATCGAAGTGGCGCATGCCGAGCACGCGCTTCGAGGCCTCACGCACGGTGGCAAAAGCCTCGGGCATGATGTCGTCCAGCGTCTGGCCTTCTTCCAGCTTCATGCGGAACTTAGCGGTCTGCGCTTTCAGCTCGTCATCGGAGAAGTCTTCCAGCTGCTCTTCCAGCGCGTTGATGCGCGCCACCAGCTTGTCGAGCGATTTGACGTAGCGTTCGTTGGACGAACCGAAGACGGATTTGGCGATTTTCTGCCACATGGGGGCGATTCCTGTCGTATCTTTATGGGTGCGCGCCAGCGCGACGATGCGCTCGGCAGCTGCAATTCAAGCGGTAGGGATTGAGTGGCGGGCGCTATTCGCGCGCGCGGTCAGCCTGCAGGTAAACGCTGGGGGCAACGAATGCCAGCACCGGTCCCGGGCGCAGGCAACCGCGCACTTCGGATACGATTATCTGCGTTTCGCTCCAGCCGAGCTGCGCTGCTTCTACGGTCGTGTGGCAGCTCGCCACGTCGTGCGCCACTTCCACCGCTTGCACGCCAGTATCCAGCGCATGCGCAGGCGTAACCGTGGCGGTAAGCCCGGTCAGAACAGCCAGCAGGGTGAGCAATTGGCGAAGCATTACGGCTCCAGATAGCGATCTATTCCGCCATGTCTACTTTGTGCGGGTTACTTTGCGCTGAATATTAGCCGATTGTAGCGCGCGACGCTTGGCATTATGCGCCTGCACATGGATATCGAAACCTCCCCGCTGGCCCAGCCCTTCCCCGACATGCCCGCAATCGAAGGCGTGACCTTGCGCGTTGCAAAGGCACGTTACAAGACCTGGGACCGCTGCGATCTGACCTATGCCGAACTGGCAGAAGGCACCGCGCTGGCGGGCGTTTTCACGAAGAACGTGTGCTGCTCCACCGAAGTGGAAATGGGCCGAGAGCAGGTGAAGCTGGGGCGTGCGCGGGCGCTGATCGTCAATGCCGGCAATTCCAATGCCTTCACCGGCTATCGCGGGCGCGAGGCTGTGGAACAGATCATGGCGCAGGTCGCCACGCATCTGGATTGCCAGCCTTCTGACGTGCTCGTCTCCTCGACTGGCTTGATTGGCGTGCCCTTGCCCAAGGACAAGGCGGAAGCCGGTGTCGCTGCCGCGCTGACGGCTGAGCCTTGCAGCTGGGAAGATGCCGCCAACACCATCGGTACAACGGATACTTTCGCCAAGGGTGCCACCGCCTCTGCCATGATCGGCGACGTGCGGGTGACGCTGAACGGCATCATCAAGGGCAGCGGCATGATCGCGCCCGATATGGCGACCATGCTCGGCTATATCTTCACCGATGCTGCGGTGGACCCGATCTTCCTGCAGCAGTGCCTGTCTGCCGCGAACGAGCAGACCTACAATTGCATCACCGTGGACAGCGACACCTCCACCAGCGACACCATTCTGGCCTTCGCCACCGGCAAGGCAGGCAATGCCCCGCTGTCGAGCTTTGATGATGCGGGCGCGGATGCCTTCATGGCAGCGCTGCATGACGTGTGCCGCCAGCTCGCTCACCTCGTGGTGCGCGATGGCGAAGGGGCGCAGAAATTCATCGCTGTTTCGGTGACGGGCGCAGTCGATAATGCCTCTGCCCGCCGCATCGGCATGGCCATCGCCAATTCGCCGCTGGTGAAGACCGCGATCGCAGGCGGCGATGCCAACTGGGGCCGCGTGGTGATGGCCGTGGGCAAGGCGGGCGAACCGGCAGACCGCGACAAGCTCTCCATCGCATTTGGCGGCATCTGGGCGGCGAAGGATGGCCTGCCGCTGGCGGACTATGACGAGGCACCCGTGGCGAAGCACCTTGCCGGGCAAGACGTGGACATCACCGTCGATATCGGCCTGGGCGACGGCAAGGCCACGGTGTGGACCTGCGACCTCACCCACGGATACATCTCGATCAATGCGGACTATCGCTCGTGAGCGATGATATTTCGGCCTTGCACACAGCAGTCGAGACGCTGCTGCGTGAGGTCACCGAAAAGGCGATCCTGCCGCGTTACCAGAACCTCCGGCACGGCGAGGTCGAGGACAAGGGCGGCAACGATCCCGTCACCGTGGCCGATCGCGAGAGCGAGGAAATGCTGGCCGAGGGGCTGGCAAAGATCATTCCCGGCCTGCCCATCGTAGGCGAGGAAGCCGCACATCACGACAAGAGCGTGCTCGATCACCTGTCCGGCGATTGCTGGATCGTCGATCCCATCGACGGCACGCGCAATTTCGCCCACGGCAAGCCGCCATTCGGCGTGCTGATCGCGATGGCATCGGGCGGCGAAGCGCAAACGGGCTGGATCTATGACTGCCTGACGCAGCGCCTGTGCATTGCCCATCGCAGCAAGGGCGCATTCGTGAATGGCGAGAAGGTGACCGCGCTGACCACGGGCGAGGCCCTGCCGGTCGCGGCAATCTCGCTGCTGTTCATGGACATGGAAAAACGCGAACGCGTGATGGAACACATCGCCCCGCATTACCGGCTGGTGGACGTGCCCTATTGCGCGGCGGAACAATATCCGCGCCTCGGCCTTGGCGAAAACGACGTATCGCTGTTCGAACGCACGCTGGCGTGGGACCATGCGGCAGGCGTGCTGTGGCTCAACGAAGCGGGCGGGAAAGCCGCCCGTCCGGACGGATCACCCTATCGCGTGGACGGCCCGGACTATGCCGGGCTGATCGGCGCGGCCTCCCCCGCCTTGTGGGAGGACATGGCCGCGCGTCTCGAAGCCGTTGGCGGTTAGATTACGCTTTCGATCCAGCCCTTGAGCGCATTCTTGGGCGCGGCGCCCTTCTGCTGCGCCACCAGTTCACCGTTCTTGTAAACGGCGAAGAAGGGGATCGACTGCACGCCCAGCGAGCCCGGCGTATCGGGATTTTCCATGATATCCATCTTGGCGATCACGACCTTGTCAGCCAGTTCCTCGCTGATTTCCTCCAGCGCGGGTGCCACCATCTTGCAGGGGCCGCACCAGTCTGCCCAGAAATCGATCACGACGGGCTTGTCGCTTTCGAGCACATCGGCCTTGAAGCTGGCATCGGTAACGGTCTTGGTGGCCATGGGTATTCTCCTGAAATTCTGTTGCCCCTAATTTAGGGACGCTTGCCGATCAGGCAATATGGCCAGTCCCAAGCTTTACTGCGCATCCGCCAAGCCGGGTTTGTTGGCGGCAAGAATATCCCCCGGAATCGCGATCAGTTGCGGGGTTTGGGTATAGATCACCGCCGCCTCGATCCGCTTGCCAGGGAAGATCACTTCCAGCGCGGCGACATAGGCACCCATCTGGCGGATCGTCGAATCGGGCACTTGCGACAGGTCTTGCGGCGGGCGGCGGGCAGTCTTGAAATCCGCCACCAGCACGCGTTCGCCATCGACCAGCAGCCTGTCTGCCGTGCCTGCGATAACCTGCCCGCCCACGGTTGCCGCCAGCGGCACTTCTGCAAGCGCATCGGGCCCGAACAGCCCTGCCCAATCCGGCTCTGCGAGCACGGCCAGCACCTTTGCGAGCATATCCGCACGATCAGCTTCGGGCAGGTCAGTCGCCATCTTCGCCAGCCATGCCCCGCCCTTTTCCGCGCGATCAGCCAACGGCAATTCGGGCAAACGCTCCAGCAGCGCATGCATCAGCACACCGCGCCGTGCAGCCACCGCAGCCACATCTGGCGGCAGCGGAGGATCGCTGCCCTGTTCCTCGCCCGCAGAAGACGGTGCGAGCGGGCGCGGCGGGCGCGGTTCGGGACCGATGGGAGTGATCGCCCAGTCCGGCAATTCCATGCGCGACCCGTCCTGCTCGTTCGTCACTTTGGGAATGGCAGGCGCAAGCGAACCGCGATCGCGCGAAGCGGTCCAGATGTCGTCATGTTCAGCCATGTCCGCAAACAGCGGTGCGAGCCTCGCCCACCAGCTATCCTCGTTCGGCTCCTTCTCGCGCTTGCCCAGCGCACCACCGATGAACAACGCCTCCTCCGCGCGCGTCATGGCAACATAGAGCAGCCGCCAGTGTTCCTTCAGTTCCTCGGCCTTGGCCTCCTCTTCTGCGGCAAGGACCGGCCCCGCCTTCTCGTCCTTGCGCAGGTCAGGGATCGGTATCATGGTCTTGTCGCCGCCCGGCACATCTTCCTCAAGCTCCAGCCCGCTGGAACGCGAAGCATGCGGATCACCCGTGGCATCGGCGAGAATAACGATGGGGGCCTGCAAGCCCTTGGAGCCGTGCACGGTCATCACCCGCACCTGGTCCCCGCCCTCGCCCGCCTCGCGCTTCAGTTCGCCATCACCGGCATCGAACCAGCGGATAAAGCCCTGCAGCGACGGCGTGTTGCTGGCGGCATAGGACATGGCGGCATTGAGCAGTTCGTCGATCGGGTCGTTCGCCTCGCTGCCCAGCCGCGCCACCAGCTTGCGGCGCGCTTGCCACTTGCCGATCAGCATCCAGTGGATCAGCGCTTGCGGGGGCTCGAAATCGGCAAGCGCAAGCAGTTCCAGCAGGCTGGTGACGGTTTGCGCTACCAGCGGATTGTCAGACTTGCGCAGGTGATCCCACAGGCTGATCTTGCCCACGCGATATCCGTGATCGAGCAGATCTTGCTGGCTCCACCCGAAAATGGGCGAGACGAGCAGGCTGGCAAGGCTGAGGCTGTCCGCAGGCTGGGCGGCAAAGCGCAGCGCCGCCAGCAGATCCTTCACCGCCAGCGGAGCGCCCAGCCGCAAGCGGTCCACGCCCGCAACCGGCACACCCGCGGCATGAAGGCGCGCGACGATCAGCCCGGCCAGTTCGCGCCGCTTGCGCACCAGCACCATTACATCGCCCGGCCCGGCGTTGCGCTCCTGGCCTTTGACGAGGGGGAAGCCGCGGTCCATCCACTGTTTCACCTGACGGGCAATGCGGTCTGCCATCCGCCGCTCCGGCGCGGAAATCCAGCCCTCGCCGCCTTCATCATCGCCGCCATCCTCCATGTCTTCGGAAATCGCGGGCACCGGTTGCCACAGGCGCACCAGGCCGGGCCGCTCCCTGTCCCCCACATGCGGTTCGGATGCTTCGGACAGGCCCAGTTGATGCGGCCCGATGGCATTTATCGTATCGTCGACGAAGGTGAGCACGTCCTGCGCCGTGCGGTAGGACCGCTCCAGCTCTAGCTCCACCAGCTCGCGCGCCTCGAATGCAGCGCGCATGGTGATGGAATTATCCGCCCGCACCGCCAGCATTTCCTTGTATCGCTGCTTGGCTGCCGCAAAGTTTTTCGGGCTGGTGCCCTGGAAGCGGAAGATCGCCTGCTTGTAATCGCCCACCACGAAGATGGTGCGCATCTTCTCGTCATGCTGGCCAAGTCCGGTGAAGAAATCGCCGGTTAGCGCATCGACGATGGACCATTGCGCCTCGTTGGTATCCTGCGCCTCGTCGATCAGGATGTGATCGATCTGCCGGTCCAGCTTGTAACGGATCCAGTCCCCCAGCCCCGGATTGGCGAGCAGGCCCGCTGCGCGCCGGATAAGGTCATCGAAATCGACCTTGCCCTCGCGCTGCTTGGCCTCCTCCCACGCAATCGCGAACTTGCGCCCCACTTCCAGCGCCGGTGTGACAAGATCGACCATGTTGAGCAGGGCCAGCTGCGTCTCGATGACCTGCAACTGGACATCCATGTTGTTCCCAATGATCTCGATCTGCGGATCAATCTTGGCGAGATTCTTGAGCCACTTGATCTTGCCATCTGTCGTGAAGAGGCCTTTGCGCAGAGCTGGCAATGCGTCGAGCCGCCCTGCGGCATCCAGCGCAAGCCACCCGTCGATCGCATCGATGCAATCAAAGGCAGACTTGGTGCCCCATGCATTGTGCAAAGCATGCCAGCGCCGCAGTATGGCATCGTCGAACACACCCGCGCTGCACATCTCAGCAATCGAAGCCCTGGTAGTGTCAGCCTCCAGCCCCAGCAGCCGCTGTACCCGATCGCGCATCGGCGGTTGCCAGCCTGTTGGTCCGAACCACGCATCGCGGGCCATGGCGCAGCGCATCAGCCACGCCCGCGCACCTTCCGGTCCCATGCGTTCGGAGAGCATTTCGAGCGCTGAGATGGCAGTGGCATCGCCATGCTCCTCCCAGTCGAGCAGCAGATCGGACAGCACTTCATGCGCCAGCAGGTCGCGGTAGCGATCCTCCATCGGCTCGGTGCCGGGCTCGATGCCCGCTTCTTCCGGAAATGCCGCCAGCAGCCATTGCGCGAAGGCGTGGATCGTATCGATCCGGAGGCCTCCGCCGGGGCAATCGAGCACGCTGGCAAACAGCGTCCGCGCCCGCGCAATCGTGCCGGGGCCGTTATCAGCGCCGATATTGATCAGGTCACCGGCGAGCTCGACATCCTTCATCCGCACCCAGCTGGCGAGCACTTCGTTCACGCGCGTGGCCATTTCCGCTGCACCGGCCTTGGTGAAAGTGAGGCACAGGATCTGTTCGGGCCGCACGCCCTCTTCCAGCAGCAGCCGCAGGACGCGGGCGGAAAGCACCTGCGTCTTGCCCGTGCCTGCCGAAGCGGACAGCCACACGCTGTCGAGCGGGTTTACCGCCATTTCTTGCGGCGCGCTGAGGGGGAAGACCTTGCCGGTCATGCCCCGTCCTCCTCGCGGCCCATCCATTCGTCGAGCCGCATCAGCTGATCATATTCGGCATAGACCTTGGCCGCCGGGTTCAGCCGCGCGGTGAAGCCTTCATCGCCGAGAATCCACCGATCCAGCGCATCGTCGAGGTAGCGCTTGGCTTCGGGCAGGAAGAGCTCCGCTTCCATCCCGGTCTTCTTGCTGCCTTCCTTGATCGGCGTTGTTTTGTAGCCAAAGCCGGTCTCGCTCTTGTCGCTTTTGCCCAGAGACCAGTATTCGAACCGCGTCGGCTCGCCAGCAAAATCCCCGAACGCGCCATCCAGCGCCATCAGCCCCAGCGTGCCAAGCTGCATGGCAAAGCCCGCCTCCACTTCGGCTGACGATGGCGGTTTGCCGGTCTTGTAATCGACGATGGCGAGTGAGCCATCGGGGAGCTTGTCGATCCGGTCCGCCGTGCCGTTGATGGTCACACCGCGATAGGTGATCTGGCCCTTTTCCTCCCACTTCACCGCAACACGAGCGGGATCGGCTTTCACCTGCCCCTCGATCCACTCCAGCGCCTTCATTAGGCGCGGTCGCCACAGCGCGCGCATCAGCGGGTGGGTGTGCATTTCCTTCAGGTGATGCTCGGCAAGGTCAGCCAGCGATCCCTGCCCTTCATGCCAGCTTTCCAGAATCTTGTGGGCGAGCGTGCCCTGCCAAGCAGGCGTCGGCTCCGCATCCAGCGCGTCCAGTTCCTTCAATGAGAGGATTTTCTGGGCGTAGAACTGGTAAGGATCGCTGCGCAGCCGGTCGAGCGCGGTTACGCTGAGGTTTTCGCGCCTCTGCTGCGGGCTCGGGCGCGGATCGGGGCGCGGATGCGGATCGACGCGCGGCGCCATGTCGATATTGCGCGCCAGCTTGACCAATCCGCGATCCATATATTTGTCGAGCAGATCGCTGCCGAGCAGCGCCTGCACCCGCAGCCAGAAGCGCGAGGCGATAACCGGCCCGCCAGCATCACGCCGCGCGCGGGTGAGCACCACTTCTGGCGCGCCCATTGCGCCTGCAAGGTCATGCGCGGAAAGGCCGATGCGGAAGTCCGCGCCCGGCACGCCGAGCACGCGCAGGATCGCGGGTGCCAGCAGCGGATCGGTCGAAGGCGTGGCAGGCCAGGTGCCCTCGTTCAGCCCGGCACAGATCACCAGGTCCGCCCGCGTCATCCGCCCTTCCAGCAAGCCGTAGATGCCGATGCGCGGATGGCCACCATAGGGCGGGCGCACCGCTACCCGGTCCATCGCATCGCGCAGGATCGCAGGCAGGTGTTCTGGCGATACAGACAGGCCCGTGGCGCGAGCATTGAGGCGTAATTCCTCGACAAAGCGGGACAGGGCGCGGCCATCCTCGCGCGACCACAGTTCCTCGGCACACAATGCCTCACCAGCGGTGACGAGCAGATCGAGCAGGTCTGCCAGCGGCGCAGACTCATTACTGGCAAGCAAGGGCGCCAGGATCACTTCGACCTCCTCCCACCAGTCACCAAGGCCAGCCTTTACCGCGATGGCGCGTGGTCCATCCAGCCCCGGCAAGGGACGCGGCCCGCGCAGCTTGCGCTCCAGCAGGCGAACGGACTTCAGCCAGCCCTCGCGCGCATCCCCGCGCCGCACCAGCGGATGCCCCAGCAGTGCCATCAGCGGCACCGGCGTTGCGTGATGCGCCATGACGTCAGCCAGCAGAAGCAGCGCGCGACCGGCAGCGGTCTGCGCCAGGGGCTGGCCCGCCGTGTCATCTGCCTCGATATGCCAGCGGCGCAGATGTTGCAGCACGCGGCCCGCCAGCCCGCGATCGGGCGTGATCACCGCCACCCGCTTTCCGGGCTTCACCAGCGCCTGCCGCACCATCAGCGCGATAGCTTGCGCTTCCTCTTCCGGGTGCGCGCACTCGACCATACGCACGCCCGCGAGCCGCCGCTTGTCGATATCGAGCTCGCCCCAGCTCTTGCTCGCTTCCGGCGGCAGGAACAGGCTGGAGATGGCATGGCTACGCGCAGGCGGCCCCTTGCCCAGACCCGCGCGTTGCCAATGCTCGACTTCGCCGCGCGCCACGCCCATGCGGTTGAGCAACAGCTTCAAGTGATATTGCGGATGGGTGACGGCATCATCGCGCTCGAACGGCGTTTCGGCTGACGACGATCCGGCGCTGCCCAGCTCGTCCCACACTTGCGCATCCATCGACAGGTCGCAATCGGGCAGCACCACCGCGCCATTGGGCAGGTCCGCAATCGCGCGCAGCAGGTCTGCCAGCGCAGGCGCGGCGCTGGTGACGCCCGCTGCGACAATGGGCGAGGATGGCGGATTGGCACGCAGGCGTTCTGCGGCCTTGCGGAACAGCTGGTTGCGGCGCGTGGCGGCATCCACCTCGCCGCTTTGGCGCAATTCTTCTAGCCAATCGTCCTGCACGGCGATGAAGAGCTTGAGGCTCTGCTGCCAATGGCTGGAAACTTCGGGCAACAGGGCCAGCACTTCAGGCTCGACCATCTGTTCGGGGCGGATTTCCTCTGCCAGCAGCCGGGCCATCACCTGCCCCATGGAAAAGGCAAAGCGCAGAAGCGCGGCATCACCGAGAGGGTTGTCGCCGCGATGCTTGCGGATCAGTTCCGCCAGCCGCAGCCAGCGATATTGCGGGTCCACCGCAGGCGGCACATCCAGCGCCGCACCCAGCGTATCGAGCAGCGGCCCCAGCGTTTCATCAAGATCGAGATCACCGACAACCGCCATGCGCGGCATCAGCATTCCCTTGCTGCCCTGCTCGCCATAGTGGCGGATGAAAGCCTCGCTCACCGTGCGCGAGGCGCGTGAGCTGGGCAGGATCAGCGTGGTGCGGGCAAGGCCGAACGCAGGATCGGCAAAGCGCGGGGCCAGCCCTGCCACCAGGGCATCGGCAAAGCCGCGATGGGCGGCAATCGAATAGACTTCAGGCCTCTCCCCCGCCATCAGCCGCTGCCGTGCCCGTCACTGTCCATCGAGCAACGCCATTTCCGTGGGCCTGATCGCAGCGGGCGTGCCCACTTCGAACCAACGCCCGGTGAAGGCGAGGCCAAACAGCCGTCCCTCCTCGATCGCCCTGCTCCACAGCACATTGGTGGAGAACGGCCCTTCCGGCGCATCGCGCAACAGGCGCTTGGAGGCGAGCTGGATACCGGTGAAAATATAGGGCGCGATCCGGCCCGAGCGGCGCCGCGTCAGCCGCCCGTATGCATCCATGCGAAAGTCACCCTTGCCGGTGAAGTTCGATGCACCCTTGTGCGGCACCAGCAGCAGCAACGCGTCCATCACCTCAGGGTCCCACCGCTGGGACAGGTCCGCAAAGGCATTCTTCGGCCCGTCGAGCCAGATATTGTCCGAATTCAGGCAAAAGAACGGGTCAGGCAGCAACTCCTGCGCCTTCACCAGCCCGCCGCCGGTTTCCAGCAGCAATTCGCGCTCGTCGGAAACGGTGACTTCCGGCGATTTGCGCGCCTTGAGGTGGCCTTCCAACACATCGGCGAGGTAGTGGACGTTGACCACGGCCTTGCTCACGCCTGCCTCGGCCAGCCTGTCGAGCGTGTGATCGATCAGCGGCTTTCCGCCCACCCGCACCATCGGCTTGGGGGTGCTGGCAGTAAGCGGGCGCATGCGCTTGCCCATGCCTGCGGCCATTACCATCGCCGTGTCGCTCACCAGCTTGTCCATGCCCTTGTTGCTCACCCGAGACCCCCGCCGCGCCGTTCGCGCCATTCGGCGGGAACATTGGCATCGAACCATGACGCTGCGGGGGCAAGCGCGGGATGCTGCAGATCGCGTTCCATCGCTTCCCACACGCGCGGGATCATGGAGAGATACTTGGGCTTGTCATCCCGCTTCCACAGGCGGGTGAAGATACCCACGATCTTGGCGTTGCGCTGCGCGCCGAGCCTTGCGTAATCCGCTTCGAATTCAAGGTCTGCCTGCGTGGCAAGCATGTAGAATTCGAGCATGGCGCGCTCAAGAACGACCGAGACATCGCGCCGCGCATCCTGCAACAGGGAAACAAGATCGTAGGCGCGGTGGCCCACCAGCGCGTCCTGGAAATCGATCAGGCCCTGCTCGCCGCCATCGGCGTTGTCCGGGCCGATCAGCATGATGTTCTCGGCATGGTAATCACGCAGCACCGTGACACCCGGCTGCTGGCGCTCGAGCAAGGGCGCAAGCACCTCTTCCCACGCGGCATCGAAACCGGCCTCGTCCACAGTGATACCTGCCGCCGGACAGAACCATTCGGTGAACAGCCGCACCTCGCGCATGTAGACGGCCATGTCATAGGGATCGAACGGCCCCGGCGGGCACTGGTGCAGCTTCGCCAGAGCCTGCACGGCAGCGGTGTAGGTACGGCGTTCGGCAGCGGGATTATCGTCCAGCCAATCACGCATCCGGTCCGTGCCGAAATCCTCGATCAGCACCAGTCCGCGCGCGGCATCTTCGGCATGGATCTCCGGCGCGCGCAGGCCCTGTTCGCACAGCCACTTGCCGACATGCAGGAACGGGCGCGGGTCTTCATGCGGCGGCGGTGCATCCATCAACAGCGCACGCTGCCCATCCTTGTGAATGCGGAAATAGCGGCGGAAGCTGGCATCGCCGGGCAACGGGGCGATCTCGGCCCCGCCCCAACCGGCATTTTCCAGAAACGATTCGACGCCCGCAGGCAGATCACCACTCATGGCATCCGCTCTAGCCAATCAGGCCCTGCCTCGACAATCGCCTTGCGACCATTCCCACTGATTTCCAGCGCGATCGAAAGGCAGGCCGCCTCATGCGCGAAGCCGCCTGCATGGTCAGGCCATTCGGCAAGCAGCGCGGCCCCTTCACGGTAATCGTCAAGGCCGATCTCATCCACTTCACCGGGATGTTCCAGCCTGTAGAAATCGGCATGGACCAGCGGCAGGCGCACAGCCGGCGGATCGTATGTTTCGATTATCGTGAAGGTGGGAGAGGGAACTTCCGCCTCGTAACCCAGCGCCGCAAGGATCGCGCGTGACAGCGTGGTCTTGCCCGTGCCCAGCCCGCCGGTGAAAGCCACCACGTCGCCCGGCCGCAGCCGCGCGGCGATGCGTTCTCCCAAGGCCTGCATGGCTGCAAGATCAGGCAGGTCGATAATCACGGCAGGGTGATTGTCGCGGTGGTGCCGGCGCCCTTCTCGGACTGGATGTTGAGCCGCCCGCCGTGCGCTTCGATCAGTTGGCGCGCCAGCGGCAGGCCCAGCCCGCGCTTTTCCTTGCCGCTGCCATCGCCTTCCAGCGCATAGCCATCCAGCGCGCGGGCAAGTTCACCCGGAAGCATCCCCGCACCATTGTCCGAAACGACGATCCGCACGCTGTTCTTGCGCCGCGCCAGCATCACGAGAATGCGGCCTTCTCCTTGGGGCACAGCAGCGATCGAATTGTCGAGAATATTGCCGATTGCGCGGTCCAGCTGGCGC
>CAYXTJ010000057.1:0-13254 GCA_964467715.1 uncultured Sphingomonadaceae bacterium
AACCGTGGCTGCCTCAGGCGTGATGTCCGACTGATCCCAGTCGAAGAACACGATGTACGGACCCTCATTGCACTCACGCACAACCGGTGCCGGCGGAGGCGGCGGAGGCGGAGGCGGCGGCGGCGGCGGGGGAGGAGGCGGCGGGGGCGGAGGCGGAGGCGGTGCCGGCTCGGAGCCACCGAAGTTCAGGATCAGGCTGATCAGCGCGGAGTGCGTGTTCAGCTTGAAGTTCGAAGCGCGGCCTTCGGTGTCGATCATTTCGAGATTGTTGGTCTGGAAATACTTGTACTTCAGACCAACGTCGAAGTTTTCGCTGGCCGGGATGCGCACTGCTGCGATGCCCTGCCAAGCCCAGTTATGATCGGAATCGTCATAGTAGCCGGGGCCGGTCGAGGCGATCGCGCCTTCACCGCTCCACCAGGCATGGCCGAAACCGCCACCGACGGAGAAACCGAGACCTTCGTCACCACCGAAGTCGAGCAGGGCGTTTGCCATGACCGATACGATGCGGTTTTCGCCGCTTGCAGCGAAAGCGCCGGTGCCGCCGCCGGGAATGGCGATGACCGAGCTGGTCAGGGCTTCAGGATTGAAGTCCTTGTAGGCACCTTCCAGTTCGGTGCGGACCGGACCAAAGTCATAGCCCAGCACGCCGGCCAGTTCCCAGCCGGTCTCGCTTTCAATGACAACATCGGGTGCGCCGGTTGCGGGCACGTTGAGGCTGTATTCATCCGGGAAGACGGCACCGGCATCGACGCCGAAATATCCCTCTCCGTCCCGAGCCATCGCGGGCGCCGCAAGAGCGGTTGCCGCAACGCCAAGGGAGAGCGCAATTTTTCGCATGTTATAATTTCCCTTAAAATCTGCAACGGACTTCTTAATTGCAGCTGTAATCTCTGGCAACCGCAAGCTTGTATCCGCCACGTATTTCGCGCGAAACATCTTACATGTTTCGCTCAAGCCTTGAATACGCGCGGCTGCAACAGGTTCCTGAAAAAATGCAGCTTACGCCTTGAGCGTGCCAGTTTTTGCGCCCGCGAAGTGAATTTGTTGTAAAAATAGCACAGGACGTCGCACTTAGCGCGCCGAGCCGCGCCCAGCACCCAAATCACCACAACTTCGACAAAAAGCAGTGCCGGCGAAGCATATCAGAGAGCCAGTTCACCCGTCTCGCCGGTGCGAATCCGAACAGCTTCCGGGAGGTCGAGCACGAAGATCTTGCCGTCGCCGATCGTACCGGTGCTGGCGGCGCTGCGGATGGTTTCCACCACGCGCGGGGCCAGCTCGTCACTGGTGGCGATTTCGAGCCGGACCTTTGGCAGCATGTTCACGGCATATTCGGCACCACGGTAGATTTCTGTCTGGCCCTTCTGGCGGCCAAAGCCCTTAGCTTCGGTGGCTGTAAGCCCGGCCACGCCGATACCCGACAGCGCCTCGCGCACCTCTTCAAGCTTGTGCGGCTTGATCACCGCGATCACCATCTTCATCACATTCCCCCTTCAAACGGCGAACGGGCCCGCTGCGGACCCGTGACAACTGAACACCCATAATGAACGGCCATGCGGCGGAGGCAACAAAAAAGGGCCGGAGCGGCTGGCTCCGGCCCATAGTTTGTATGTTCGCAGGAGGAACGAAGTGAGGCGGGGGTGGGGGGAGAGGAGGAGAAGCCCACCCCCGCCAAACTGGTGAGTATCAGGCCTGGTTGGCGAGACCCGGGTAGGCTTCGACACCGATTTCGTGGATGTCGAGACCGTTGGTTTCCGCTTCGGCCGAAGGGCGCAGGCCCATGGTAGCCTTGAGGATGAACCACACGATACCGGAAGCAACCGAGACCCAGACCATGGTCAGCAGCACACCGACGAGCTGGCCCATGAAGGTCGCGTCGCCAGTCCACGGCACGATCAGCGTGCCCCAGATGCCGGCCACGAGGTGGACCGGGATGGCGCCAACAACGTCGTCGATCTTCAGCTTGTCGAGGATCGGGACGAAGATGACCGGCAGCAGGCCGCCGATGCCGCCAATGATGATGGCGTGACCAACCGTGGGAGCCAGCGGCTCTGCGGTGATGGCAACCAGACCGGCAAGGGCGCCGTTCAGGGCCATGGTGATGTCAGCCTTGCCGTAGCGCAACTGGGTGGCGATGATCGCGACAACCACACCGGCAGCAGCAGCCATGTTGGTGTTCACGAAGATCTTGGACACGTCGGACACGTCACCAACAGTACCCATCGCGAGCTGCGATGCGCCGTTGAAGCCGAACCAGCCGAGCCACAGGATGAAGGTGCCCAGGGTTGCCAGCGGGATGTTGCTGCCCGGGAACACGTTCACCGAACCGTCCGCACCGTAGCGACCAAGGCGCGGGCCGAGGATCAGGGCGCCGATCAGGGCTGCCCAGCCGCCGGTGGAGTGCACCAGGGTGGAACCGGCGAAGTCGGAGAAGCCGTGCACGCTATCCAGGTAGCCACCGCCCCATTCCCAGCTCACCACGACCGGATAGATGATGCCGGTCAGCACGGTGACGAAAATGAAGAAGGGAACGATCTTGATGCGTTCAGCCAGCGTACCCGAAACGATCGAGGCGGTGGTTGCGCAGAAGACCATCTGGAAGAACCAGTCCGATGCCACCGAATAACCGGTGTCGAGGTCGGCTTCGCCAACGCCCTGCATCGAATAGATGGTGCCGCCCATGCCGAACAGGCCGAGGCTGCCTTCATCAAAGCCCGGATAGGCAATGTTGTAGCCGATGACCCAGAACATCAGACCGGCAATCGAATAGAGACCGATGTTCTTGAGGCACTGGGTGGACACGTTCTTGGTGCGAACAAGGCCAGCTTCGAGCATGGCGAAGCCCGCGGCCATCCACATGACCAGGAAGCCGCCGATCAGGAACAGCAGCGTGTTGAGGATGTAGGCGGTGCCGCCACCGACTGCGTCAGCCGCAGCCTCCTGGGCGAACGCCGGCGTGGCGATGGCGAGGGCCGCAAGGGCGGGCGCGCCGTATTTGATAATGTTCTTCATCTCAGTGATGTCCCCTGCTTACAGCGCGGTTTCGTCGGTCTCGCCGGTGCGGATCCGCGTTGTCGACATGAGGTCGAGAACGAAGATCTTGCCGTCGCCGATGCTTTCCGTGCTGGCGGTTTGCTGGATGGTTTCGACGACCTTGGGCATAAGCTCGTCGCTGACTGCGATTTCGAGCTTAACCTTCGGGAGCATGTTCACCGAATATTCGGCACCGCGATAAATCTCGGTCTGTCCCTTCTGCCGGCCGAAGCCCTTGACTTCGGACACGGTCATGCCCGCCACGCCGAGCGCGCCAAGTGCTTCACGCACCTCGTCGAGCTTGAACGGTTTGATAATGGCGATGATGAATTTCATCACTGACCCCTATTGCTTACCGGAGACAATCCCGGCCACTGGCAAGCAGTGCAAAGGCCGTGCCAAAACCGAAATAGAGGAGTTTACCGTTTGTTAGGTATTTTTCGACGGCCCGATGCTGCAATTGCGAGCCTGAATCTTGTGCATCTGCCTATTTTTTAGGCACGCAGCTCCAGCTGGGCACGTACAGGAAGGTGGTCGGAGGCGCTGACCGCCAGCGAATTGTGGAACACTTCGGCCTTGTGGCAGTGCCAGTGCGCGGAATGCACGATGCGGTCGAGCGGGGCGAGCGGGCGGCTGCCGGGGAAGGACCGTCCGTGGCTCAGCACGGTCCAGGCCTTGCCGAAGGCGCGCAGCGCACCGCCGTGGGGTGACCATTCGTTGAGGTCCCCCATGATGACAGCAGGCCCGGTGCCGTGGCGCATCACCTCGCACACAGTTTCGATCTGCCTGCGCCTGAGCAGGCCGGACAGGTCGAGATGCATCCCCACGACATCAAACTCGCGCCCCTCCTTGCGGAAGCGGGCATGCACCGCGCCGCGCGGCTCCAGCGATGGCAGGGTGATCGGCGCGGCATCGACGATCTCGATCGACTTGCGCACCAGCACGCTGTTGCCGTGCCAACCCATCGAGCGCGGGCGCATGCGCACCGGCACAATGTCATATTCCGCCTCGTCCAGCATCACGCGCGGCAGCACGGAAGCGCGCGCGCCGAAGCGACGGTCCACCTCCTGCAGGGCGATCACATCGGCGTCGAGTTCGTGGATCACGCGAATGATGCGGTCCGCATCGAGCCTGCCGTCGAGGCCCACGCCCTTGTGGATGTTGTAGCTGGCAAAGGTAAGGTGCATCGCGAAGAAGCTCAGTCCCCTGTTTCCGGCATGGTGCCCGCAATAAAGCGGTCCGTAGTGCGGGCCGGCAGGCCATCGATGCTTTCCCGCCGGCGCTTGTACTTGCCCGCCCATTCCATCGGATCGGCCTGCGCATGGTGCTTGACCAGCGTCAGCCGCTCCTTGTCGAGTGTCATCAGCGGAACGCCATAGCCACAGCTGGTCTGCACGCTCTCCACTTCGATATCGAAGATCTGCCGTGTGCCGGGAAGGAGTGTGAAATGCCGGGCGAGATCGTCCCACCCGTTTTCCCACGGCAGCACCGGATTGCCCTTGCCGTAAATGCGCAGGATCTGGGCAGGCTGCTGGAAATTGCAGAACATCAGCGTGATCCGCCCGTCTGCCAGCAAATGCGCATTAGTCTCGTTACCGGAGCCGCCAAGATCGAGATAGGCAACGCGCGTGGGCGAGAGCACGCGAAAGGCATCATAGCCCTTGGGGCTGAGGTTGATGCGCGAGCCTTCCGCAGCGGTGGCCACGAAGAACACCGGCTGCGCGGCGATCATCGCCACGTGCTTGTCGTTCAGCTCGTCAAAGAATTCGGCCATGCGCGGTTACCTGTGGCGCGCGGGTCAGCTTGTCACCTCTCCTTGGTGGCGGAGAAGGTCAGGTCGGGGTTCTTTTCCGCCTGATAGTTCACGTCCCACGAGCTCTTGGCCATGAACACCATGTCACCGTCGCGATCCTTGGCGAGGTTGGCGCGGTTGAACTCCTCGAAGCTGCGCAGCGCCGCATCGGTGCCGCGCACCCAGCGCGCGGTGGCGAAGGGCGACGGCTCCAGCCGCGCGCCTACCTTGTATTCCGCCTCCAGCCGCGAAATCAGCACTTCCAGCTGCAGCTGGCCGACCACGCCGATGATCCATTGCGCGCCGATTTCCGGATAGAACACCTGGATCACGCCTTCTTCGGAAAGGTCATCCAGCGCCTTGCGCAGCTGCTTGGTCTTGGTCGGGTCCTCCAGCGCGATGCGGCGCAGGATTTCCGGCGCGAAGTTGGGCAGGCCGGTGAAACGGACCTGATTCTTTTCGCTCAGCGTATCGCCCACGCGCAGCGTGCCGTGGTTGGGGATGCCGATGATGTCGCCAGCCTCTGCCGTATCGGCAATCTCGCGGTCCTGCGCGAAGAACAGGATGGGCGAATGGATCGCGATCGGCTTGCCAAGGCCAGACGGAGTCAGCTTCATGCCGCGTTTGAAGGTGCCGGACACCTGCCGCATGAAGGCGATGCGGTCGCGGTGGTTCGGGTCCATATTGGCCTGTACCTTGAAGATGAAGCCGGTCACCTCGTCCAGCGTCGGCTCGATCTCGCCATCCTCGCTCGGCTGCGGGCGCGGCGTGGGGGCATAGGTGGCGATGGCATTGACGATCTGCTCCACCCCGAAGTTCTTCAAGGCCGATCCGAAATAGACCGGCGTCAGGTCGCCGTTGCGATAGGCTTCGAAATCGAACGGGGCATAGCCTTCGCGGCCAAGCTGGCCTTCTTCGGCCACGCGGGCGACACCGTCTACCGAAAGGTATTCCGCCAGCTTCGCATCATCGGGACCATCGGTCTGCACCGTCTTGTCGAGGAATTCCTTGGAATCGCCTTCGGGCAAATGCAGCTCACCCGTCTCGAAATCATAGACGCCTTCAAACAGCCCGCCCATGCCGACCGGCCAGCTCATCGGCGATACGTCCAGCGCCAGCTTGTCGGCAATCTCGTCCAGCAGCTCAAAGGCATCGCGGCCTTCGCGGTCGATCTTGTTGATCAGCGTGATGATCGGGACCGAGCGCAAGCGGCAGACCTCGAACAGCTTCAGCGTCTGCGGCTCGATACCGGCGGCGGCGTCCAGCACCATGATGGCGGAGTCCACCGCTGTCAGCGTGCGATAGGTGTCTTCGGAGAAGTCCTCGTGCCCCGGCGTATCGAGCAGGTTGAAGGTGATGCCGTCCTTCTCGAAGGTCATCACGGAGGAGGTGACCGAGATGCCGCGCTGTTGCTCGATCTTCATCCAGTCAGACCGGGCACGCCGCGCTGCCCCGCGCGCCTTTACCTCGCCCGCAAGGTGAATCGCGCCGCCTTGCAGCAGCAGCTTTTCGGTAAGCGTGGTCTTACCGGCGTCAGGGTGCGAAATGATCGCGAAGGTGCGGCGATTGGACATGGCGGGCGGCTAGCCCTGCAAGCGGCCAATGTCCACCGGATCGTGCTCAGCAGGTGAACGGAATATAGAGCGTGACACCGTCCGGGCGCTGGTTGCATTCGATGCGGGATCGCATGGCGGGCGGCGATGAAGCTTGGATCTGCGGCAATTCTTCGAAATGTGATGCCAGGTCGCGCGAAGGCCGCCAGCGCAGGCCCCAGTCTGCGGGGCTGTCCTCGATATCGAAAACGCTGGTTTCCGCAGCAGGCATCGCGCCGGTATATTCGACGATGAAATCGCCGCCGAGGGTGAGTTCGCCTTCGCGCACGTCGATAAAGGCATCCGATGTATCGAGGCGGCCTGCCGGATAGCTGGCAAACCCCTTGCGGCAATAGACGCCGGGGGCAAAGGGCATCTGGTCGCAGGCGACGGTGTCGGCGATGGCCGGTACCGTCCGGCGAGCACGCGATAGACCTGCTGCTTTTCGTCAATCATGTTGCTGCCCATGATGGGCACGCCAGCGCCGCGTTCGAAACGCAGGATCGTTCCTGTGTCACTGCCCGCCTCATCCACTTGCGCGAGATAGAAGATCGCGGTTTCGACGAACTGCTTCTGCGTCCTGACAGAAAGCTGCAGCGCGCCCTCCCCGTCCCTCAGCTTTGAAGGCGCGGAAATCTTTTTCGGCTCGGAGATGTCCTGGCGGGTTTGTGCCTGGGCTGGCGTTACGAGGGCCAGCGCCAGAAGCGCACAAACGAACGCGAACGGGCGGCGATGGGAGGTCATGATCAAAGTCCGTTCGAGCCGGGCCTGCGGGAGCCCTGCCCTTTCATGAAGGAGGAAAGCGCCCCTGCGGCAAGCTCAGGGCGAACGGAAGGGCTCACTATCCCCTCAATTCTGCGCCCTGCTTGGCAGCAGCAGCGACCACGGCATCGGAAATCGCCTTGATCTCCTCGTCCTTGTAGGTCTTTTCAGCCGGTTGCAGCGTCACCTCGATGGCGATGGACTTCTTGCCTTCGGGCACGCCCTTGCCTTCGAACAGGTCGAAGATGCGGGCATCGACGATGTTGTTCTTGTCGGCATTGCGCACCGCACGAAGCAGATCGCCTGCGGCCACTTCCTGCGGCACGAGGAAAGCGAAGTCGCGCATCACGCTTTGCAGCGCAGGCGGCGAATAATGCGGGCGGGCGAAAGCGGTCTTGCCCTTCTTGCCCGGAATCGCATCAAGGAAGATCTCGACCGCGACCACGGGGCCATCGATATCGAAGGCTTCCAGCGTTGCCGGATGCAGCGCGCCGAACCGGGCAAGCACGTTCTTGGGGCCGAGCCGCAAGGTGGCGGACTGGCCGGGGTGGAACTGCGGCCCCGCCTCGCCCATCACCTGCAACTTGTCGACCGGCGCACCGGCCTCTGCCAGCAGCGCCATGGCTTCTGCCTTGGCGTCGAAGGCATCGAACATCACCGCCTTGCCGGAAGCCCAGCCGCGCTGGACCTTCTCGCCTGCCAGCACCACGCCCAGCGTGGGATGCTCGTCGCTAGCCCCGTCCTTGGCGCGCAGATAGCGGCGGCCGATCTCGAACAGGCGCAGGCCGAAAGCCCCGCGATTGATGTTGCGCTTGGCAGCGGAAATCAGGCCCGGCAGCAGCGAGGGGCGCATGGCCTTCATGTCCTCGCTGATCGGGTTGTCGAGCACCCACAGCTTCTGGCCATCGGCAAAATGTTCGGCTTCCGCAACCGGCAGGAAGGACCAGGTGATAGCCTCGTTCAGCCCGCGACCGGCAGCAGCACGGCGGACCTTGCGCTCCAGCACCTGCTCAGGCGTCGCAGTCGGCGCAGCAACGCCGACATTGCCGGTGAGCGCGACGCTCTCCACATGGTCGAGGCCGTGAATGCGGACCACTTCCTCGACAATGTCAGCCGGGCCTTCGATGTCGTGGCGGCGCAGCGGCACGGTGACTGTCCAGTCGTCCGACACGCCGAAATCGAGCGCGGCAAGGATGCAGCGCTGTTCTGCCTCGCTCACGGCTACGCCGCCCAGCTTCTGCGTCAGTTCGGGGTCGTAGGTTACCGTTCTGGCATCGCTCGGTGCCGTTCCGGCCTGCACCGCTTCGGACGCTTCGCCGCCGCAGAAACGCAGGATCAGGCCGGTCAGCCCGTCCAGCCCGCCGTCGAGCCATGCGGGGTCCACCCCGCGTTCGAAACGGGTGCGGGCGTCGGTGGCGAGGCCCAGCTTGCGGCCAGTCACGCCGATGGAATCCGGGTTGAAATAAGCGATTTCCAGCAGCACGTCGGTGGTATCGTGCTGCACGCTGGAATGTTCGCCACCCATGATGCCGGCAATATCGTGCACGCCGTTGTCGTCAGCGATCACGGTCATGCTGGAATCGAGCGTGTAGGTCTTCTCGTTCAGTGCGAGGACCTGCTCGCCATCCTTCGCACGGCGCGCCACGACGGGGCCGGAAAGTTTCGCAAGATCATAGACATGCGCCGGACGGCCAAAGGCGAGCATCATGTAATTGGTGATGTCCACCAGCGCCGAAATTGGTCGCTGTCCGGCAGAGATCAGCCGCTTCTGAATCCATTCCGGCGAGGGACCGTTCTTCACCCCGCGAATGACGCGGCCATAGAATGCCGGACAGCCTTCGGGGTCAACGGTGCGGATTTCCACCGGGCAGGGATAGTCACCTGCAAAACTGTCATCGCGCAGCGGCTTCAGCGTGCCGAGGCCTGCTGCGGCAAGGTCGCGCGCGATGCCGTATACGCCCATGCAATCCGGGCGGTTGGGCGTGATCGCCACGTCGAACACCGGTGATGCGTCATGGTAGGTGGCGAAATCGGTGCCCACGGGAGCATCTTCGGGCAGTTCGATAATGCCCTCGTGATCCTCACCCAGCTCCAGCTCGCGCACCGAGCACATCATGCCGTTCGATTCGACGCCGCGGATTTCGGATTTGCGCAGTTTCATGCCGTTTGCAGGCACGACAGCACCAGCCTGCCCCAGCACGCCCTTCATCCCGGCACGCGCATTGGGCGCGCCGCAGACCACCTGCAGCGGATCGCCCTCGCCCGTATCGACGGTGAGGACCTGCAGCTTGTCAGCATCGGGATGCGGCTTTGCGGTGAGGACATGCGCCACGCGAAAGCCTTCCAGCTTCTCTGCCGGGTCTTCCACGCCTTCCACCTCGAGCCCGATGGCGTTGAGCTTTGCGGAAATCTCCTCGACCGAAGCATCAGTCTCGAGGAAATAGGTCAGCCATTCGAGGGAGAACTTCATGCGCCTGCTCCCACGCCAGCGGAAAGAGTCGGCTGGTCATAGGCCGAGAAGCCATAGTGCTGCAGCCAGCGCACATCGCCATCGAAGAAGGCGCGCAGATCGTCCATCCCGTATTTCAGCATTGCGAGGCGATCCACGCCCACGCCGAAGGCAAAGCCCTGCCACTGGTCAGGATCAAGGCCCGACATTTCGATCACCCGGCGGTTGACCATGCCGGAGCCGAGCAGCTCCATCCAGCCATGGCCCGGCGCATCGCCGCTGCCACCAAGCACGCGCTTGCCCTTGTCATCGATTGCAAAGCCCACGTCCACTTCCACACTGGGTTCGGTGAAAGGGAAATAGGACGGGCGCAGGCGCAGCACGATATCGTCCGTTTCGAAGAAGGCCTTGAGGAAGGTTTCCAGCGTCCACTTGAGTTGGCCGAGGTGGATGTCCTTGTCGATCACCAGCCCTTCAACCTGATGGAACATCGGCGTATGCGTGGCGTCGCTGTCAGAGCGGTAAACACGGCCCGGCGCGATGATGCGCAGCGGAGCGCCTTGCGCCATCATGGTCCGCACCTGCACTGGCGAGGTATGCGTGCGCAGCAGCATGCGGCCGCCCTTGGGCGCGGTGTCGGGGAAATAGAAGGTGTCATGCATCGCGCGCGCCGGATGGCTTTCGGGCATGTTGAGCGCGGTGAAGTTGTACCAGTCGTCCTCCACCTCGGGGCCGGTGGCAACGGCAAAGCCGAGGTCGGCGAAGATTTCCGCCAGTTCGTCCATCACCTGGCTCACCGGGTGCACCGTGCCGCGCGGCGTTTCCGGAGCCGGCAGCGTAAGGTCCACGGTCTCGGTGGCAAGGCGCGCTTCGAGGTCTGCCGCTTCCAGCGCCGCCTTCTTTTCCGCCAGCGCATCGGCAGCCGCCGCGCGCAACGCCTGGATTGCGGGCGCCTTTTCCTGCCGCTCTTCCGGGCTCATCTTGCCGAGCGTTTTCAGAAGGCCGGATATGCTGCCCTGCTTGCCGAGGAATTCGACGCGCAGCGCTTCCAGCGTATCAAGGTCTTGCACGGCTACGATGCGGGAAAGCGCATCGGTTTTCATGGTTTCGAGTTCGGACATGGCTTCCGGTAAGTGACAATTGGTTTGGCGGGCCTGTTAGCGGGCAAGCGCTGCGCCTCCAAGCCCTAACCGGTGGAATCGCGACTCACGATGTAGCGCAGTACCGTGGGCATGTCCGTCTGCGGTGCCACGCCCTGGTCCGCCATGCGTTGCGCCATGATCCTGTCGAGTACCGGATGCGGTGCTTCGGCATATTCGGTGGGCGTCAGGCCCATGAAGCTGCGGAAGTCGCGCACGAAGTGGGCATGGTCGAAATATTGTACGTCGAGCGCCTTTGACCAGCTTTCCCGCGATTCCAGCATGAAGCGCGACAGGCTGCGCAGGAAACGCTGCCGACGCAGCAGCAGCTTGGGCGGGAAACCGAAGTCGCGCCCGCACAGCCGTTCCAGCGTGCGACGCTCCATCCCCAGCCGCTCTGCCAGCACTGCGACGCTGCCGACTTCGGGATCGCGCAAGGCATCCTGGCAGGCGATCACCTTGCCTTCGTTGGGCACTTCGAGCTGGCTGACGGTCAGCAGGCAATCATTGATCTGCGCTGCCGTTGCATCGCGATCATCGCTGCCCTTGGCGTTGCGCACCACATCAAGGATCGGCGCGAAAGATGCAAAAGACGCGGTCTCGCCGGCATTGACGATTCTGTCAGCCAACGATCTGGCCGGCACACTGATATATTTCGCCCAGCCCGCCGGTTGCAGGCCAAGGCCCCAGATACGCGATTTCTTGAGGCCGAAACGGATCGCCCGGCTGGTGGGCCCGCTGACGACGAAGGGGCAAGTGGGCGCAATCGCATCCGGGGTGATGGCGGCGTGGGGCGCAGTACCGTGCTGGGTGAAGCGCATGGCAGACCATTCGGGATGCAACTGGTCCATCACCATCGCATCATCCGCGCAATCGATGTCGAAGGAATAGAGTGCAGTGAAATAGGGCTGCAACCTTTCCGACAGGCGGTAGAACCGCACATCAATCGCGAAATCTTCTGGCATTATTGCGACCGGGCCCCAAGCTCGAATGCAGCGAGCAGGCATGTGCTGCCTGTAATTGCATTGCTGATTCACGTAACAGTTTTGAACATTGAAGTCCAAAAACTCGCGCAACGGCGATGACAAATCCGTCGAGAATATGACAAGCGCTGTTAGTCGGCCCTGATCTTGTTGCCATTGCCCGATCACTTTGCACAAATGATCCCCGGCAACCGCTAAAGGGGTGCTTCTCGTAAGGGGGACGCCATGAGTAAGAAATACCTGAAGGCCGCGTTGATCAGCGCTGTGGCGATCACGCTGACGCCCGCTGCGGCGCTGGCAGACGATGATGTAGAACTGGTCAGGTGCGATGAAAGCATCGGCACGATCGCCCTGGTAGACGGCGCCGGTGCCGGCTGGAGTCAGTGGAACCTGGGCAGCCCGCGCGCACTGATCGCGCGACTGGCAACCGAGAGCGGCTGCTTCACGCCGCACGCCGGCGGCGCGGAGCCTGCACGCTTCCTGATGACCGCCGTTGCCGGTACCGAAGAGGAAGTGGACCAGACGATGGAGCTGGCACGCGGTGCGGCAGGCGAGGCCCTGCTGCGCAGCGGCGCGGCATCGAGCATCCTGCGCAACGTGCCGTTCGGCGGCTCCGCGCTGGGCATGCTCGGCGGCCTTGGTGGCCGTCGTACCGTGACAGCAGCAGGCCTTACCGTGGTGAGCCCGTCCAACGGGCAGCAGCTGGCGACGGGCACCGGCTCGGTTTCGAAATCAACCCTCAGCTTCCGCGGCAACAGCGGTTCCTGGGCGCGCGATATCGCTGGCGGCGCTGGCTATGGCGACAGCAAGGAAGGCCGCCAGCTGACCGAGGCCTATATCATCGGCTTCAACCAGCTGGTCGCGCAGCGTTCCGCGCTGGAAGCTGCACCGCAGGCGGGCGCACCTGCCGCAAGTGCCGAACCCGCAGCCATCGCCGCGGTGGAAACCACCGTGCGCGCCGGCCCGTCCGGCACCGCTGCCGAAGTGCGCAGCCTGCGCGCTGGCACAGAGCTGAAGCCGACCGGCAATCGCGACGGCCATTGGATCGAAGCGGAAGACAATTTCGGCACCCGCGGCTGGGTATCGGCGGAAGACCTCCAGTAAGGACAAATCCCGGATCAATTGAGGTCCCCCGGCAGCCGAAGGTGTGAACGACCCTTCACCGGTGGCTGACGGGAAAAAGGAAGGGCGCGGACGATCCCAAACCGTCCGCGCCCTTTTCTGTGCCTTGAAGGCGGGCAGGATATCCTTGCCGCTTACGCGGGAAGGGCTTCCTTCGCCTGCTTGATGATGAGCGCAAAGGCTTCAGCCTGGTTCATGGCCAGGTCTGCCATCACCTTGCGGTCCAGTTCGATACCGGCCAGCTTGGCGCCGTGCATGAACTGCGAATAGGTGATGCCTTCTGCGCGCACGGCAGCGTTGATGCGCTGGATCCACAGGGCGCGGAAGTTGCGCTTCTTCACCTTGCGGTCGCGATAGGCGTACTGGCCGGCCTTTTCGA